>NZ_JBIWBA010000009.1:0-112611 GCF_044760715.1 Lysinibacillus sp. NPDC098008
GAAAAGGAAGAATGGAAAGAAATAAAGGAAAGCACGACAGATCCTGAAAGTGGCTATTACGTGAAGGATGAACGTACGAAGCAGTTTGCGTATTCTTTTCATGCAGCGACAGATGAAAAGGGCTTTGTCTTGGGTGCCATTGTAACTCCGGGAAATGTGCACGATAGTCATGTATTACAGCCACTTGTGGAAAAAGTCATTGAAAACGTTCAAAAACCATTAGCTGTTGCGGCAGATGCAGCCTATAAAACACCAGCGATTACGAATTTTTTATTAGAGAATCAAATGTTGCCTGTTCTTCCTTATACACGTCCTAAAACGAAAGATGGATTCTTCCGAAAGCATGAGTATATATATGATGAGCACTATAATTGTTATCTTTGTCCACAAGGACAGATATTGAAGTATACGACAACGACTAAAGAAGGGTATCGTCAATATAAATCGAATCCTTTGATTTGTGCGAAGTGTCCAAGCCTTTCCCAATGTACAGAAAGTAAGCATCATCAAAAACTCATTCAACGCCATATTTGGGAGTCGTATGTGGAGGAAGCTGAACATTTACGCCATTCCTATGACATCAAACAGATTTATGCAAAGCGCAAAGAAACGATTGAGCGTGTATTTGCGGATGCAAAAGAAAAGCATGGTATGCGTTGGACAACCTTAAGAGGTCTAAAAAAATTGTCCATGCAGGCGATGCTTACTTTTGCTGCCATGAATTTAAAGAAACTGGCTACTTGGACGTGGCAGGCAGCTTAAGAAGGTAGCTATGCTCGAAGAGTATGTTGAATTTGGTAGTATATTACCAAATGTTAAAGATAAAATAGGAAGAAAAATGACAAAAGCCCATCGAGAGTGAACCTCTCGATGGCTTTTGTCTACAGTCTGAGGGGAGTTCAAAAATTATTTGAACTCCCCTTTTTCCTATGAAATTCCTAATGCTACTGCAACAACTAACGCAATACATGCGATAATAGCCCAGCCAAGAATCATTTTCCAAATAAATTTGATCCACTTTTCATAAGGGATACCTGCAACAGCTAAATAAGCCATTAATGCAGATGAGGTAGGAATAATAGAGTTTGTTAATGAATCTCCATATTGGAAGGCTAAGACAGCTACTTGTCGCTCTAATCCTAATAAATCTGTAATCGGAATCATAATAGGCATTGTTGCAGCTGCCTGTCCACTGCCTGATGAAATAAATAGGTTTAAGATTGCTTGAATAAATAACATACCAATTGCACTGATCGCATGTGGCAAATGACCGATTGTTTCTGATGCCGCATAGACGATTGTATCAATAATTTTCCCTTGCTCTAATACGACAGTAATAGCACGAGCAAACCCAACAATTAACGCACCAAATGTAACAGCCTTTGCGCCCTCAATAAAGGAATCAAAAATAGTGGCAGGCTTTAACCCACCAATAAGCCCTGCAATAAGACCCATAATTAAAAATGATGCGGTTAACTGCGTTAAAAACCAGCCCCAATTAAAGACTCCGTAAATATTAAAACCAATCCCACAAGCCATTACAAGAAATACTAGTTTATGTTTTCCTGTTAATGAAGGAATATCAAGCGTAGCCACAGTCGATTTAGCCTTTTGCTCAATATCATAAATAACACTAGCCTGTGGATTCTTTTTCACCTTAAAGGCATAACGAGATACATAAAAAATAGCAAAGGCTAGCACAAACACATAGACAACAGCACGGAAGCCAATTCCTGAGAACAGCGGTACATCTGCTAATGATTGCGCCACACCTACTGTAAAGGGATTAAGCATTCCTCCAAAAAATCCACTAGCCGCACCAAGTGTGATCATCGCTGTTCCTGTTACAGCATCAAAGCCCATTGCACGGGCGATTGCGACACCAATCGGAACAAAAATAATTGTTTCCTCAGCCATTCCCATTGTAAAGCCACCAACAGAGAATAAAATCATTGATAACGGTATTAGTAGCTTTTCTCTGCCCTCTAAAGCTTTTACACCTTTATAGACACCTGCTTCAATAGCTCCTGTGGAACGAATAATCCCAAATACACCACTTACCAAGAAAATATAGAAGATAATTTGAGCCCCTTTTTCCAACCCCATCGGAACCGCTGTAAACACTTCGAAAAATGATACAGGATCACTTTCAATCTGATGGTAACTACCATCGACAACGAGCATTCGCCCTTCTTCATCCTCTACACGCTCAAACTCACCTGCTGGAATAATATAGCTCGCAATACCTGCTAGAAAAATAATAGCAAAAATAATGGTATATGTATGAGGTACTTTCAACCAACTTTTCTTTTTTACTACTTGCTCTTCTTCCATTTAAACACCAACTTTACTTAAGTTAGACATTAGCACCTATCAATCCCTTTTGTCGCTATATGTCGTTAATTGAAAATAAATATACATTAGTTTAAATTTATTGTAAAGTATTAATTTTCTATTATTTTAAAAGCATCATTACGAGCCATAAAAAAGAACCTTCCATCATCCATGATTGAAAGGTTCCTATACATTTATTTTTTACTTGTATCCAATGTTACCCATACAATTTCCTCCATCGCAATAAAGAAAGCTGTACGACTTATTTCTAACACAATATGGTCAGGTAGTATCGACATTAGAATACCTTGCTGAATACTTTTTTCTGTTTGCACAACAATTGCCTGACCAACCATCATTTTAAGCGTTTCGTATAAATATGGATTTGATATACTTTCCATCTGCGTCATATTTAAGACACTCCTTCCTACAAAACTAACCATACTCTTTAGTATATGAAGGAATGATAGGAAATGTACCATTATTTTGATTCTAGAAGTATTGTTACTGGACCATCATTAATGAGTGCCACATCCATCATTGCACCAAAAATACCTGTTTCCACCTGTAAGCCATGCTCACGTAATGCTTGATTAAAAGCTTCCCATAGTGGTTCTGCTACTTCTGGTCTTGCTGCACCTGTAAAGCTTGGTCGATTCCCCTTTTTGACATCCCCATATAACGTAAATTGTGAAACAGATAAAATAGCGCCTCCATGCTCTAAAATGGAATGATTCATTTTCCCCTCAGCATCTTCCCAAAGGCGTAAATTCGCTATTTTTTTAGCTAAATAGGCGATGTCCTCCTGTGTATCTCCCTGTGTAATCCCCACTAAAAGTACATAGCCTTGATCAATCGCTCCCGTCACAGTTCCATCCACTGTAACAGAGGCAGCCTTACTGCGCTGTAATACTACTTTCATGCGTTCAAACTCCAATCCTATCTATGTTGCTTACGATTAATTGATCACACGCTGTACCGAATAAATATCAGGTGTTTGTTTAATTCGTTCAACAACTTTATGCAAATGCGAAATATCTGAAATGGCAATCGTTAAATGAATGGTTGCGATTTTATCGTGATCAGCACGTCCACTGACCGCTAAAATATTTGTTTTTGCTTCACTAACAATTTGCATCACTTCGTTTAAAATTCCCGGTCGATCAAACGCTGACACTTCAATATCAACAGGGTATTCTTTTTTCACAGGTGTTATACCATGCTCCCATTCAACCTCTATTAAACGCTCCTGCTCATCTTCCACTTGAATATTTGGACAGTCAGCACGGTGCACAGATACACCTCTACCCTTTGTAATAAAGCCTACAATATCATCGCCAGGCACAGGCGTACAGCAGCGTGACAGGCGAATCAGCATGTTATCAATCCCCTTGACAATGACACCTGATTCTGTGCGTTTTTGGGGAACCGGATTTTTCATTTTTTGTTCGATTTTCTCTAAGGCTTCTTCCTGCTCACGCTCTTTGCGACGTTTTTCGGCTAAACGATTCACAACTTGCTGTGCAGTAATACCATTCATGCCAACTGCCGCATATAAGTCATCTTCGTTTGTATAATTAAACTTATCACAAACACGTTTTAAGTTTTCTGCTGACATCGTTTCCTTTAAATCGAAATCTTGTGCACGAATTTCTTTTTCAATCATATCTTTTCCTTTGACAATATTTTCTTCGCGCAAATGACGTTTAAAGAATTGTTTAATTTTATTTTTTGCCTGTGAGGATTGAGCTATCTTTAGCCAATCACGGCTTGGTCCAAAGGATTGCTTAGATGTTAAAATTTCAATAATATCGCCTGTTTTTAATGGTGTATCAAGCGGCACCATTTTACCGTTAACCTTTGCACCAATTGTACGATTTCCAACCTCTGAATGGACACGATAGGCAAAATCAATCGGAACAGAGCCTGCTGGCAACTCAATAACATCGCCCTCAGGTGTAAAGACGTAAACCATATCAGAAAATAAATCAAATTTTAAGGATTCCATAAATTCCTCAGCATTGGATGATTCATTTTGGAATTCTAAAATTTCACGGAACCATGTTAGTTTTTGATCGACATTTTGCTTTTGTTGATCGACCTTTCTACCCTCTTTATATGCCCAGTGTGCTGCAATCCCGTACTCAGCAATTTGATGCATTTCCTTTGTGCGAATCTGTACCTCTAATGGGTCGCCATAAGGTCCTATGACTGTTGTATGCAAGGATTGATACAAGTTTTGCTTTGGCATCGCTATATAGTCTTTAAAGCGACCTGGCATTGGCTTCCACAATGTATGAACAATTCCTAACACGGCATAGCAATCTTTAATGCTATCGACAAGTACACGAATGGCTAATAAATCATAAATCTCATTAAACTGCTTTTTTTGCAGTACCATTTTGCGATAAATACTATAAATATGTTTTGGTCGACCATATATATCTGCCTCAATTTCGACCTCTGCTAGCTGTGACTTCATTTCAGCCATTACATTCTCTAGATAAGCTTCACGTTCTTCTCGCTTTTTCTTCATCAAACTAACAATACGGTAATATTGCTGTGGATTTAAATAGCGAAGTGCTGTATCTTCAAGCTCCCATTTAACAGCCGAAATTCCAAGACGATGTGCAAGTGGTGCAAAAATTTCTAATGTTTCTTTTGAAATGCGTCGTTGTTTTTCAGCAGGTAAGTGCTTTAATGTACGCATATTATGAAGACGGTCTGCTAGCTTAATTAAAATCACACGAATATCCTGTGCCATTGCTACAAACATTTTTCGATGATTTTCTGCTTGCTGTGCTTCTTTTGATAAATATTTAATTTTCCCTAACTTTGTTACACCGTCAACAAGCACGGCTACCTCTTCACCAAATTCCCGTACCAAATCATCCCGTGTAACATCCGTATCTTCGACAACATCATGTAAAAAACCTGCCGCTACAGTTGCTGGGTCCATTTGTAATTCAGCGAGAATACCTGCTACTTGTACTGGGTGAATAATATACGGTTCACCAGAGCTACGGAATTGCTCAATATGAGCATCCCTTGCTACTTCATATGCTTTTTTCACGAATGCGACATTTTCAGCATTCATGTAGGATTTGACCAACTCAAAAACGTCCTCAGGAGTCAAAATTTGCTCTTTCGCCATAACATGTCCACCTTGCTCGTCAAATTTTTCAGATTAGATATAAGCTTAATTGTATAAAACATTGGTGTCGCTTGTAAAGGGAGTGTATCATTTAGTTGCGTTAATCTCGTGAACAGTTTGAAAAATAGCAAAAAATAATGTAAATGCTACTGAAAAAGGCCCTTTGCGATTCAACCGCAAAGAGCCTTTTATTTTGCTAATATTCTATGAAAAAGCGTACATAAATAAATTAATGTAGTTGATTATAGGCTACAGCAATTTTTGCACCTACTACTGCATTATTTTTCACCAATGCAATATTTGCATCAAGGCTTTTGCCTTCTGTTAGCTCCTTTACTTTTCCAAGTAAGAATGGTGTAACATTTTTACCTTGAATACCATTCTCTTCAGCTTCTACTAAAGCTTTTTCAATAATAGCTGTAATAAATGCATGCTCTAATGCATCCGCTTCTGGAATTGGATTTGCGATCACAGCGCCACCTTTTAAGCCTAATTGCCATTTCGCACGTAGCATTTCAGCAACTTCCTCTGGTGTATCAAGCTGGAAGTTTACATCAAAGCCACTTTGACGTGTATAGAATGCTGGTAATTCAGCCGTACCATAGCCAGCAACTGGTACGCCTTTCGTTTCAAGATACTCTAATGTTAAACCAATATCTAAAATAGATTTTGCTCCTGCACAAATAACGGCTACATTTGTTTGTGCTAATTCTTCTAAGTCAGCCGAAATATCCATTGTTGTTTCCGCACCGCGGTGTACGCCACCAATACCACCTGTTACAAAAATTTCGATACCTGCAAGCTCTGCACAAATCATTGTCGCTGCAACTGTTGTAGCACCTAATTTTTTCGTTGCAAGTAAATAGCCTAAGTCACGACGAGAAGCTTTTGCTACATCTTGCGCATTGCCAAACATTTCAAGCTCTTCATCCGATAAACCAATTTTTATTTTGCCATCAATTAAGGCAATTGTCGCTGGCACTGCACCATTATCACGAATAATTTGCTCGACTTCTCGTGCAGTTTGTACGTTTTGCGGGTATGGCATACCATGTGAAATAATTGTTGATTCTAATGCAACGATTGGTAAGCCCTTTGCTTGTCCTGCTTTTACTTCCTCTGATAATACGATAAATTCTTTCATGTTGTTATTCCTCCATTTCACTTTTTAACACATCAACTGATAATTCTGGTCTTACAGTATAAGGAGATGCCAGCGTATTTTTAGCATTTGTTAGCCCAGCATCAATACATGTTGTAAAAGCTTGCCCTGTCAGCCAGCTATGGATAACCGCACTGACAAAGGCATCTCCTGCGCCTGTGACATCCTCAATTTTGTCTATTGCCTTCGCAGCAAAATGACTTGGTGCAATTGTGGCAGATGCTGCATAGACACCCCTGCTGCCCGCTGTGATAACAGCATGCTCAGCTCCTAGCTGCAGAAGCTTGTGTAATGCCTTTTCATAATGGGTAGCGTTGTCAATTGGATGTCCAACAATTGTTTCTGCCTCATCTGTGTTGCAAATAAACCATGTGACACCCTGCAATGTTTCAGGTAAGCGATTCATTTTAGGTGAGGATACAGGCACAATAACAAGTGGGATAGCACGCGCAATCGCTACTTGCTGCATATAAGCCACTGTTTCTTTTGGACAATTTAAATCCAAAATAAAGCAGCCAGCATTGACAAGCATTGTTTCATATTTCTGTAACAAACTCGGTAGCAGAAGGTCATAAACCTCCATATTCGCGACAGCTAACGCTAGCTCTCCCTGCTCATCCATAATGGCTGTATAGGAACCAGTAGAAGCCTCTGGTAGCTGCTCCACATAACGTAAATTCATAAAGGGCTCAGAAGCCTCTTGAATAACTTGCCAATCGGCATCCTTACCAGCCGTTGTCAATAACGTTACTTGATGGTTTAATCTGCCTAAGTTTTCAGCAATATTGCGACCAACGCCTCCTACACTAAAGGAAGAGCTCGCAGGATTGGATGTCCCAAATTGAACATTGCCCTTCACATGAAATTTACGGTCTAAATTAGCTCCCCCGATACAAATAATTTCATTTTCTTCAGGTAAAATATATGCACGACCTACAATTTTTCCTTGCTTCATTAAATTCGACACTAAATTCGCAAGCACAGGACGCGACAGATTCATAGCATCTGCCATCTCCTGCTGAGACATAAACGGATTTTGGCGAATTAAAGCAAGCACCGCCTGTTCTCTTTCATTCATAGCATCACCTTTTATTATATTTGTTTGTATTATAAACTTTTGTTTGAAATAAGTCAAAAAAAGTTGAACCCTTTTATCGGTGTTCAACTTTTTCATTATAAATGCGCTTTAGGTTGCTTTTTAATAATAATCACACATAAACTCGCCATGGCACAAAATAGACCTGCAAGGAAAAATGCCCATGTATAAGCATTGAAAAACTTATAAATAAGTCCCCCTCCATATGCAGCAACGGCGGCCCCTACTTGGTGTGCTGCAAATATCCAGCCATAGATGACACTACTTTGCTGCATACCAAATGTTTGGCGTGTAATGCTAATGGTTGGCGGCACTGTAGCAATCCAATCAAGTCCATAAAATATTGCAAAAATTGTTAATAAAATAAGTGACCCTTGTGCAAGTGCATACGGCAGTAATAATAAAGAAGCCCCTCTTAATAAATAATACCAAAACAATAGCCAACGATTGTCAAAACGATCAGATAGCCAGCCTGAGATTGTTGTCCCAAGTAAATTAAAGACACCCATAAATGATAGCAATGATGCAGCGGTCACTAAAGGGATGCCAAAGCTAATACAATAAGAAACAAAATGCGTACCAATTAGTCCACTTGTTGATAGCCCACAAATAAAAAAGCTACCTGCCAATAGCCAAAATGCTTTTACTTTAACTGCCGCTAACAAACCATTAAAGGCAATCGTAATTGGATTTTTATTAATATGAACAGGCTGTTCCTCTACCACACCTTCCTGCCCATACGGCGTGATACCTATATCCTGCGGTTTGTTTTTAATGACAATGGCAATCAGCATAAACATAATGGCACTAAGAATAAGAATTAAGCTGATGGCACCTCTCCAAGAATAGTGTTCAATCATCATAGCTAAAACTGGCAATAAAATTAATTGACCTGTTGCTGTGCTAGCCGTTAAAATACCAACCGCTAGCCCTCTTCGCTTCACAAACCAATGATTAGCCACATACGGGCTTAGCACTGTTAAAAAGAGGCTTGCACCAAGACCAATTATACCTCCCCAGATTATGATTAACTGCCATGCTTGACTCATAATAAAAGTGAACGCCATCCCGACCATCAACGTAGCCATTGCGCTTAACATCATTTTCTTTAAGCCTATAATTTCAAGTAACGCTGCCATAAACGGTCCCGATATACCATACAAAAATAAGCTGATGGCAAATGCTAAGGCAATTGTTGAACGTTCCCAATGGAATTCCCTTTCAAGAGGGTCTATAAAAACACCTGCTGAGGAAATTGTAATCCCCGCTACAATAATTGAAAAAAAAGTAACAACTAAAATTAGCCAGCTATAATGAATACGTTTCATAAAGACACCTACTTTTCTATGTCTATTGTTAAAAGTATGTATATACATATATAATGAAGGTAATAAGAATAGCTGTCAAGAAGGGATTTCCAGCTCTTCGGTGTATACTTGACATAAGTTGAATTTTTTAAAGGAGTGTAAGGCTATGAAAAACATAGATTATACACAAATATGTGTTTGTGCAAACCTTCGAAAAAAAACAAGGGTTGTCACGCAATTATATGATAAGCTACTTCAGCCTACAGGTTTAAAAATCACACAATATTCCATGCTGGCAAACATCGCTCATTACCAAGCTGTGTCGATTAGTCGCTTAGGTGATATTTTGCAGCTTGACCAAACAACTGTTACACGCAATATCCGTCTATTAAAGGAACAAGATTATGTACAGCTAACAAAGGATACGCAAGATGCTCGCAGTAAAAATATTACGCTTACTGATAAGGGCTTCGCAAAGCTCAATGAAGCAAGACCTATTTGGCAAGCTATTCAAAGGAGAGTAATTGACGATATTGGTATCGAAAAGTACACAGATTTCTACGATACTTTGCAAACACTGCAAAAAATTATCAAGTCCTATGATGAAGAAGATAACATATAATAAAAAATGCCTAACATGAAGTGAAAGACCTTCATGCTAGGCGGATTCTTTAACCCTCTTAATATTGGATAAGCGCTTTAATATCTAAGTCGCCAAGCTTTGCACGACCATTTAATTCTACAAGCTCAATTAAAAATGCACAGCCTACTACTTGTCCGCCTAATTGCTCTATTAAGCGAACAGTCGCCTCTACTGTACCACCAGTTGCCAGTAAATCATCACAAATCAATACTTTTTGCCCTGGCTTAATGGCATCCTTATGCATTGTTAATGTATCTTGTCCATATTCAAGACCGTAATCTACACTAATCACTTCTCGTGGTAATTTGCCAGGCTTACGGACAGGAGCAAAGCCAATTTGCAGTGCATAGGCTACAGGGCAACCAATAATAAAACCGCGAGCTTCAGGGCCTACGATAATTTCAGCACCTAATTCTTTGGCATACTCGACAATTTGATCTGTTGCATATTTATAGGCAGGACCATTATCCATAATTGTTGTGATATCTCTGAAGGTAATGCCCTCTTTTGGCCAGTTTTCAACCGTTGTAACATATTGCTTTAAATCCATGTAATTGTTCCTCCTACGAAACGTTTTCGTCTAGTTCTGTAATCGTTCATCAAACCATTGTTTTAATTCAATATAGGGGGCATAAACTAATTTTTGCTCCATTTCAATCTGCTGTGAACGGTGTTTGTAAGACGGTGCCTCTGTTAGTGCTTGTTTTGGGACATTCACGTTGACAGTTGTCAGTCCATTCTCCATTTTAACAAAACCGAGCTCAAAAAACACCTGTGTCATAAATTTTAATGCTTCTAATGGCCATCCTGTATGCTTGGCTAAATCGGCAATATGCATATTAAGCGGAAAGGCTGGTCGATTTTTCAAAAATTTATAATACCAAGCAAATTGCTCACGAGTAGGTAAACCGCTAAAGTATTGTGAATCTGGTATATAAAAATGCGCATAAATACGCGAAGGCTTTGTTTTCTGTAAAACCGCCTCTAACCTCTCAATACTTTGTGGCAAATCTAATAGCACAATATAATCACTTTGCTCAATATTTGATAGGGCAGGATCAACCACCACAATTGGTGCACCAATTAATGATTGATAATATGTCATCGTTTCTGGACGAAAGGCAATAAATATGGCAACATCTTTTGGCACTGTATTCAACCAACGAGCTGTTTGACGAATACCTCGAATATCAAATAATTGCCATTCTGTTGTTTGTACATCCTCAATCATAAATTGAGCCTTTTTGCGTCCTTGCCATTCATTAATTTGTAAATCTCCTATAAAGGACACCTTAATGCCGTATGTTAGCTCATCGTGTAAATGTCCTTTATTAAAGCCAACACTATCTAGCTTTTCATAACCATCTGTTAGCTCCATTTTAATATGGTTATCAGCTGCCCCGATTTTACGCATCGATGCAATTTCTACATCTTCCAGCACATACGTAGGCTTTGGAAAATCTGTACCAAATGGACCAAGCATAGCAATTTCCTCAATGGCATCTGCTGAAATTTCATCAAGGCGCAGCGGGATATCAATATGAACAACAGGTGTTAATTGCTCCTCTGTTAAACAGGCTCTTGCCTGAGCATCTAAGCGAGTACGTAGTTCATCCACATGCTCTAATGATAAGGTCATACCTGCAGCCATAGGATGTCCACCGAAATGCGGCAAAATATCTCGATTTTTAGCAAGCTCATTATATAGATGGAAGCCTTCAATACTACGAGCAGAGCCTTTCGCTATACCTTTCTCTGCATCAAGTGATAGCACAATGGTTGGGCGATAATACAGTTCAACTAAACGCGAGGCGACAATACCAACAACCCCTGCATTCCAGCCTTCACCTGCCACAACAAGCACTAAGGAATCGCCAATCTTTTTATCTGCTTCAATTAAGGCAACAGCTTCATCTGTAATGCTTTTCACCAGGTCTTTGCGCTCTGCATTGCAGGCATTAAGTTGCTTTGCCAAGGCAGCTGCTTTGGCACTATCCTCAGCCATTAATAGATGAACGCCAGGAGCCGCTTCCCCAAGTCGTCCAACAGCATTTAAGCGTGGGCCAAAATAAAAGCCTATCGTTTCTTCATTAATTTTTGCCTGCTCTGTGCTTGCTACATCACACATCGCCTGCACCCACGGACTAAGAGAACGGCGCATTTCCTGTATGCCACGCTTCACAAGATAACGATTTTCATCCACAAGTGGCACTAAATCCGCTACCGTACCAATCGCAACAAACTCAAGCAAATGGGTTGGCAATTCTCCGTAAAGCGCATGTGCTAGCTTAAAGGCTACTCCAACTCCCGCAAGCTCCCCAAATGGATAATGCCCCTCTGGTATACGAGGATGTAAAATAATATCTGCTGGCGGCAGCTCCTCACCCGGCTCATGGTGATCCGTTACAATCACATCCATGCCTAGCTCCTTTGCCATGCGAATCGGCTCAATACCTGATATGCCATTGTCCACTGTAATAATTAACTGTACACCCTCATCATAGGCTTCACGGAATAATGCCTCATGCGGGCCATAGCCATGAATAAAACGATTCGGTATCTTAAACGATACATCTGCCCCAAGATCAAGCAGAACATTTAACATCACGGTTGTGCTTGTGATTCCATATAGTGATAGGTAAGCCTTTGAAGTCATCTCCAGCTTTTCCCCCACTTCACACCGTGCATGAGATTTTCACCTCACACGGCGTTCCATCGAAAACATTCAAAACTTTTGTAATCTACATAACTAAACAGAATTCACTTTATTGTTTACTATGTCTAATCGTCCAAATTTAGATTGTTAATGCTTCTAGTTCAAGTTTCTTTCTTAGTGTATTTAGCTTACTTAACATACTGATGTTCATTATTAAAGCTTTATATTTTGGGATTACTGCTTCATCTTTTGCATGTATCAAGATATGTATTTCTTTATCAACTATGCAGAGGTTTTTATATTCATCAGTACTACCTTGCAATCGTGGTACTTTATGATGTCAATGTAAAGTCATCGGATTTAATTCTTGCGCTGTTACATAACATTTACCTCTTTATGCACAATATAATGCAATACGATTATCATTATATTCAATACTTCGTTGTGGAATTGGATGTTCCATTAAAAAGCGTAGTATATTGACATCAATAGTAGATAGATTTCTATGAATTTCTTCTCTACCTTCTTTTGTATATGCATTTACTACATTGCGTTTCATTATTGGACTTTTGTGTTTAATGTAGCCAATAGGTAGAAACGGTGCTCCTGATATAAATCTAAGTTGTTTGCTTTTTCCGTATTCTTTCTTAATAAAGTCGGATGTAATAACACCCGCCTTCTTGATTCGCCGTTTCATTCGATGGTCTTTTAAACATGCATTGATTTCATACGCAATGTTTCCCATATCCTCAGCTATCATTGTGGCTATACGGAAATATTGATGAAGCCCTATTACAGTTGAGCTGTATAATGCAATTTTTCTTGCTTGGTCGTTTGAGCCACAATCATCTCGAATACCCTTAATAATTTCTTTTATTTAAAGTTACTACCTCTTGAACTATGGTCATACAGCATATCGAATGTATCTTGCATGCTGTAGTATTCCATATTTCTTAGTTTGGACTTTTTAACATGTTTTGCGATTCGTGAATTCGCCACAGACATCAGCCCCTTCTCAAGTGGTGATTCTATTAGTCATACTCGAATCTGTGATTTGTTATGCATTTATAAGTCTTTGAAAGTTCCGACTAGAGCCTATCCCTCCACCGCTTATTATCACGGTTTCAATGGTACTGTGACTCCACTCTCACGGAAAGTTAATCAATTTTAATAGGTTGCCCCTTTATATATTGAACTGCTTCACAGGTAGGTTAATACCTCCACATCCTCCGCTTTCCACGTTCCGATTCCTTTATCCCTACATATATCCTTAGGTTTCTCCTATAGTCCTGTATGCTGGAACTTGCCTGTAACAAGCTATGGGCTTTCATAACGCCAGATTCTTACTTACCCACACATACGATGGCATTGCCACCCATTGCATTTCTACAATGTCTACGTCTAGATCCGTACATTCAGAGATTCGTCAGTGCTTATGCAGCACATTCTAACCATAGATATTTTATGGACTCCCGGCATATAGGATACACCATCTACCTCTAGACAGCTTTCGTGATTTACCATTATCGTAAACTTACGGTATCTCTCTGCCGACTTCACCGAGCTTCATACTTTCCTACTTAACCTTGGTAAAAGCATGTCGGAGTATCAGAGTAGGCGTTTCAAGGCGTTACCCTATCATTCCACCTATCAAGGAATCAGTTCTCCTAGAAAATCTAGTGTCTAAGCTTTTCACTTAGAAACGTGTCGCACCCGCGTCATAATCGCCATAAATCAAGATTTTCTCTCCATTATCTAATGCTTGCTCAATTCGTGCTACTGCTTCAGCCATACCTTTCATTAGCAATGGATCATGTATACTTGTCTCAGTCATATTTATTAAGCTCTCTGCATCTGCTGTTGTTTCACAGCCTCTTGCCGCTAAAATTTTCGCTGCAATCGCAGAAAGTTGTAAGTCATTTTGCAATGCTTGTACAAGTGTGGCATCTGGGCGCTCCACCTGCCATCTTTTTTTTGATAGAATCATCTTCTCACTTCCTTACGAAGGCTATTATACCGAATTTCTATACAATCCGCACTATTCTCTTTATCAGGTGGATTTTCTCGTGCTATCCGTCAATTCTGATATTCTATCCGTCACTTTCCTCATTCTATCCACCACTTTTAGCGTTCTATCCGCCATAAAAAAAGCCTACTCATTGAGTAGACTTTGTTCGTATATCTTTTGAGGCAGCTACTAGAGCTTGCACTGTTGCCATATCGCCCTTATGCAGAGCTGTTACAATGGCGCTACCAACAATAACGCCATCTCCTAATGCGCCCATGCTTTTGACTTGCTCAGGCGTAGAAATGCCAAAGCCTGCTAGCACAGGGATCGGACTTGCTTGACGCAAGCGTGCAAAATGCTGCTCTAAATTATCCGCAAAATCGGCACGTGCACCTGTAATCCCATTGACCGTTACAGCATATACAAAGCCTTGGCTAGCTGCTGCAATACGAGCGATGCGCTCTGGAGGGCTCGTTAATGATACCAATTGTACAATATCAATGGCATATGGATTTAAAGCTTCACGCAAAATCTCGCTTTCCTCTAATGGCACATCAGGTACGATTAATCCCTTAACGCCTGCTGCTACACAGGCTTGAGCAAAATTATCTAAGCCATAAGCTAAGACAGGATTAAAATAGGTCATGACAACTAATGGTACTTTGATTTCTTCGCGAAATGAAGCTAATGTTTGCAGCACCTTTCTTAAGGTCACGCCTGCTGCAAGTGCACGTTCACCTGCCTGCTCAATCGTTGGGCCGTCTGCTACAGGGTCTGTAAAAGGAATCCCTACTTCAATAGCCGTAACGCCTAGCTGCTGCAAACTTAAAATCGTTGGTTGAATGGTTTCAAGTCCTCCATCACCAGCCATGATATAGGGTATAAAAGCTTTATGCCCTGCGATTTGCACCTGCTCAATTGCCTGTTGTAAAGTTGTCATTTTTCATCCCCTCCTAATGCTGCTCGCACGGTATGTACATCCTTATCGCCTCGGCCTGATAAACATACAACAATTACCTGATCTTGCGGCATTGTTTTGGCAAGCTTTGCTGTATAGGCAATAGCATGAGAGCTTTCAAGCGCTGGGAGAATGCCCTCTGTTCGGCATAATAATTGCAAGCCCTCTAATGCTTCATCATCTGTTATCGCATCAAATTGGGCACGACCAATATCATGTAAATAGCAATGCTCTGGTCCTTTTCCTGGATAATCTAATCCCGCTGAAATAGAGTGTGCCTCCTGCACAAAGCCATTGTCGTCCTGCAATAAATACATATAGGCACCATGTAACACGCCTAATTGTCCGCCTGCAATCGCTGCCGCATGCTTGCCTGTTTCAAGCCCCGCGCCTGCTGCCTCCACGCCATATAAGGCTACTTCCTCATCATCAACAAATGGATGGAACATACCAATCGCATTGCTGCCACCTCCTATACAGGCAACAACTGCATTTGGTAAACGTCCTTCCTTCTCTAAAATTTGCTTTCTTGTTTCAACACCAATCACACACTGAAAATCACGTACAATTTTTGGGAATGGATGTGGTCCTAATGCAGAGCCTAAAATATAATGGGTATCCTCCACATTCGTCACCCAGTAGCGCAGTGCCGCATTCACAGCATCCTTTAATGTTTTAGAGCCACTCTCTACAGATTGAACCTTTGTGCCAAGCAGTTCCATTCGAAAGACATTTAACTGCTGGCGCTTAATATCTTCCGCTCCCATAAATACAACACACTCAAGATTTAATAATGCACAGGCTGTAGCTGTTGCCACACCATGCTGTCCCGCACCTGTTTCGGCAACAATTTTCTTTTTGCCCATACGTTTTGCCAGCAGTGCCTGCCCAATGGCATTGTTAATTTTATGCGCGCCTGTATGGTTTAAATCTTCACGCTTTAAATAGATTTTGGCACCACCAAGCTCCTTTGTCAGATTGGCTGCGTAATAAAGTGGCGTTTCTCGCCCAACATAGTCCTGTAAATAATGAGCTAGCTCCTCTGTAAATGTTGGATCATTTAACGCTTTATCATAGGCTGCTTCTAGCTCTAATAAGGCTGTCATTAATGTTTCTGGTACAAATTGTCCGCCGAACTTTCCATAACGTCCATCCTTTGTAGGTACACTATTTGCAATTGACATGATGCGCTTCCCCCTTTACTGCTTGTAAAAATGCTTGTATTTTTGTAGGGTCTTTTACCCCATCTGTTTCCACACCGCTTGATACGTCTACCATAAAGGGTGTGACGCTTGCGATGGCTTCGTTAATATTCTCGGCATGAAGCCCACCCGCTAATATTAATTTCTCTCGTGGAATCCCTACTTCCTCTAACAGTGTCCAATCGAAAGTATGACCGCTACCTCCTTTAAAATCAGTGCCGGGTGCATCAAATAAATAATAGTCCACCTGATAATTGGCAGCAGCTTGCACATCCTCTTTTTTACGTACTGACAATGCCTTAATGGCTGGATAGCCCTGCTTCTGAATAAACGCTGGTGTTTCCTCCCCGTGGTATTGTACATAATCTAGCGGCACACGTTCTACTGCTTCCTTTAATTCAGCGGGCGTTGGATTTACAAACACACCAATTTTTAAAACGCCCTCTGGTATTTGCTGTGCTAGGTGCTGTGCCTGCTCAAGCGATACACGGCGTTTACTTGGTGCAAAGACAAAACCAATAGCATCTGCACCTGCCTGCACAGCCGTCATAACATGCTCTGGCTCACGCAAGCCACAAATTTTCACCTTCGTCATACAGATGCCTCCTCTTTCAATACCTGTAATTGTTGCAACGCTATGCCTGCATCCCCACTACGCATTAAAGCCTCACCAACAAGCACACCGCTTGCGCCCATCGCTGCTACCTTCTGCGCATCCTCCTGTGACCAAATACCACTTTCACTAATTAACACACGCTTCTCGTCAAATGGGAAAACCTCTGCAATTTCTTGTGTATGTGCTAGACTAACCTCAAAGGTGCGTAAATCACGATTATTGATACCAATTAACTTGGCATCTACTGCAAGCGCACGTTGAAGCTCTTCCTTATCATGCACCTCTACCAGTACCTCCAAGCCTAAGCTCGTTGCATAGCTATATAAATCGCGTAATGTTTCATCCGTTAAGGCAGCTACAATTAATAGAATAATAGATGCACCCGCTGCCTTGGCAAATCGAATCTGCACCCGATCCACCATAAAATCCTTGCACAGTAGCGGTGTATCTACGACATTGGCAACATCGGTTAAATCCTGAAACGAGCCTTTAAAAAATTCCTTATCCGTTAAAACAGAGATAGCAGCAGCTCCTGCCTGTGCATAGATTTGTGCTTGCGCAACTGGATTTGCGCCCTCTGCAATCAAGCCTTTAGAGGGAGAGGCACGCTTCATTTCTGCAATGACCTGCAGCTTATTTGCTTTGTACAATGCTTCAAATAATGATGGACGTGGTTTTTCTACAAAATTGGCTAACGGATCAGGCTGCTCCAATAAAGCGCCTACCTCAACCTTTTTTTGCTGAAGAATTTTATTTAAAATATTCATTGTCCTACCTCCACCTCTTTTATTTGCTGACTATAGGTAACAACCGCCTCTAGTTTTTGTAATGCTCGCCCACTAAAAATGCTATCTTTTGCCATAGCAACACCCTCTTTAACGGTATTTGCAAGACCATAGCCAAATAACCCAATGCCAGCATTTAATAACACTGTATCCAAATAGGCACTTTGCTCACCAGCTAGTAATTTTTTCATAATCACGGCATTTTCATCTGCATTGCCTCCGCGAATCGCCTCTAGTGGTGTAACAGGAAGACCAACATCCTCTGCTGTTAATGAAAAAGGAATTAAATCACCTTTATCGACTAACACAAATGTATTTTGCCCTGCTAAGGAAGCCTCATCTAGCCCTTGTGTACCCGAAACAACAATCGCACGTTCACGTCCAAGCATTTGTAGTACAGATGCATATTCCATGACAAAATTAGGTCGATTAATACCAGTAAATTGTGTGGACAATGGTACTGGATTTGTTAATGGTCCCACAAGATTAAAAATGGTTGGCTTGCCAAGTGAACGGCGCACCTCACCAATCCGCTTTAACTTAGGATGAACATTTGGCGCATATAAAAACGCAATGCCCTCCTTTTCCAATAGCTCAACCGTTTGAGCAATTGTAATATCTGTATGAATTCCTAATGCCTCCAAAACATCCGAGCTACCAGAGGAGGAGGAAATTTTACGATTCCCGTGCTTGGCTATTTTGACACCTGCACCTGCTAAAACAAAAGCAGATGCTGTGCTAATATTAAATGTATGAAGCCCATCTCCACCAGTACCGCAATTATCCATATAACCATTTTCTTGAATGGGCACTTTTCGTGCAAAGGAGCGCATAACTGTTGCCAATGCTGCTACCTCATGGGCAGTTTCTCCCTTAGCAGATAAAGCTGTTAAAAAGCTGGAAATTTCATCTTTCGGTGTATCATCCTGAAATATCCATTGCGCTGCCTGTAACATTTCTTCATATATTAAGTGTTCACCTTGTAAAACTTTTTGTTGGTAATCCTTCATTGACTTTGCCCTCCATTACTAGCAAGTAGCTGTAGAAATGTCCGTTCTTCCTCTTGCACCTGCTGTAAAATATCGACTATATCTGTATATTTCGTTAGTGTAACCATCGACTGCATATGCATTGTTTGCTGTTCAACAACAATGGATTGCCCTGTTAAGGCAAAATCTAAATGCCCATTAAAGCCAATAAAACCAAGTGCGCCACCAAAAATGCCTGCAGTATGATGCCATTGTTCTAAAGACTGTGTTGCTTGCTTCTTTGGTATCCCTGTAGCAGAGAATGGTGGTATTGTTATGGCTAATACATCAAGAGCATGAAGCATTGGTAACAGCTGACCTTCTATCCTTGTTGTCATATGAAGTGCATGCTTGGAGCGGACAATGCGCATTGCATCCATCACCTGCACAGAATCTCGGAAACAAACAGACTGTAGCTCTTGCTGCACTGCACTAACAAGCACTGCATGTGATTTCCTCACTTCTGTATGCTCAGATAATTTTCGTTCATTCTCTAAATCTTCGCCCTTTGTCATACCTCTTGGATACGTGCCCTCTGTAGGTGTGGCAATCACGCGCTCACCCTTTACTTGTATTAAACTTTCAGGGGAAGTACCTAACACAACATGATCATCAAATTCAACATAATACATATAGGCAGCAGGCTTTTTCTTGCGTAGCTGTCTATATAAAGAAAAGGCATCTCCCTGAAGGCTTGCCACATAACGTTTGGATAACACAATTCTCGTTACTTCCTCGTTAAGTGAATCTTGCATAGTCTGTAAAGTTGTTGTAAATGCCTCATTGCTTGGTGTATCAAGTAATTGATAATGGCAGCCTACATCCTCACAGGTATCTCCATGTACTAATTGTTGTGCCAACGCCTCTAAATCAGGCTCTTGTTTTTCTGCATCAATATTTGTATAAATTAATGTCACTTCATCTGTTACATGATCAAAAACAATAATTGTTTCATATACATGAAAATGTGCATTTGGAAGCTCTAATGTATCGTCTGCTAACATTGTTGTGCCATGTCCAATATAACCAACAGCACCGCCAGAGAACGGAAATTGTGTTGTATTGGATATCCGTGGCATTAGTCGTTTAAGAAGAACGAAAAGCTCTCCATGATGTGTATACGTTTTGCCTGTTTTATAGGAATACTCCTGAATTTCTTGCCCAATGCCCTTATAGGTTTTTCTTGGATTTGCCCCAATAAATGAAAATCTTCCTGCTTCTTCGTGTTGAGCCGAGCTCTCAAGCAAAAATTTATGTTTTCCCTGTAAACGTCTAAAAATTAAAATAGGTGTTAATGAATCACCATTTAAGCTTTTTATTTTTGTTCTTGAACTCGTTGTTTGCATAGCTCTCAATCTCCTTTTAAATTGCTATCACGAAATAAAAAAGCCCCCTGCAAAAAGGATTATTCCTAATTGCAGAGGACGATTATAACCGCGTTGCCACCTCATATTAGAGCCTATGATGCTCTCATCTCTAGCTTCCTTTATCATAACCTCAATAAAGCAAGCAACCCCTATAACGTGGGGAATCCCGTTCGCCTTTTAGAAGCGACTCTCCTAAGTCCATTCACACTAAGTTGCAAATCAGTTTACACCATCCACTGACTCTCTAAATTGCACACTTAAGTTACTACTCTTATTCAACAATTTCTCAGCTATTCTGCTCTACACTCAGCTCATCTGTTCTAAGGCTGACCTCGCTCCCGAAGCCTTCTACCTTCACCGAACAAAAAGTTAGCTCTAATTCTATGTCAAAGCTTTGTAATTGTCAATAAATTCTGAAGAAAAAGTTTAAATTTATATATTCATAGAAAATAAATCCCCAGCTTCCCTCAGTATTGACCGAGTAAACATATCAAGTTATAGTAACCTCAGAATATGTTTGATCAAACATCTGTTGAGTCAACATAAAGCCTCTAGCAAAGATCATTATTTTTCTATACAAAAGAAGAAAGTAGGCATGTGTATGTCCATTCGAAAAAAATTAAATTTAGGTTTTATTTTCCTAATAGGTCTATTGTTTATTTCTAGCATTGTATCCTTTGTCGAATTCAAAGCTACACAAAATGATTTAAATGAAGTGCTTAATCATCGCATCGTTCAAATTGAGTTAACTGAAAAAATACGCCAGCAGCTTGCCTCTCAAGGTTTATTTTTACGATCCTATATTTTAAATAGTAAAGATGAGATAGCTAAAGCAAATTTAGAACGCTATGAACAGCAATTACCAGAAACAATTGAAGAGCTTTCTTCGATTGTACGCTCCGATTATACAAAAAATATTATGCAACAAATCACTGAGCTACAAGATGGACTACTCACCAATTCAGCAAAAGCAATCCAAGTATTTGAAAGTGGTAATACGGACGAAGCACTCACTCACATTAATGTAGATGTAACCTATTACAATAAGGAAATTTTCGCACTAACAACTGAGTTATTAAATTATCATCAAGAAATGCTGCAAAAAACAGATCAAGAGGTCAACCACACCGTTTCACGCGCTCTAATTATTTCAATTAGTTTACTAGTTGCCAGCATCGTTACTGGTCTATACTTTATGCGATTTGTTAAAAGTTCCATTGTTCAACCATTACACAAGGTTATTCATGCAGCAGATACTTTAGCTCAGGGGGATTTATCCATTGCACAGCTTGACTATCATTCAAAGGATGAGATTGGTATACTGGCAAATGCGGTAAACACTTTACAACAAAATTTATCCGGCTTAATCACCAATATTCAAGATAGTGCCTCTCATCTATCAGCGGTTTCAGAGGAGCTTTCTGCTAGCACAGAGGAAGTCACAACAACTTCTGATGATATTGCACAACGTATTCAAGAAAATGTAACATATATCAATTCATCTGCTAGCGCCTCCCAACAAAGTGCTATTGCTATGGATGAAACAGCAGCTGGTGTCCAACGTATAGCTGAAGCAACGCATAGCTTACATGCCAATGCGACAAATATGACACAGCTTGCCCAAACAGGAGGCACAACAATTTCAACAGCACAGCAGCAAATGGATATCATTTCAGTAGCCACTGCTGACGTTGCAACATTAACCAATAAACTTAGTCAGCAATCAAAAGAAATTGAACAGATTACAGCCGTAATTACAGCGATTTCAGAACAAACAAACTTACTCGCACTCAATGCAGCTATTGAAGCAGCAAGAGCTGGGGAGCATGGCAAAGGCTTCGCTGTAGTAGCTGATGAAGTACGCAAGCTTGCAGAGGAATCTAATCAATCAGCTCATCAAATTGTCGCCATTACAAAGGAAATTCTTGTAGATACAGAAAATGTAGCAGCCGCTGTAGATAATGGCTTAGCTTCTGTACAGGATGGTGTTGCCAAAATTCATGAGGCAGGCGATGCTTTCTATGCAATTACATCGGCAGTCACAGCATTTACCGAGCAAATCGAAGAAATCTCTGCCACATCTGAGGAAATCTCTGCAAGCGCCGAACAGGTCGCAGCCTCTGTTACAGAAATTGCAAATGTTTCAAAGCAATCAGCTAATAACTCGCAAATTATTGGACAATCTGTGGATGAACAAGTTGCCACAATGCAGCAGGTCAACGCTGTCGCAGAGGAATTAAGCGATAATGCTCAACAGTTACAGGCTTTATTACAGCAATTTAAGCTATAGATAAAGTGCATTATAGATAAAAAATCTGCTAGCTTTTAAAAAGCTAGCAGATTTTTTATGAAGAAGAACTGGCTAAAAGAATTTTAATAATGCAATGCCACTAATGATCATCATAACAGCAATCACTCTTCTTTGATCAATCGGATATCTTGGCAATCCCATTATACCGAAATGGTCAATGCAAAGCCCCATTAAAATTTGCCCTAGAATAGCCGTCATCAATGTCAATGTCACACCTAAATGAGGCATTAAAATAATATTTGTTGCAATATAAATAGCGCCTAATAAACCACCTATAAAATGCCAAGGTCTTAATTGAAGGCTATCGGTATAAAATAGCAGCTTGATTCCTCTATTAATAATCATTGCTAGGATCAATAAAATAATCGTACCGACTGTAAATGAAATAAAAGCAGCATATAAAAAAGAATCAACCTTATATCGAAGCGCACTATTAATCGCCGTTTGTATTGGAGGCATCATACCTGTGCATAATCCGAATAATAGCCATAATCGAGAAGAGCTTGGAGAAACGCTTGGATTTTTCTTTGCATTCATGTAGATAATTCCACTTAGCAAAAGGAGAACCCCAATGATATGTAAAATATGCAATGGCTTTGCTTCCACACCAAACCAACCAAATGTATCGATCATTATACCAATTACCATTTGTCCAGTGACTGTAATAATTACAGTTAGCGCAGCACCAATTCTTGGCAATAAAAGAATATTTCCCGTAAGGAAAATAACTCCTAATGCACCTCCAGTAACCCAAATATATGAGAAGGATTGAGATGCAAAAAAAGATACTGTAAACTTGCTAGGGTTTACAATAAGATTAGCAATCAATAGTAAAATAGTTCCTGTTAAAAAAGAATAAAATGATGTAGTAAATACAGACCTAGTAAACAAATTTAAGCGATTGTTCACGGCTGTCTGCATCGGAATCATCATACCTGCGATTATCCCTAAAACAATTAATATGTACAAAAAATACCCTTCTTTCTAAAAAATATAATGGTTCTCATTGTAAACAAAGAATTTGTGAAATACAATCTTCCTGCTTTTATTGAAAGAAGAACTAGCTCGATAAATAATTATCATGCTCACCACCTAACATAAAAAAGACTGTGCAAAAAGATTTTCACTTTTTGCACAGCCTTGTTCGATTTATGAGAATACGCTAAATAAGCTTGCACCAAAAGTTTATCCTAAAAGAAGCGTTTCGGACAAACTATTATTCATATTGTTACACAACAGGCTCATCTGTACCCCATTGTTTTTTCTCTTTTTTCTTTAGCTGACCATTTGTTTTTTTCATTTCACGTATTTTTAATGAGTACCAAATTTGAGCTGCGATACAGATAGATGAATACATACCTGTTACTAAACCAATCAATAAAGCAATGGAGAAGTTTTGAATAGATGGTGCGCCAAAAATTAATAACGCCACAACTACAATAATAACGGTTAATACTGTGTTAACAGAACGTCCCATTGTTTGGCGTAACGATTTATTGACAATATTCGCCAATATTTCTCGATCATTAATTGTATCATATCGCTCTAAGTTTTCACGCATACGGTCAAATGTAACAATCGTATCATTAATCGAGTAGCCAACAATTGTTAACACAGCCGCAATAAATGTAATATCCACCTCTAAGCGCATAAAGCTAAAGACAGCAACAATTAAGAATACATCATGTAACAGGGAAACAATTGCCCCGACACCCATGCGCCATTCAAAACGAATCGCTACATAAATAATGATCCCTAGTGCTGCAAGTGACAATGCCTTAATAGCATTTTTCACAAGCTCCTTCCCAACTGTAGGTGATACGGTACTGACAGTAGGATTATGACCATATTTCTCCGTTGTTTCATTTTGGAATGTCAAAATATCAGCCTGTGATAAATCGGTTTTATAACGCACAACAGCAGAATTACTCTTTTCTCCTGAAAGAACAATATCATCTGATGGGAAGCCGATGCTTTTTATATATTTTGATACTTCTTCTTTTGTTAATGTTTGATCTGCTTCAATTTGAATACGTGTACCACTAGAGAAATCAATACCAAGATTTAGACGGAAAATACCAAGAACAACTAAACCAGCCACTAAAATAGCTAATGACAATGTATAAAATTTCTTACGGTTGTGTACAAAATCAAAACGATCAAATTTCGTCGATAAATCTAATGCACCAATATTTTCATCCAGACTATGCTGCTTCGATTTAGCAATACCAAACCATGCTGGATTATTGAAATAGCCACTATTTACAAGCAAGCCTAATAGGACACGTGAACCCCATACCGCTGTAAGGAAGCTTAGTAAAATACTAATAATTAATGTTGTCGCAAAGCCTTTTACAGAGCTTGTCCCAAAGTAAAATAGCACTGCTGCAGCTAGTAAAGTCGTTAACTGTGCATCGACAATTGCTGATAGGGATTGCTTCGATCCAAGCTGGAACGCTTTTTTCACAGGATGCCCTACACGTAATTCCTCTCGAATACGCTCCGCTGCTAAAATATTAGCATCAACAGCCATCCCAATACCAAGTACAATGGCTGCAATACCCGGAAGCGTTAATACTGCATTAATCCAATCAAAAACAACCAATACTAGGAATGTGAAAACAGCCAGTGTAATAACTGAAATAAAGCCAGGTAAGCGGTAGTAGAATAGCATAAATAAGAAAATAATTACTACGCCAACAATACCCGCAAAGATTGTATCATTTAATGCATCTGCACCAAACTGTGCACCTACAGATGTTGAATAAATTTCATCCAATTTAACAGGCAATGCTCCTGCATTTAAAATACCTGCTAAATTTTTTGTTTCTTCAACTGTAAAGCTACCACTAATCATTACATCCGTTGTATTTAATGTTTGGTCAACTCTTGCAGCTGATGCATAGCGAGGGTCCGCCTTTTGTGATTCCGCTTTATAAGAATCGACGCCTTCTTCAAAATCTAACCATACAACAAGTAAATTTTCGCCTGGTGGTTTTGCGGCAATTTTGCTTGTGATATCAGCAAATTTTTTCGCATCTTTTAATTTTAATGATACAATTGGACGGTTTTGTTGGTCAAAGGAGTCAGTTGCTCCATTTTCCTTTAGGTCATCTCCATCCAATAGTAAATTATCATCCACATCACGGAATGTTAAGTTCGCAGAAGTAGACAGTAGCTTACGTGCGGATTCTTGATCCTCAACACCCGCTAATTGCACACGAATACGATTTTCTCCCTCAACCTGAATGCTTGGCTCACTGACCCCAATTGCATTTACGCGGTTGCCTAGAGCTGTAGCCGTTGCTGCAACAACTTCTGGTGTAATTTTTTGTCCTTCTTTTAATTCATTTACCTCATAAAGCACTTCAAACCCGCCTTGTAAGTCAAGACCAAGCTTGATGTCCTTTAAGACGCCGTTTACAGTCGTACTAATTCCTGCGGCAAAAAGCACTAGAATTAATAAGAATGCAACTATACGACTTTTTAGTTTCATCAATAAATCCTCCTCGAATTGGTGTAAGGGCTGTCCTTACACGCCAAACAAGTAACTAGCAATACCTTTTGAAACGCTTTAATCCTCCCTTTCCTTTAGAATCATGTTACCTGTGTTTCAAAAAGGTTGCTCTACTTATTTCAATCGTTCATAACGCGCAAGTTTATCTTTGTATTATTAGGCACTCGCCTTCTAAATTCAAGTAAAATGTATAGAAGGTTTATGTAAGAAAAAATTTATGCAAAATAAAAAAAGCGCAACACACTTATTATGAAACAGGTTGCGCTCGGTGTCAATTCAACATAGCTATCATTCTTTAATTTCTTGAAAAATTTAACACCTTTTTATGATATTTTTGCTGGGCCAAGCAGCATTTTTAATTCCTCTGTATTTACTTCCTCAAACCAGTTATCACTTTGTAAAAGCTCTACTTGATTAAATGACACAATATCAGATGGTGATACTGCAAAAATGGTAGCAATTACCTCATGTAAACGCAGTTGCTCTACATTTTTTTTACGCCACTTTTTCTCCACACAATAACGCCAAAGTTCCTCAGCCGTAATCGCATCATATTGAAAATGCTTGAACTCTGCTATCTTACTATCAATTGCCGGACGAATTTGTTCAAATAGTTGCTGATGTTGCATACTCATTTTGAATCATCTCCAATCAAAGTCGTAACGTAAGACATGCTTGCATACAAATAGTGTAAATGAATTTTTGCGGCTTGAGAAGGGACGGATGGCATGAGTTCTTTTGTACGAGGTACATTATTTTTAATGTTTGTGATTTTTTTATCGAAACTTTTTGGCTTCTTTTATAGAATGCAGTTTATGCGGATTGCTGGTGAAGAGGCTGTCGGCATTTATATGACCGTCTATCCAGCATTTATTTTCTTTATCTCACTCATTCAATTAGGGCTACCGATTGCTGTAGCAAAAATTGTAGCTGAATTACTCGCAAAAAATAAACGTGATAGCATCTTTGGTGTTATGCGTACAGCCATTATTTGGTCATTTATTGGCATGATTATTTTTATGCCCCTTGTAGCACTAGCAATACCATATATTTCAACAACACTTTTACATAATGAACATACCACATTTACACTATGGATTGCACTCTTTGCTGTACCTGTGTCTGTAGGCTCCGGTTTATTGCGTGCTTATTTACAAGGTGTAGCGAAAATTACACCAACAGCTTGGGCACAAATGATTGAGCAGGTTGTACGTATTAGCTTTATTACATTCATGCTTCCTTATGTGGCAAACTATAATAATGCAGCTGTTACGGCTGCTGCTGCAATGGGTATTACGCTTCTTGCAGAAGTAGTTGCATTCCTTTATTTAGGGCTACATTATATTGTGTCAAAGAAGAAATTACTAACACGTAAAACAAAAATTGAAAGTTATCCAGCATCCCCTATGCTACGTATTGCCCTGCCATCAGCAGGTAGTAAGCTATTTGGTTCTTTCACTTGGTTTTTAGAGCCAATTATCTTTTTAAAGGCTTTAACAGTAGCTGGCTTAACAGCATCTGCTGCCACTATTTTATATGGTGTTATTTCAGGTGTTTTAGTGCCATTATTATTATTTCCTGCTTTTGTATCAACAGCATTATCCATTGTTCTTATTCCCGCTGTGAGTGATGCAGTTGCCCGTCAACATATTCCATTACTACAAGAGCGTATTTCGGTTTCCTTACGCTTATCTTCTTTAGTAGGCTGTGTTGCTGCTACCTATTTTTTTGTACATGGTGATGAATTGGCGATGAAGCTTTTCCATTTAGAAGAAAATCGTGGTTATGTGAAAATTTTAGCACCTATTTTTTATTTTTATTATATTCAAAGCCCGTTGCATTCCATCCTACAAGCAATTGGTGAGGCAAGAGCTGCCATGATGAATTCCATCTATGGTGGACTAGGTAAGCTATTTGTGATGTTTGTACTAGCCTCTCAACCAGGCATACAGGAAAAAGGCGCTGTTGTAGCAATTGGCTTTGGTGTTTTGTTGACGTCTTTCTTGCATATCGCAACAGTCAGACAACGAAAAAATTTGCGAGCAGGCTTTCGAATGTTTGTTGTGCCGTATAGCTGCTTTATCGCGGTTTGTGTAGTGCAGTATTTTTTACTGCCAATATTTTCTCTACCTTTTATACTAAGTAGCTGCGTGACATTGTTTTTACTATTTACATTTTTATTATTTACCAATCAATTGCGCATGACCGATTTCCGCTATATCCGTAAATTAGCAAAAAAGGTTTAAGATTCTTTTAACTGAATATGCAATCGACCGTCCTCCCAAATGCAAAAAAATACACCACTGCTATCTGTAATATTATTTTTAGCAAGCTCAGCCATTAACCATTCCTCATCCTTATGCATTGTTAATAAATGTCTTTCTTGGATATCGCCATCAATAATTAATGGGTAAATAAAAGGTTTTTCATCTTTTTTATAAACAGAAAGATTACCAGAAGGTTCCAAATAGGCAAATGCCACATCTGTGATTGATGCAATACCATTTTCTCGGAGTTGCTGACATAAATCATCGAGATTATAACGATGTTTACGCATTTCACTTTCTAAAATCATACCGTCTTTCACCAATAATGCTGGATCACCGTCTACTAAATCACGTATTTTCTTAAACTTTAAGGATAAATAGGCACTTAATATTTGAATCACTAATAGCAGAATAATGGGCAGTATCGCTTTCAATAAAGGATTTTTATAATCGTCCAATGCAAATGCAGCTACCTCTGCAATTAAAACAAAGACAACTAAATCAATCACGGATAATTCGCCTACTTCTCGTTTACCCATTAAGCGAAAAACAATAATAATAAAAACATATAAAAAACAAGTTCTAAAAATAATATGGAAATATTCTTCCATCGAAACACCTCCATACTATCAAGGTGACCTTCCTATTTGTTTTTTATACAAAACGACTGCACGAAAATATAAGCACTATTTACATATACTAGCTACGTTTAACTATTCACACATAAAAAAGACTTACAATTAAGCATTTGCCCATTGTAAGTCTTTTTCTTTTATTTACTTCACGCTATCGTTTACAATACGTCCAATTGCTTGACGGTCAAACTTAACACGCACATTTTCAGCGATTTTTAATGTCACTGCTGTGTCCTCGATTGCATCAATAACACCGTGTAGACCACCGATTGTAATGACTTTATCTCCACGCTGCAAGCTATTTTGCATATTTTGCGTTTCCTGCTGTCTTTTTTTAGCTGGACGAATTAAGATAAACCACATAGCAACGAACATTAATAGTATTGGTGCTAGCCCTAATAGTTGATCCATAATGCTTCTTGCCCCCTTTCCACATATCACTTTTTTAGTATAGACTATTCCACTAATAAAAAGCGATGGACAAGCACAAAAATTTTCTATATTGCTAATATTATTTCTATGATTGACAATATTTTGCTAGAAATATTCACTTTTTACAAAGATTTGTACGACTTACTATACAATTAAAAGTTTTTTGCGTTTGGTCCATTAAAGCCATATTTCTCGAAAAATTCTTCTCGGAAATCACCTAGGCGATCTTGGCGTATTGCCTCACGTACTTGCTCCATGAGTTTTAATAGGAAGTGGAGGTTATGATACGATGTTAAACGGATACCAAATGTTTCTTCCGTGCGAATCAAATGACGAATATAGGCACGTGAATAGTTTTTGCATGTATAGCAATCACAGTTTGGATCAATTGGTCCAAAATCGCGGGCATATTTAGCATTTTTCACTACAAGACGCCCTTCAGATGTCATCAATGTACCATTGCGCGCAATACGTGTTGGTAGTACACAGTCAAACATATCAATCCCGCGAATAGCCCCATCAATTAATGAATCCGGTGAACCTACACCCATTAAATAGCGTGGTTTATTTTCAGGCATCATTGGCGTAGTAAACTCTAACACACGGTTCATCACATCTTTTGGCTCACCAACCGATAGCCCACCAATCGCATAGCCCGGGAAATCTAACTCTACTAAGGCTTCGGCAGAACGTCGGCGTAAGTCCTCATACTCACCGCCTTGAATAATCCCAAATAAACCTTGCTCCTCAGGTCGCTGATGTGCTTCCTTACAGCGTTTTGCCCAGCGTGTTGTACGATCTACGGATTGTAGCATATAGTCATATGTCGCAGGATATGGCGGGCATTCATCAAATGCCATCATAATATCAGAGCCTAGATCATTTTGAATTTCCATTGCCTTCTCTGGGCTTAAAAATAATTTATCACCGTTTAGATGGTTGCGGAAGTGAACGCCTTCCTCTTCAATTTTTCGGAATTGGCTAAGTGAGAACACTTGGAAACCACCTGAGTCTGTTAAAATTGGACGATCCCAATTCATGAATTTATGCAGTCCGCCTGCTTCCTTGACAATATCATTACCCGGACGAAGCCATAAATGATAGGTGTTGGATAAAATAATGCCCGCATTCATTTCCTTTAGTTCCTCAGGTGACATTGTTTTCACCGTTGCTTGCGTACCTACTGGCATAAATGCAGGTGTTTCAAAGGAGCCGTGTGGAGTATGCACAATGCCAAGGCGCGCTCCTGTTTGTTTACAAGTATGAAGTAGCTCATATCGAATTGCTGGTTGTGTCATAAACTAAAAAATCCTCTCTTATCTAAAGTAAAAACAGTACTTCGATTTTATCGTAAAATTATCGTGTTGGGCGAATAAACATCGCATCGCCAAAGCTAAAGAAGCGATATCTTTGCTCTACCGCTTGCTGATAGGCACTTAAAATGGTTTCTCTTGTAGCTAGTGTACTAACAAGCATCACAAGCGTTGATTTTGGTAAATGGAAGTTTGTAATTAAGCCATCCACTACTGTAAAGCGATAGCCTGGATAAATAAAAATAGATGTCCATCCCTGCTCTGCTCGCACTTCACCATGATATTTAGAGCCAATTGTTTCTAATGTTCGTGTAGAGGTTGTCCCAACAGCAATCACCTTGCCGCCATTCTGTTTTACTCGGTTAATGGTAGCTGCTGCTTCCTCCGTTACACTATAAAATTCGGCATGCATTTCATGATTTTCAATCGAATCCACACTAACAGGACGGAAAGTGCCTAATCCAACATGCAATGTAATAAAGACAACCTCTACCCCTTTTGCCTTCACTTGTGCTAATAGTTCCTCTGTAAAATGTAGCCCTGCTGTTGGTGCTGCGGCTGAACCACGCTCTTTGGCATAAACCGTTTGATAGCGATCCCTGTCCTCTAGCTTCTCACGAATATATGGTGGTAACGGCATTTCGCCAAGCTGTTCCAATATTTCATAAAAGATGCCGTCATAGTGAAACATAAATGTACGACCACCATGCTCAAGCTCGCCTGTACAAGTAGCGGTTAATAAACCATCGCCAAATGTAATGACCGTACCTACTTTAACACGCTTTGCTGGTTTAACAAGTGTTTCCCATTCATCTGTACCAGCTAACTGCTTTAACAGTAATACTTCTATATGTGCCCCTGTTTCTTCTTTGACACCCATTAAACGCGCTGGTAAAACCTTTGTATCATTTAATACAAGACAGTCACCAGCATGTAGTTCCTCTAAAATATGGGCAAAACGGTGATGCTCCACTTGCTTAGTGCCTGGTGTTACAACCATTAATCGACTCGCTGTTCGATCCACTAATGGTGTTTGAGCAATAAGCTCCTCTGGTAATATAAAATCAAAATCTTCTACACGCATGAAAAAACTTCCTTTTTTATGTTTGTTGTGGATAGTCATATCCAAAATGTTCGTAGGCTAAATGTGTTGCCACTCTTCCTCTTGGTGTACGCTGGATAAACCCTATTTGCATTAAATACGGCTCATATACATCCTCTATTGTCACCCGCTCCTCACCAATTGATGCAGCGAGTGTATCTAAGCCCACAGGACCTCCCTGAAAGCGTTCAATCATATTTGTAACAAGCTTATGGTCAATATGATCAAGCCCTCTAGGATCGACTTGTAATAGCTCTAATGCCTGCTTCGCAAGACCCTCCGTTATCATACCATCTCCAAGCACTTGTGCATAATCCCGCACTCGCTTTAATAAACGATTAGCAATGCGCGGTGTCCCACGTGAACGTCTTGCCATTTCCATTGCCGCTACTGCTTCAATCTCCACATCAAATAAATGGGCACTGCGTACAACAATTTCAGCCAATGAACGATCATCATAATATTCCAAGCGTAGCAATACACCAAAGCGATCCCGTAAAGGAGCTGATAAAGCACCAGCTCTTGTTGTCGCACCTACAAGTGTAAAGGGAGGTAAATCAAGGCGAACGGAACGTGCTTCAGGCCCTTTCCCAACAACAATATCTAAACAGAAGTCTTCCATTGCTGGATATAAAACTTCCTCAATAGCACGGGGAAGTCGATGAATTTCATCAATAAATAGGACGTCCCCAGGCTCTAATGAGCTTAAAATAGCTGCTAAATCTCCGGGACGCTCAATCGCAGGACCACTTGTCATACGTACATTGACATTCATCTCATTCGCAATAACGGCGGCTAAGGTTGTTTTACCAAGCCCTGGAGGTCCATATAGCAGCACATGGTCTAAACTTTCCTGACGAAGCTTTGCGGCTTCAATAAATATTTGCAAATTTTCCTTTACTTTATGCTGTCCAATATATTGTGACAGCCTTTGGGGACGTAATGATAATTCAAACTGCTCATCATAGCTTCCTGCCTCACCAGCCATTATCCGTTCAGACATGCACCTCCCCTCCTTTCCTTACTTTAATTTTAATAGCAGTTGCAATGCTTGCTTCATATACGCATCTGTTGTTTCTAGCTTGTCATTATCTTCAAGCTGCGGACGAATTTTTTCAAGCTCTTTTTCAGAATATCCAAGTGCCAGTAATGCCAGTATTGCTTCCTCTAGCTCATGCTTATTTGGATGAACGCCAAATAGTGGTAGCTCTTCTTCTGTACTTGGTAGCTCTATTGTTTCCAATAAAGCACCTAGCTTGCCTTTTAAATCGAGGATCATTTGGCGCGCTGTTTTTTTCCCGACGCCCGGGAACTTCACTAAAAATGTTTCATCCTCACGCTCAATTGCACTAATTACCTGCTGTGGATTGCCAGTAGCTAAAATAGCTAGCGCCCCTTTTGGCCCTATACCTGACACTAAAATCAGCTTACGGAATAGTTCACGCTGGTCTAAGTTTGGAAAACCATATAATATTTGTGCATCCTCACGTACATGCAAATGGACATATATTTGTTGCTCAAGTGCTGATAGTCGAAAGGCAAATGGATTAGGTGTATTAAGCTGCCAGCCAATGCCCTGCTGTTCAAGTACAATATATTCAGGTGTAATACGGGTAATTTGTCCTTTTAAATAATCATACATTTAAAATCCCTCACAATCATCGTCTTCGATTATAGCATATAGCGAACGAATGCTCGACAAAAAGCTAAAAGTGAGATTCACAGACAAAAATGACCGCCAAATGACGGTCATTTCTTCACAAATCTATCAATATCGTACCACAATTTTGGCCAATAAGTGAGAGCGCGTTTTGTAAATGGCACTAAATAATCTAAAAATACTAGCTGCTGCTCGAGTGGTAAATCCACAGCAAACAGCCATTCACGTAATAACTCATTTGGATATTTCAAACGATGAAGCTTTCTTTTATCCAGCCGTTTCAGCTCTGGTAACTCTGCAAATATCTTACCAAGATCGTAATCCACAGCTGGCAATACACGATGCAGCCATAAAATATATTCATCATCTGCTTCTCCAAGGTGCGCTAAATCAAAATCAATTAAGCGTAATTGTCCATCAGAGCACCATAAAAAATTATGATGAACAACATCTCCATGTAAAAGCGTGATGTCTTTTTCAGGTGCATCCTCCATCGCTATCAACTGTAGCGACTTATCACTATAATGTAAAATTTGATCGATTTCTTCTCTTGTTAAAAATGCCCTAAATTCATTGCGTCTGCTTTTAAAACGCATATAGCGCATTTGCCATTTTAAAAGCTGTGAGTAGGTATGCAAGCCTGGCACTCGCTGCCAAGCAATTTTTTTATGTGTGTCATGTAAAGTGATTAAGAGCTTAAGAGCTTCCTTGCGATCTTTTTTATAGGTAAAGTTTGCACCATGGCTTCCTTCTTGCCATGCTTGCACAATTAACTGTTCATCATCACTTTGTACAATTGGTAAAACGAGGGAAGGCTCCATACAGCCTAGCTGACGATGGATAGCCCTCACCTTCTCCGCAATTTCTACTTGCTTCGCCCGCTTCACAAAATAAGTATTCGATTGATATTTATATTTCCAAATATTTGGCTTTACTTCTTCAACAATATACGCTTTTTCACCATCGATAAGGCGTCATCCCGCCTGGGAAATAATGCGGTGGCATCCAAGGACCACCTGACGGGCATGGAGGCGGTGGACAGTGACAAGGGTCCATATACCAAGTAGGCATCATCATTGGTTGCGGTTGTGTACCACATCCACAGGATTGACCCATATTCATATCAGGCATCATCATTGGTTGCGGTTGTGTACCACATCCACAGGATTGACCCATATTCATATCAAATTGTGGCTGCATCTGTGTATCATGTTTTGGGAAAAACGGTGTAGATTCTAAGAAATCATCTATCCCCCCGATCTTTTGCTTTGGCATATCACAAGGCATTGGCTGCTGTGGCATCATATACGGCTCGACTTGTGGCTGCATTGGCATTTGCCACCACATTTGATGATAAACAGGCTGATGGCAGCTCGGACAATATGGAACAGCAGGCATTTGTGGCATCATTTGCACTGGTGGCGGTGGCGCTGGTTGAGGCTGTGGCTTCGGTGGTGGCGGTTCTGGCTTTGGTTTAGCGACAGGTGGTGGTACTGGTGCTGGTTTCGGCGGTGGCTGTATTTGTACTGGCGGTGTAACATTTTGCTCAACTTGCGGCATCACCACTTGCTGATGCCAATTCATTTCCACAGGCTGCGGCACCCACATTGGCTGTTGTGGCATTTGCATCGGCATTGGTATCGGTATTGGTATCATACGTGGCTCCGGCATCGGCATTGGAGCTGGTGGTGGTGGCACAATGGGCGGCGGCGGTGGCGTTGGCTTCTGTACCTCTTTTTTAGGTGCTTCCTTCGTAATAGGAGCCTCCTTTGGTACCTGTGTTTCCTTCTTCGGCATCTCCTTAGGTGAATGGCGCTGCGACTCTTTATTTATTTTTTCAGGCAAAATAATTTCCATACCTGGAACAATATAATCTGGGTTGGCAAGATGGACATTGAGCCGCTTCAAATCTTCAAACGAAATGCCGTACTCCTTCGCAATCTTCCACAATGTATCTCCCTTTTGAACAATATGAATACGCAATTTTTTCCTCCCTTCCTCTCTACGTATCATATGTTCAATGTTGCATTTGGATACAAAAATTTCAGCAAGTTCGAAATGCTTCATGGTACACTATTTCATAGGGAATGCGATTTCCTGTATTATAGGCAGAGGTGAGCAATGTGAAAAAAATGTTAGGCGAAGAACGCCGACTGCAATTACTAGCACAATTAAAAAAAAGTAAAGCACCTATTACAGGAACAGACCTAGCTAAATTTGCAAATGTTTCTAGACAGGTTATTGTCAATGATATGACATTATTAAAAGCTAGGAATGAGCCAATTATTGCCACAAGCCAAGGCTATCTTTATATGCAGCAGGAACAATTTCAACATACGGTTGAGCGTACATTCGCATGTTCGCATACTTCTGAACAAACAGAGGATGAATTACTGACGATTGTCGATTGTGGAGGAACCGTTAAAAATGTGACTGTTGAACATCCTATCTATGGTGAGCTAACAGCCTCCATTATGGTAGCAAATCGCCATGAGGTAAAACAATTTATTGAGCGTGTTAATGAAACACAGGCAAATTATTTATCTGCTCTTACGGGGGGCATTCATTTGCATGTAATTGCTGCACCATCTGTAGAGGTATTAGCATTAATTGAACAAGCTTTACAGCAAAAAGGCTATTTAGTAACAGAAAACACAGTATGACTTGATGCTCATACTGTGTTTATTCGTAAATGCGGGTATTTCACTTCTCTTCGTGGATATTACTCCTGTAAGCGCGAGTATTTCGTTCCCCTTCGCGGGTATTACTCTCATAAGCACGGGTATTTCGCTTTTCCCCGCGGGTATCAGGAAAGAAATCGTTGTCGCTGTGCAGGTGTAGGTAATAAACATGCTTGCTTTTGCCCAAATAAACGATAGCGATGCTTTGCAAACCGTCTATACAGCGCATCGCGAATTCGTTGTGGTATCGGCATAAACAAATAATACAGTGGCCATACTTTATCTAATTTTTTGCCTATTTTTAAAGCCGCTGTAGATTCCATATAAACATTACCATCTTCAATCAGGACAACACTATCTATATTGTTAGGTATATGAAATTGTTCAAGAAGTGTTTGGCCGACATCACTTTGTAAAGCTGCAAATTGAAAATAGCCAGCTTGATCATGCTTCATAATAAATTGAACAGTGCTATCACAAAAATTACAAACGCCATCAAATAAAATAATTCCGCCCATTATAAACCCCTCCTTGTCATTATTATACCTCATCTGAAGTGACGTACGTAAAATATGTACCGAGTGACTTGACCTTACAGCCTAGTGCCGCTAACTCCTCCATTGCACCACGCATCATTGGCTCTTTTTCATCTGCTAAGACATCAACCATAAAGAAATAGTCACCTAGCCCTGTTTTCAACGGACGTGATTCAATTTTACTTAAATTTAGCTGACGCCATGCAAACACAGATAATACTTGATGCAGGGCTCCTGAACGATCCGTTGGCAATGTAATCATAAATGTTGTTTTAGGCTGCCCCTCTGATAATTCCTGTGGCAAGCGCTTATTTTGCTTTGATAGCACAAAGAAGCGTGTATGGTTAAAGTGGAAATCATGGATATTCGACTCCACGATTTCAAGATCGTACTTGTCAGCTGCAGCAGCATTGCCTACTGCGGCGATACAGCTATGTGGATTTTCTGCTACATATTTTGCCGCGGCTGCTGTGGAGGTTGTTTGGTGTAAGGGTACATGGCTGAATCGATAAAATAAATATTTATGGCATTGCGCCAAAGCATGTGGGTGCGAATAAACACCCTCTATAGCCTGCCAATGCTCTTTTTGCGCTTTATTAACCATTAAATGTTGCTGGATTTTTAGCAATAACTCCCCTGTTACATACAGTGTTGCCTCATGAAATAAATAATCTAATGTAAGCGGCACAGAGCCCTCTAAGGCATTTTCTAATGGTACGACCGCTAAATCCACCTTACCCTCTGCTACTGCCTCAATGCATTCTGGAATCGTTGCACACGGTACAAGCCACTCATTTGGAAAAATAGCCTTTGTAGCTAAATATGTAAATGATGCTTCTGGTCCTAAATATGCGATTCGATTTTCCCATTGTTGTTTTATCATGGCAATTGCCTCCTTTATGGCATCTATTACAAAATAAGGAGCAGTCCCTGATGATCGACCAATCACACGAGGACAGCTCCTTCTTTGAGCTATTTTATATAACCATTATGATATTTGGTTCCTCACCAATCGATATGCTTGATTGTCTAGTAAATAGCAAGCATCTAGGCTGGCGATAACCTTTATGTTTCTTAGAACGAAAAGGATTGAACACTATAATGCACCAGAGCTAATTACTTCTGCTGATTCCACAAAGTCTAGGCGTTTTAGTTGTTGAATCAAATCATCCAGCTCACATGTCATGCTTGTAACATCTAGTGATAATGTTACGTTGGCACGCCCTTGAATAGGGATTGTTTGGTGGATGGTTAATACATTACAATGTGTCATCGTCACCGTTTCTAAAAGCTTGGCAAGTGTTCCTTTTCTGTCTTGAAGCTGTAAAAAGACTGTTAAAATGCGTTCCTGCACAATTGAATGAAACGGAAATACAGCATCACGATATTTGTAAAACGCACTTCGCGATAAATCCACCTGCTTTACCGCATCCCAAATGGAGGATACTGAACCACTTGACAGTAGGTGCTTCGCCTCCAAAGTTTTTTGCATTGCATCCGTTAAAACATCTTCACGAACTAAATAATATCGCTGATTCGCAACATTCTTCATACGCTTCCCCCTAAAACTCATGTCTTAATCGACAAATTCAAATTCAAACTCTTGTAGGCGTACTGTATCGCCATCCTGTGCTCCACGTTGACGTAAAGCCTCGTCCACGCCCATTGCACGTAATTGACGTGCAAAACGACGAACGCCATCTTCACGGCTAAAGTCTGTCATTTTAAATAGACGTTCAATTGCATAACCACTGATGATAAATGTCCCATCATCATCACGAGTGATTTCAAATTCCTCGCCTTTTGCCTCATGCTTATACATAACCGTTGCCTCTGATTGCTCCTCTATATCATCATATAGTGGGAATTCAGGTGTTACTTCAAGTAAATCAGCAATCGCAAATAATAGCTCTTTTAAGCCTTGACGTGAAATCGCTGAGATTGGGAAAATTTGAACATCTTCTCCTACCTTTTGGCGGAATTTTAGTAAGTTTTCTTCTGCATCTGGCATATCCATTTTATTGGCTACAATAATTTGTGGACGCTCTGTTAAACGAAGATTATATTGTTTAAGCTCTTCATTAATTGTTAAATAATCTTCATACGGGTCACGCCCTTCCATTCCTGACATATCAATCACATGGACAATAACACGTGTACGTTCAATATGTCGTAAAAACTGATGACCTAATCCAACTCCTTGATGCGCCCCTTCAATAAGCCCAGGTAAATCTGCCATCGCAAAACTACGGTGATCATCTGTTTCAATCATGCCTAGATTCGGTACAATTGTTGTAAAGTGATATGCACCAATTTTTGGTTTTGCTGCAGAAACAACAGATAAAAGTGTTGATTTACCAACACTTGGGAAACCTACTAGCCCTACATCTGCTAAAACTTTTAACTCTAATATAACATTTAATTCTTGCCCTGGCTCACCTTTTTCAGAAAGTTCTGGCGCTGGATTTGCAGGTGTTGCAAACCTTGAATTTCCACGTCCACCGCGTCCTGCTTTTGCAATGACAGCTCTTTGGCCATGCTCCACTAAATCGGCAATAACAGCTTCTGTTTCTTCATTAATAACAACTGTTCCCGGTGGTACTTTGATAATTAAATCTTCCGCATTTTTGCCATGCATGCCTTTACTCATCCCATGCTCACCACGAGGTGCTTTAAAATGGCGTTTGTAGCGGAAATCCATTAATGTACGTAGGCCTTCATCTACTTCAAATACAACGTTTCCACCGTGACCACCATCGCCACCAGCTGGACCACCATTTGGTACATATTTTTCTCGGCGAAAGGCCACCATACCATCTCCGCCATCGCCACCTTTTACATAAATCTTTACGTGATCGACAAACATTTACTTCACTCCCTATTTGCACTCAAGACATATTGCCAGCGTCTATTTGTCTGTTCAATTGTTTGAATGTCGAATTGTGTCAAACCTTTTTCGGTGAATGCATCAGCACTCCATAACCCATTTAGCGTGAATGTCACGGCAAATGTATGATCGTCAACACGTATATCAAGCGTTAAGACCTGCTCTGTAAATGGATCTAATGTATCATAAACATGCATAACTGTTTTGTTTAAATAATCTACAACTGTCTGATCAATATCATTGGTCACAGGCTTTTTTATCTCACCATGCAGCTTCCATACTAATGAAGGATAACGCCATCCTGCTGTTTGTAGCCATTCAATTGTTTTTGGTAATTGTAGTCGATTTAGGATAGAAAGCACTCGTAATTGCTCTGAATAGTGTTGAATAAGCTGTTTGGATTCATCAATTCTACCTAAATCTAAATTCATGCGAATCAGTTGCAATTGATTCACAAAGTCATGATTTGCAAAACGTAATACTTCACTCACGGTTAGTGATTGATCGTTCATCCCATTCACTCCAATAAAGTTATCCTTACTAGTATAACAAGTTTTATTGTATTTTTCCCCTTAATTCTTCTTTGAATTTTACGAATGTTTTCTTCAAAACTTTCTCAATCTTTCTTATTCATATATCGACAGTTCCTTATCCCTTATGATAGTATGTTACCAAATTTGATATTCATTTATATAAGTCAAAGAGAAACGCTACTATCGTATATCACTCAGGAAGTTGCCCAAGAAGAAGTACATATGACTACTGTTCCTTACTATAAGGGCAAATCGTGCAGCAAGAAGCGTCTATGCACAAAAGCCTTTACACACTGTTATCTCTTTTTCTGTATACATACTTATAATAAAGGACATTTTGATAATCATGATTACTTGGAAAACCTATATTTTAATCGCTATTCCGTTAATACTTTCAACGATTACAACGCCTATATTAGGGGTTGTTGATACGATGGTCATTGGTCATTTATCTAATGCCTCTTTGATTGGCGGTGTTGCAATTGGTGTAACAATTTTTAATACACTGTATTGGTTGTTTGGCTTTTTACGTGTTAGTACAACCGGAATGGTGGCACAAGCTTTTGGGCAAGACAATATACATGAACAAAAGCTAGCCTTTTGGCGACCATTACTACTCGCCATCGCGATGGGCTTAGTATTTATTATTTTACAGCAAGTGATATTAATCGTTGCAGCTATTGTTATGAAGGCAGATGCCACTGTTTGGCTATATGCGCAACAATATTTTTCAATTCGTATATGGGGAGCGCCGTTTGCGTTAGCTATGTATGTTATTGTTGGCTGGCTTATTGGCGCAAAGCAGGTAAGAACAACACTATTTCTGCAGTTGTATATGAATATTTTAAATATTATTTTATGTGTTGTCTTCGTGATGATCTTCCATATGGAGATACGGGGAGTAGCTTTCGCTACCGTTATTGCGGAGATTACAGCACCATTGATTGGGCTTTATCTTTTAAAATCACGCCAGCTTCTTGCAGGCTGGCAAAAACTACGAGCTGAGCTGTTGAACAAACAGGTTATGCAAATGATGTTTCGTATCAATAGTGACTTTTTCATTCGTACAGCCTGTCTATTAACTGCCTTCACACTTTTTACATCCATTGGTGCATCCATCAGTGTGGATATTTTAGCAGCTAATACAATTTTATTTCAGCTTCATTTTGTTTTTGCTTACTTTTTTGATGGGCTTGCCAATGCATCCAGTATCTATATTGGCAATGCAGTGGGCAGTAACAATAAACAGCTCTACAATCAAACGATTCGTATTTCATTCTGGTGGTCATCTGGACTTGCAATTGGGCTATCCACTCTCTTTTATTTCTTAGGGCCTACTATTTTAGCAAGCTTTACAAATATTGAAGCCATCTATCAGCTAACATTGCAATATCAAATGTGGCTTGTGCTATTCCCACTTGTTGGCTTTTGGGCATTAATGCTAAGTGGTATTTTCTCAGGTGCAATGATGATTGCCCCCATTCGTAATTCGCATATTTGGGCATTAATAAGCTATGTGTTAACATTGGCAATTTTTCTGCCGCTGTGGGGAAATCATGGGCTATGGTTTGCATTTATTGTATTTACAATAGGAAGAAGCCTCTTTTTAGCCATCTATCAGCCTCGACTAGCAAAGCTTTTTGTCTAACATAAGCATTCAGTATGTTGTAGCTATCACACACTGAATGCTGCTTTATTTTATACGAATTCTTCAATATGTTCCGCATACTCCTGTGCCCTTACTGCTCCATTTAATCGCTCAAATATAGCAATTCGCTCTTCTTGCTCTAAATATTCCCTTACATTAAAGGTTAATAAAATATCTGTATATGCCTGATAAAAAGGCGATGCAATAAGCTGACAAAGCGCTTTTTTACAGGTAGCAATAATGGCAGCCCGGTGCTGCTCAAAATGCTCTGTATCATCGGTCGTGTCATGAAGCTTTTTCATATACTGATGCATCTCCGCTGACAGTTTGTCAAACGTTGCAAAAATGCACCATTCTTCTTCACAATATTTATAGTACCAATAATCTTCTGCATCCTTATCGGCTTGTTCTGCCAAATAAGTCTTTGTATTTGCCATTAAACCAATTGACCACAAATCGCTGCTACAATCCAATGCGACAATGTACAAATCATCATACATAGCTCTATATGTTTGCAATGCTTGTTCCATCTCAAGTACAATAGCAGCTTCCAATTTTATATAATCAAATGAAGCCTGTGCCTTTTGCATATGCTCTCACCCTTCTACCTAGTATCATGCCTCTATAAGCAAAAAAAGGACCGCCTCAATAGCAGTCCTTTCAACATTAAGCTTCTTGTGTTGCTGGGTATACAGATACTTGTTTGCGATCGCGACCTAAACGTTCGAATTTAACAACGCCATCAACTTTAGCAAATAGTGTATCGTCACCACCACGACCTACATTTGTACCTGGGTAAATTTTTGTACCGCGTTGACGGTAAAGAATTGAACCACCAGTTACGAATTGGCCATCAGCACGTTTAGCGCCAAGACGTTTAGACTCAGAGTCACGTCCGTTTTTAGTAGAACCTACCCCTTTTTTCGATGCGAAAAATTGAAGGTCTAATGCTAATAATAATTTCATCGTGTTCCACCTCCTACAGCATTTTATACTTTAGTTCGATAAATTCTCCATAACTTGCGACCATAGTATAATACTGTGTCACCATTGTTTGAAGAATAACTTGTAATTTTGCGTCTGTTTCAGCATCTATATCTTTTGAAACGATACAAGATAAAAAGCCACCTTGCTCGCCCTGCTCAATTGTTGGTTGTAATTGTAAAATATGACCAATTGCATTTACCGTGCCAAAAGCAATAGCAGATGCACCTGCACATACTAAATCACGACCATATTCATCTGAGTAAGCATGACCTGAAATTTCAAAGCCATATGACTTTCTGTTTTCATCACTATGAATTGTAACAGTAATCATATTGTTCACCTCACAATTAAGCGTTGATTGCTTCAACAACTAATTTTGTGTAAGGTTGACGGTGACCTTGTTTACGACGGTAGTTCTTTTTAGCTTTCATTTTGAAAACAACGATTTTTTTCGCACGGCCTTCTTTCACAACTTTCGCTGTTACAGTAGCGCCTTCTACGAATGGAGCGCCAACTTTCACGTTTTCGCCACCTACGAATAATACTTTATCAAAAGTAACAACTTCGTCAGCTTCTACACCTAATTTTTCAACATAGATTTCTTGACCAGCTTCTACTTTGACTTGTTTACCACCAGTTTCAATAATTGCGTACATTTTACTGCACCTCCTCATAGACTCAGACTCGCCTGTTTGTAAAGGTGATCTTCTAAAAGATGCTTAAACCTTTCCAGAGCGGTTGTAGTAGCACAGGTGCTACAAACAATAACATTACAATATTATCATACGATTTTTTTCAAGTCAATCGATTCATCACATATTTTTCAAAGGCTAAACGATATTTTCGATAATGCCATTCTTTCAATGCTTGCAGCCAAATAAATAACATAATAATGGCTAAAAAAATAGCTTGTGGTAGCAAGCATAATGTCACAAAAAATAGTGTTGTTGCTAAGATAAAGGACAACCAATAATAGCCTTCCACAACAACGGCACTTGGATAATGTAAAAATAGCCATGCTAAAAATATCCTACCACCATCCAACGGGATAATCGGCACAATATTAACAGTTAGTAATACAAGTTGCACACTAATCAACCGTGTAGCAAGCAGCTCAGGCATAAAAAAAGCGAGGCCAACCCCAATAATCGTTGCGATTGGCCCTCCTAATGCAATCCATAGGAGTGACGATGCTGGCACAACCGCCGGATTTTCAAATTGAATCTCTCCTCCGTATGGTGTAATTACACATGATTTCACCTTGACCTTGCAGAGCATTGCTGCTAGTAAATGACCTGCCTCATGCCATAAAAGTGACAATAAAATAATCGCATAATAAGCGAATTGTCCGCTAAAAATCATGATAAATACGAGAGGGATACAGAGAAGATGTAATTTAATTTTCATTTGTGTCCGTCATTTCAAGCCATTGTACCATTTGCTCTAAATCGTAATGCGTATCTCCCTTTTCAATCGATAAATAAAGTTGCCCCGCTTCTTTCATGCCAATTAAATCATTTGCCTGAATAGCTGTATATGGTAGCTGTGCTAAACTATCCAACATACCATACGATACCTTTGTGCCATCTTCATAGTTAATAATCATTGTTTTACCTGTATATTTCGTATGACCTGTAAAAACAACCAAGCCATTTTGCCCAGCATACACTGGTAAGCCAACATCATACTGCAATAAAAATCCTTCTTTAAAAGCTTTTGCATTAGCAAAGGTTAAAAGCTCTGTTTGTCCTACATCACTCGATACCATAATTGTTTCTTTTTCTTGATCAAGCCAGCTTTGTCCAAGCTCACTTAAATACGTTAAATCTGCTGAAGTGGTCACAAGTTTGCGGACAGGTGTATCCACAACACCTTGGTCTTCTAACCGAATCACAAGCATAATTGCAGCCACTAGCAGGATCGTAACAAACCATTTCCATTTTTTAAACAAGCCCTCATCCTTTTTTCCACACTATATGAGATTGCATGTCCAAACATGCAAAAAACCTTCTCGCACAAATGCACGAAAAGGTTTTAGATTATCTTGAAAACAGTGCTTTAAGTTTGGAAAACATCCCTTTTTGCTCGTCTTGAATCGCCATTAATGGCACAGACTCACCAAGAATACGACGCGCAATATTGCGGTAGCCTAAGGATGCCTTATTGGAAGGGTTCATCACAACTGGCTCCCCTTTATTGGACGATGCAATAACATCTTCATTGTCTACAATAATTCCTAATAAATCAATCGACAAATGCGTTGTAATTTCATTGACATCTAATGTATCGCCATTTTTCATCATATGCTGTCGTATGCGATTAATAATAAGCTTTGGTGGCGTCATATCCTCCTGCTCCAGCAAACCAATAATACGATCTGCATCACGCACAGCCGAAATTTCAGGTGTTGTCACAACAATGGCATGATCTGCACCAGCAACGGCATTACGATAGCCTTGCTCAATACCAGCAGGACAGTCAATTAACACATAATCATAGTCCCTTTTTAATTCCTCTATTAAGCTCTTCATTTGCTCAGGGCTAACAGCATTTTTATCTGTTGTTTGAGCAGCAGGTAATAAAAATAGTTTCTCATCTACGCGCTTATCCTTTATTAAAGCTTGATGAATTTTACAACGCCCCTCCACAACATCAACGAGGTCATAAATAATACGATTTTCTAAGCCTAAAATTACATCTAAATTACGTAGGCCAATATCTGTATCAATTAAACATACTTTTTTACCTTGTAGAGCCAATGCAGTCCCAAGGTTAGCCGCTGTCGTTGTTTTTCCGACACCGCCCTTACCTGAAGTTATGACGATCGCTTCTCCCACACTAGCTTCCTCCCTTAGACACATTTAACAATGGTCGAATATTTTTTAAGGCGTGAATTTGATCGTACGTAATGCGTCCATCGTAGCCAATAAAGGCGCAAGTCATTTCTGATTGATGCATTGCTTGAACATGCTCATCTGACATTGCCTGCACTTGGTCAGCAATCATAATATGTGTAGCCTCAAAGCGTGATGCAGCAATAATTGCCTCCTTATTGCCTTGTGCACCCGCATGTGCAATCCCTTTTAGTTTCCCAAGAACATAGACATTCCCTCCAGCCTCTACACGACCATTTGGATTAACATTGCCAACAATGATAATGTCCCCTGACGAACGGAGAATTTGTCCTGATCTGACCACACCTATATATGTATCTTGCTGACTTTCAATCATTTTCTGGTTGCTTTCATGGACAGTCAGTACCTCACTTTGCACCTTTGATACAATAAGCTGCTCCGTTTCCTGCACAATCTGAATAAGCTCATTCATTTGTTTTTCAGTACAGTATCGATAGCCTAAATATAATTGTACATCCACTTTGCCATCAATACCGCCCTCTAGCACCTTTTTCTTTAATTCTTCCACTAAATCACTATATGCACATTGGTCGTCTAGACGTAGTACAAAGCCATCTTTTGTTCCCTTCATATGAACTAGCTGTTTTTTCATGAATGCCTCACCTCACGTTGTTCTTTGTTAAGAAACTTCACGTGCTCTCTGTAAGACACGCGCATTAATCAGATACTTGAAGGCCCAACCAAGAATCATTAAAAATAAGGCATTCGCAATGATTGTTGGCAGTAGTCGTGAACGTAAGAAATCTGCTAATGGAATTGCTGTAAAATCAATTAGGTAGAAGAATTGATAGAGTATAAATTCTAAAATTGCTACTAAAATAACTGAAATCGTTGTTGTGACAACTAAGTGCTGATGGATCACTTTCACGATAGACCCTGCTAAAAAACAAATAAGTGGATAAAGTACAGAATATAATCCAATAATATCAATGTAAAAGACATCATACAAGACACCAAAAAAAAGTCCATACATTACCGCTCGTTGACGGCTGTAATAGATGGAGATAAAGATTAAATATAAGATTAAAAAACGTGGTACTAGATAGTAGATATCCCCCTTCATTTCAATCGGGGATAGCATTGCAAATTCTGGTTCAAGTAAAAATAATAGAACCGCTACAGAGGGGATGAGAAATCGAACCATCACTCCGCCTCCTCTTCACTTGCCTTTTTTTGCGGATTCGATAAATCTTCATTTGTCGCATTGCCATCTGAGCCATCCACAACCGTTGATGTACGTTTAGCAATCACAACATGCTCTAAAATTGAAAAATCAGCAGATGGTTTGACATAAGCCATTTTTGTTAAACCAAAATCATCTGTACTTACTTCCGTAATTTCTCCAATTGGCACACCTTTTGGGAATATGCCACCAAGACCTGAAGAAACTACCTGCTCGCCTTCCTTAACCGTCAAGCTAGAATCGATTCGCTTCATAATGAGTTCATTACGTTCTTCATCAAAGCCCTCGATTAAACCGTATGCTTCTTTTTCTCCTAACACCATCGCAGATACACGATAGTTTGGATTATTTGTATATAAAAGCTCTACTTCAGATGTGAAAGGTGTCACCAGTATAATTTTACCAACTAACCCTTTCGCCGTCATAACTGCCATATTTTTTTCGACACCATGAGAAGACCCTTTATCTAGAATAATTTTCTCTTCCCATTGGTCGGGATTTCTAGCAATTACTGTTGCATGAATTGGATTAAATGCCTTTAAGCTTTCTGATTTATTCAAAAGCTCTCGAAGCTTTGTATTCTCTGATTTTAAATCCGTAGCTTCAGCTTGCACAACCGCAAAATCTTCTAAGCGTGCTTTTAAACGTTTATTTTCTTCGTACGTGTTTAAGAGGGAGTCAATATTATTAAAGATACCATTAATATAATTCGCCGGCTTCGCTACAAGTGATTGTGCGACGCCGACAGTATCTTTAATAATTTGCTCTGGTAAAGTTGCATTCGTCCGATCACGTAATGAGAAGCTAATCAATGCCACAAGAAAAACCATGCCTACGAGCAGCAAAATTACTTTCTTATTGAAGAAAAAGTGTGGCATTGCCTAAACCTCCTTACCCTTTCACTTGTTGTTGACGAATTAAGTCGATATTATCCAATGCCTTACCTGTACCAATTGCTACACAGTCTAAAGGGTCTTCTGCGATAAATACAGGCATATTTGTTTCTTGGCTAATCACTTTGTCCAAGTTTGTTAATAATGCACCACCACCTGTTAATACAATACCGCGCTCCATAACGTCAGCAGATAATTCAGGAGGTGTTTGCTCTAATGTTTTGCGAACGCCATCAATAATAGCAGCAACCGCTTCACGCAAAGACTCAGAAATTTCTTGAGAGGAAATCTCGATTGTTTTTGGTAAGCCTGTTAACAAATCACGACCTCTAATCTCCATTTTTTCCTCTGAGCCTTCAGCCAAGGCTGTACCAATTTCCATTTTTACAGCCTCTGCTGTACGTTCACCAATTGTTAAATTATACGTTTTACGAATATAGGAAATGATAGACTGATCCATTGCATCCCCACCAACACGCACAGATTCACTTGTTACAATACCGCCTAGCGAAATAACGGCAACCTCTGTTGTACCTCCACCAATATCAACAACCATAGAACCTGTTGGGTCCCATACTGGTAGGTTCGAACCGATTGCTGCAGCAAATGGCTCTTCGATTGTGAATGCCTCTTTTGCACCTGCTTGTCGTGCAGCATCAATGACCGCACGCTGCTCAACTGAAGTAATGCCATAAGGCACACAAATCATGACATTCGGTTTTTTCCAGTTACTTCCTGAGTTTTTAGAAGCTTCTTTTAAATAATACTCAATCATAGCAGTTGTAATATCAAAATCAGCAATAACACCATCCTTCATTGGACGAATGGCTACGATTGAACCAGGTGTACGCCCAATCATATTTTTAGCATCATTACCAACGGCAACGATATCTCCTGTTTTTGTATTTTTTGCTACTACTGAAGGTTCGCGTAAAACGATTCCTTTTCCTTTAATAAACACTAATGTATTCGCTGTGCCGAGGTCAATCCCGACATCTTTGCTTCCTAATCCAAACAAATTGTGTACTCCCTTTCTATTTAAGCCATACTTTCATTCATATTCATTTCCTTCGCGATATGTATAGAACATTGAATTGTGCATCACACAATTGACTCCTCTCAATATCCATAACACCCGCCAAAGCATCTATCTTCATCAGTAGGTGTCTAATACCTGGAAAAAACTACACGCCTATTTACCTCACCACAATTGTGATGGGGGTCTTTCCTGAATAAAGATAAAATTGATACCCTTCATTATAACGGAAAAGTGCAAGAATTTGTAGTGCCACATGCCTTATCTCGCAGAAAAGATACTATTTTAATTCCCTCTTAAATTAAATATAGTACGTATAGATTAGCATATAATTTTTATTCTTATAAGACAATGCATAATAGACTACCAATTTCTGTGAAGATAATAGAGTTTTCCTGAATACATTAACGTTTTATAAAAAAAAAAGGTTCACTAATCATAAAGAAAAAGCTCTGCAAATTATATGCAGAGCTTACAGACTGTAGACAAACTCAATGAATTTTGGGTTTGCCTACAGTCATTTTTCTTTTACAATGAAATCAAGGAAAGCCGCTGATTTCCACTACGGGCGGACGCTTTCCGCGGGCGGGGTCAAGCTATTCCCGCAGGAGTCGCCGCCCTTCGTTCCAATCAACTTCTACATAAAGAACGCCTTATACATATGTTGATAAAAAGTAAATTTTTGAGGTGATCACCCCTGATGACAAAGCATCAAATTCATGAACGTGAACAAGTAGAAATGCTAACGATTTTTCCCAAGACCATTTAGTATGAAAATTAAAGGCTGCTATTGATTTTTCATCTAACCATTTAGTAGGAAATCTCTATTCATCACAAAAGAAATGATGCATCATGAACTTCTCCATGCAGACCATTTATTTATTGGTGCTACACAAAGAAATTTTTCCACAAGCATGTATATATTAAAAATAAACATTATAGAAGAAAAAATGACAAAAGGAATCGAGCGTGAACTTCTCGATTCCTTTTGTCTACAATCTGAAAGGGGCTGGGACATAACTCATTTTATTGAGAAAAATCAAAAAACGAATGTTATTTTTGTGATTTATTAAAGTATATGTGTTCTAATAACGCAAAAAAATGTTAGACCAAACTTGTAAATGGTCTAACATTTTTTTTGTCCCAGCCTCTTAAAAATACCCTTTTTCCTTAAGACTTACAAATTGATGATCGCCAATAATAATATGATCAATAACTTCAATGCCGATAATATAACCTGCTTCTACGATACGTTGGGTCACTTCAATATCCTCTGTGCTCGGTGTTGGTACGCCGCTAGGATGATTATGAGCACAAATAATCGAAGCCGCAGACCTTTTAACAGCCTCACGAAATACCTCCCTTGGGTGAACGATTGAGGCATTAAGCGAGCCAATAAAAATGGTCTGCTTATGAATGACCTGATTTTTAATATTTAAAAATAGAACTACGAAATGTTCCTGATTCAGCGAGGTCATATCAGGCATTAAATACGCAGCAGCATCTTCTGGAGAGCGTATTGTAAACTTTTCATCATTATTTTTTTGAGCCAGTCGCCTGCCAAGCTCAATGGCAGCTAATAATTGAATGGCCTTCACCTCGCCAATGCCTTTAATCGCCATCATTTCTTCAATCGTTGCATGCTTTAAATAATGAAGGCGTTCAAAAACATTTAACACTCTATTCGCAAGCATAAGCACAGATTCTTCCTTTGTGCCTGTCCGTAATAAAATAGCAAGCAGCTCTTGATTTGATAAGCTTTTTGCCCCTTGTCGTAATAGCCGCTCACGAGGGCGGTCTTCCATATGAACATCGCGTATCATTAAGGTTGGCAAAACATTATTTGACAAACATGCTCACTCCTTCGCAAATTGGACAATTTGTAGGTCTACCAATTGCGAAAACAACGCTGCAAGTGGTAAACCTACAACATTGTTGTAATCTCCTTCAATTCGTTTGACTAACAGTGTTCCCATTGTTTGGATACCATATCCACCTGCTTTATCAAATGGATCACCTGAGTCTACGTAGGCTTCAATTAGCTCCTGTGATAGCTCATAAAAGACAACCGTTGTTTCCTCCACAAAAACGGTTTCTTTGCCATCAGGCTCAATAATCGCCACGGCTGTCATCACGACATGCTTATTGCCTGATAGGCGTAATAAATGGGCAATAGCCTCCTCACGGGACCTTGGTTTATGTAGTAGCTCATCGTTAGCAACAACGATTGTATCAGCACCAATAATTGTGGCATCGGCTGCTTTTTTAGCCACATCTCGTGCCTTTAACAGAGCTACTCCTTTTACATACGACTGCATTGTTGTCGCTTGTACACTTGTTTCTTCTACTTCACTTGTTATCACTGTAAATGGTAGTGCTAGCAAGTCCAGCAATTCCCTTCGTCTTGGTGATGCAGAAGCAAGCACAAGCTGATGATTTGTTTGTAACATTATCTAACCATTCCTCCTTATTTTCTATCATACCGAAGAATGGATAATTTGAAAATTTTCAAAAAATCAAGATAATATTGATTTCAGCTTAAAATGTCACTTGAAGACAAGTATTTTTCGATTGATAATGAGCAAAAACATGTAAGCGAATAATATTGATATCATCGGAAATCGTTGAAGCTGCCTTGCTGATTGTTTGCCAATCCTCAGGCAATGTTGAATCTTTCGCATCTTCCTTAAAATTTAATTTTTTACCGTCTTTATCTTCTAAGGCAGCAGGAATTTCTGCAAGTGTAGGCTCCTTACAGCTTTCACCACTGACACGAAATGCCTTTTTAAAGGTTGCAGGGTCCTGTAAAAATTCAAGCTGACTTTCTTCTGTCACAATACTTGTCCAGACATAGTATTTACCCTCAGCCTGAATAATCGCACTTTCTTTTAAAGAAGGATATTCAGCAATAAATGCACTGGCACTTTCATAATTGGAATAGACGCCCGCTTGGCTGGCAAAAAACATTGATGCATTTGAGGTATTCTCCCCTGCTGTTGGAATCGTTTCTGCTTGCGATTCATTCTTTGCCACTCCACCATTATTTTTTGGTAAAGGTATCTGTGTACTTGCTTGGAGCACCCCTAAAAAGATAGCTACACCTAATAAACCAACAACTCCGCCAATAATGATTGCTCGCACGATTTGTTTTTTCATGACACGACTAACAATTTTCATTTATTTATCACCTCATCCTTCCACATAGCTATACCATTATGACCTTCATATGGTATCAGTATATGTAAAATAAGAAGTGTACATGCGGAGGTGTTATTGAAAACGATACTATCCTGCTACTGGATAGCTTTTTAATATAGGGACAAATTTTACTAGTTGAGAAACAAACTTATTGCTGTAACCTATGGCAATAATTCTACCCTTACTTAATTATTTTTACATCGTTCGTTTTTTTTAAGAAATACTATACGCAAATAAATGAAAACCAACATCCAAAAAATGAAATCTAGCAAAATAAATAGAAAGAAGTAGTGATTTTTATGAGTCGTAAAATTTTCACTATTTTTTAACCAGCTTTTTATTAGTATCAGTATGATTGCAACCTATACAATCTCAGACCGAAGAGATACCAGCTTCTGAAACTATAAGTGATGGGTATATTGAAACTTTTATAGATGGGTCTGGAAATACAACTAAAGATGAGATTATTTACAACCAATTATTCGATGTTAAAGAATCTGAATCTGAAGAAATTGTATATATTGAAAGCGATGTTGAAGAAACATATAACGTTAATGATTTTATTACCGTAGAATCAGGGGAAATCTCACTTTATAATACTACTCTCCCTAGACCTTATGCATTTATTGCATCAAAGTGTAATTGGACATTAAATCAATGTGGTACTTTATATGGAAAAAGTAAAGTAGATCAAATTAAAAAATTTATGTTTGACTTTAAAAAAGATGCTGCTATTTCTGTAGTTGCTGCTGCAATTACTATGGTATGGGGGGCGCCTATTGTTGCAGTAGGTGTATTATTGGCTTCTTTAGGTGTGGGGGTTGTCAATCCACTACTAACAGCTTCTTTAAATGGGTATTATGATTCTACACGTACACAATATTCTTATTATGTTGTGGTTAAACAAAAGGAAACTTTTAAACACAACCAAGAGAAGTATGTTGTCTATTACTATAACACAACAAATGGTAAACAGAGTACAAGAACTTCACAAAGTGCAAGTTGGATATCAGAGGATGCGGTATTAGATATAGGTATAGTTTCATATTAAAAGAATAAAACAAAAAAGTAGCTCTCAAATCGAGTCGCTACTTTTTCTCTATATATCCAAATGGTACTTTATATTAATCTTTTACTGCTTAAGAAAGGGTTAGATATTCTCTTTATCGAATTTCTTTAACCAACATCGCTATAGGATTGGGAGGATTATGTGTATTGCTAAAATTAAATGTAAAACAGCAATTATTGGCTACTTTTATTGTTCTTATAATATCTATCATTATCGCTATCACAACACCTTGGAATCAATATAAACTACTATTTATGGCTCCCGTTATAGTTTTTTCTGCATTTATTAGTATCTTCATCTCAAAAAAATTTTTTAAACAAGATGATAGGTATTAATCTATAAGAATAAAATATTTAGTACTCATCATAAACATCTTCAAGCCATAATAGCAACACTTCAGATTATGCACAGCCAAAAGAAGCGGCATAGCCAAAGACATATACAGATTTAGATGCATTGGATCAATAGGCATCGAACTAGACTTTAAAACCATTATTGACAATATTCAACCCCAAATTTTCGCAAAAAAAACACAGCCTCTACTCACAATAGGCGCTGTGTTTTTGCTTGTAAACTACTCTTAAGCATCCTCAATCAATAAACGATTACGCACCGCTGTTAATAAATACAATGAGCCTGCTACAATTGTGTGCTCTTTGTTGGTAGATTGCTGCTGTAAAAAGGAAACATAGTCTAGCAAAACTGCTTTCTTTGTCGCATTGGAAAGTGCCATCAATTGTTCGGCAGCCATTGCGCGAGAATTGTCAAAATCAACGAAATAAAAATGGTCGCTAACCTGCTCCAACAATCTTAAAATTTGTTGGACATCTTTATCTGCAAGTATACCAACAACAAAGGTTATGGCTTCATTTGGAAACTCATGCTGAATTGTTTCCACTAATTTCGCTACACTCGCTGGATTATGCGCACCATCTACAATAATAAAGGGTATAATTTCTTCAAAGCGTCCTAAAATAGCGGCATTTTTAATAGCTTGTCGAATAGCTGCTGAGCTCGGTGCTATATTTAAAGTAGCTGCCACTTCTAAAAATGCTGTAATTGCCAATGCCATATTATTTGCCTGATGTGTCCCCTTCATTGTACGTTGAAGGTTGGAAATTTCGTAGAAATGCTTATTATTCCGATAGCATTCCCCATTACTCGTTTGCACGACAGAAAAGTGATATCCTAGCTCAAAAATAGCTGCCTTTTTTTGTATGGCTTCTTGTTCAACAACACGCTTTGCCTCTTCTGGCAATTCCCCAATTATAACTGGTCGTTGTTCTTTAATAATACCTGCTTTATGATGCGCTATACTTGCAAGCGTATCCCCTAAAAACTGTGTATGCTCTAAAGCAATGCTTGGAATAATGGAAACAATTGGTGTCACAACATTGGTGCTATCCAATAAGCCTCCCATCCCCGCTTCAATAAGAGCAATATCAACATTACTATTGCTAAAGTGTAGAAATGCCGCAACTGTTAATAGCTCAAAATCTGTGAGCTTTCCACTAAGACCAGCGCGTTGCATTTGCTGAAAAACCTTATCCATCGCAGCCTGTGAAATCGCTTGCCCATCTACTTGAATTTGGTCATGCACATCGACAATGCACGGTGACATAAATTTACCGACACATAAGCCATGCTCCTTTGCAATTGCTTCAAGAAATGTTAATGTTGACCCTTTTCCGTTTGTACCCGCTAGATGAACGGTTGGCACTAGCTGCTCTGGATTGCCTACTAAGGATAGCGCCTCTTTCATTGCTGTAAGGCCGGGCTTAATCACATCATCGCTGTGAACATGCCAATGCTCTTTATAATAATTTAATTTAGGAATCATTGCTTTACCTCCTGTAGCCACTGACGAACTTCAGCGATAAAGTAAAGAGAACCTGTAATCACAATTATGTCAGTAGGCTGCCTTTTGCGTAATAACATGCTAATCGTGGCTTGCCAATTTTCATTATCGCTTTTCTTCGCATTCGTCGACAGCTGTGCTAAGCTTTTGGCAGACATAGCATTTGGTAAACCAATTTGTGTAAAAGCAATGGAGGCAGCAACGGCATCCATTAATGCAATGCTAGTTGCATGATCTTTATCTGCTAATGCTGCATAGACAAAGTGATAGTGATAGTTTGGATATACCTCTTTCAACGTTTGAATAAGTGCAGTCGTTCCCTCTGAATTATGTGCACCATCTAGTACAATATAGTCTTGCCATTGTTCAAAGCGCCCTGCCCACTGTGCACCTTGCAATGCTTGGCGAATAGCTTGGTCAGTAACCGTAATCGCATTCTTTTCACGCAATGTAAGCATTGCTGTAATCGCAAGGCTTGCATTATCAATCTGATGTGAGCCAGCCATTTTTAATGTGATATCCGTCATTAACTTATTGCCCATTTGATAAGTAAAGCGCTGACCATCTACCCCTTGCAAGCTCGTAGTCACTGTAAAGTCTTGCCCTAAAACAAAGCATGGAGCCTGCTGTTGCATAGCCGTTTCTGTTATGACCGCTAATGCTTCCTGATTGTGAACGCCTACAATAACAGGAATGCCTTCTTTAATAATGCCAGCTTTTTCAGCAGCGACCTTTGCAAATGTATCTCCTAAAAACGCTGTATGCTCCAGTGAAATTGTTGTAATAATAGCAAGAAGCGGTGTGACAACATTTGTTGCATCAAGGCGTCCACCAAGTCCTGCTTCAATCAATGCGATATCAATACCTTCGTCTGCAAAGTATTGGAACATAATAAGTGTAACAACCTCAAAAAAGCTTGGAAAATCACCATTATAGTGTTGCTCTATGATTTGTGCGAGCTTATTAAAATAAGCTAAAAAATGCTGATCTGAAATGGGTTTACCATTAATCGTTATCCGTTCATTTACACGTTCTAGATGTGGCGATGTAAATGCGCCTACTTTGTAATTGGCATGTTGTAGCATTTCTCTTAATGCGTTTACCGTTGAGCCCTTTCCGTTAGAGCCAGCTACATGAATAATGCGTAGCTTGTTGTGAGGGTTATCTAAAAGCGCTAGCACCTCTCGCATAAGGACAAGCGGTGCACGTTTATGGTCAACTGCTTTTAATGAAAAAATAAATTTAGTACATTCATCCATTGTATTAAACAACAAAAACACTTCCTTTTCATGCAATATCTCTATTTTAGTACAAGTAACGTTGAATAACAGCGATTTCAATAGAAAAAACACACAGATAGGTGTGAACCTTTCTGTGTGTTTAACTATTTTTGTTTAATTCATTAGCTGGCGCGTTCCCAATAAAGCACCCATATTATCTAAAATAATTTTGGCGTCATTATTTAAAAGTGGCAATACATCTGAACGTTGCACTAATTCAAAGGAATTTTTTAATGTTCTTTTAAGCATAGAAATATCAAAGTTCGAACAATATTCATTAATTTTATGAATGGTTAATAAATCCGTACGTGATAATTTCGTTTCTTCTTTTTGCTCGCTATTGCTTGCTAGTATATGTTTGATCAATACACGACCACTCGTATTCAATAATCGGTAATACTTTGCTTCTGATAATTTTAAAAGATTTGTTTCGATTAGTACCCTTGCACTAACAAAATCAAGATCGTCACAAGCTCTATTCACCTTTGTAATAATTGTTGCAATATTCCCTGTCATCTACAACACCTCCATTTAATGGGATATTTACTATTTTCGCCAACAAAACATTAGTCTTTGCTTCCTAATTTATATAAAGCGACACTCATCTATACTACTAATTATCCTTGATTTTACTATATACTTTTACCTAACACAACATATATCTTTCGTTGCATAAAATAAAAAAAGATGGATGACTTTATTGCCATCCACCGATTTTTTTACATATTTTTCAGTTCCTCTAAGCGTTTCAAGACAACGGCATGCTTGCTCTCATAATCTGCTAATTTTTCACGCTCTGCGTTTACTAATGCTTCAGGTGCTTTAGCAACAAATTTCTCATTAGATAGCTTACCTGTTACAAGTTTTACTTCTTTTGCCCATTTCTCTAGCTCTTTTTCAAGACGAGCAATTTCTTCCTCTAGGTTAATAAGCCCAACAAGCGGTAAGAAAACTTGTGCGCCTGTAACAACTGCTGTCATTGATTGACCTGGAGCCTCTAAGTTCTCACCAATTGTTAATGTTTCAGGGTTACAGAATTTTTCTAAATAGGCTTTATTTGTTTCAAGCACTGCCACTGTTGTAGCATCTTTTGCTGAAATAAACAATGGTACTTTTTTGCTCATTGGTGTATTCACTTCCGCACGAATATTACGTACCGAACGTATAATATCCATTAGAAGCTTCATATTATCTGCTTCTTCAGCAAAATGAAGGTCTGTGCGTACTGTTGGCCATGCAGCTACTGTAATTGATTCACCATCGTGTGGTAAGTGCTGCCAGATTTCTTCTGTAATGAAAGGCATAAATGGATGTAATAGACGCATTGTTTGATCAAGTACGTAAGCTAAAATAGAACGCGTTGTCTTTTTCGCTGCTTCATCCTCACCATATAGCGGTAATTTTGCCATTTCAATATACCAAGAACAGAAATCATCCCAAATGAAATTGTAAAGCTCACGGCCTACTTCACCAAATTCATAACGCTCTGCAAGTGATGTTACGCGTTCAATTGTTTCGTTTAAACGTGTTAAAATCCATTTGTCAGCGACTGATTTTTCACCTGTTAGGTCAATGTCATCATATGTCATACCGTCCATATTCATTAGCGCAAAACGTGATGCATTCCAAATCTTATTGGCAAAATTCCATATGGACTCTACCTTTTCTGTTGTATAACGTAAATCTTGACCTGGAGAAGAGCCTGTTGCTAGGAAATAACGCAATGAGTCTGCACCATATTGTTCAATAACATCCATTGGATCGACACCATTGCCAAGTGATTTACTCATTTTACGTCCTTCACCATCACGTACTAAACCGTGAATTAACACATCTTTAAATGGTCGTTGTCCTGTAAATTCAATGCCTTGGAAAATCATACGCGATACCCAGAAGAAAATAATATCATAGCCAGTTACGAGCGTATTTGTCGGGTAGTAGCGTTTGTATTCTGCATTTGCTTCATCTGGCCAGCCCATTGTAGAAAATGGCCATAGCGCAGAAGAGAACCATGTATCCAGTACATCTTCATCTTGTGTCCAATTTTCGCTGTCTGCTGGTGCTTCTTTGCCAACGTAAATTTCACCTGTTTCATTATGATACCAAGCTGGAATTTGATGGCCCCACCATAATTGGCGAGAGATACACCAGTCGCGAATATTTTCCATCCAGCGAGAATATGTGTTTTCAAAACGAGCTGGTACAAAGTTTACTTTCCCTGCTTCATTCTTTTGTAATTCTAGTGAAGCATCTGCAAGTGGCTGCATTTTTACAAACCATTGTGCTGATAAATATGGCTCTACAACAGCACCTGAACGCTCTGAATGACCAACAGAGTGCATATGCTCTTCAATTTTAAATAACACGCCAGCCTCTTGTAAATCAGCTACGATTTGCTTACGACATTCAAAACGATCCATACCTTGATATTTACCAGCTAGCTCATTCATTGTGCCATCTTCATTCATCACAAGAATGCGCTCTAAATTATGACGATTCCCTACTTCAAAGTCGTTTGGATCATGCGCTGGTGTCATTTTTACAACACCTGTACCAAAATCTTTATCTACGTAGTCATCGGCTACAATTGGAATTTCACGTCCTACAATTGGTAAAATAACAGTTTTGCCAATTAAATGTTGGTAGCGCTCATCATCTGGGTGCACAGCTACGCCTGAGTCACCAAGCATTGTTTCTGGACGTGTTGTCGCAACTTCCACATGACCTGAACCATCAGCTAGTGGATATTTCATATGATAAAATGCACCTTGCACATCCTGATAAATTACTTCAATATCAGATAATGCTGTTTTCGCCGCAGGATCCCAGTTAATAATACGTTCACCACGATAAATTAAGCCTTTTTCATATAATTGTACAAAAACAGTTTTAACAGCATCTGATAGCCCTTTATCAAGGGTAAAGCGTTCACGTGTATAATCTAAGCCAAGACCAAGCTTTGCCCATTGATCACGAATATGTCCAGCATATTCTTCTTTCCATTCCCATGTTTTTTCGAGGAATTTTTCACGTCCTAAATCATAACGTGTAATATTATCCTCACGTAGCTTTGCTTCTACTTTTGCTTGTGTTGCTATACCTGCATGGTCCATCCCTGGTAACCATAGTGCATCGTATCCTTGCATACGCTTCATGCGGATAATGATATCTTGTAAGGTTGTATCCCAAGCATGACCAAGATGTAGTTTACCTGTTACATTTGGTGGTGGAATAACGATGGAATAAGGCTTTTTGCCACTTTCAGGCTGTGCCTCAAAAAATTTACCTTGTAGCCACCATTCATAGCGTCCAGCCTCAATGGACTGTGGGTCATACTTCGTTGGCATTGAAATGTTTTCTGTCATCTTGACTCCTCCTATTGTTTGAAAACTATTGGTAAAGAAATGCTGTTCATTTTTTACCCAATAAAAAAACTCCTGTCGTCTAAAAGGACGAAGGAGTTTTAGTTCGCGGTACCACCTTTAATTCCAGCAGTGGTTAAGAATTTTTCTTAGCCTACCCTACTGGCTCTTAATTCGGTAACGGTGTTTAACCGGCTTTAACTACTATTAGTTCACTAAAGCTGCTCAAGGGCTACCTTCAATTTCGTACAAATGGAAATTTCCCAGCTACCATTTCCTCTCTTAAAATGTACAACAAATTTACTCTTCCCTATCATTGCATCCATATTGAATTTTCCTTATTGTACCGCAAAATCGTGTTGTCTTTCAAGTGATTTCATTGTTTTTAGGAACTGTGAAAAGGAAGTGAATCATTAAATGCGTCGACGTAAATATAACCCTTGGCTTTTACCACCATGGCTACGACAAATTCGTTTCTATTGTCGAACGATTATCGTACCGCTTTGTGCTTTTCAATTTATCCGTGTTATTATTGTGCCAACATCTGGCGATCTTATTTTTTTACTAGTTTTGCTGCTGCTTTGCTACTTACTTTTGAAAGATATCATTTGAAACACGGACTTTTAGCGGTGTATATTCCTCCGTTAAATCCCAAATCATTGAAGGTACTTCATGCCAAGAGCTCGACTCACGTACAACAATATGGCTTGAGGATTCTCTCAGCGTCACTTTTTGATCTGTTGTTGTCGTTATCTCTTGGTGTGAAGCTGCTACAGCAGTATGCTGCTTTACTGGCACACTTTCTGCTACAATGGCAACTGACTGTTCTTCCTCCGCAACGCTTACAGGCACTTTTTCTACAATAGGTTCTAGTTCATTAAAGACACTTGTTACTGTCCACTCCAGTTGACACATTTGGTTTGTTAAACTAGGGCGAATATCTTTAATCATTAAATCTTTTACATCTGATTCTTTTGGCAAATCGATATGCAAAGGTACGGCATATTCAAAATAGCCCGTATCCCCTTGAATATCAAGCGCATCAATAGCGATAATATCCTCTTGCTCCATATAAGCCTGCATATCCTGAAAATCAAAGCGTACATGTGCAGTAATATGGTAAATACCCATCAGTCGAAGCGAGTCCTCTAATTGCATTGTCTGCCACTGTGGTTTAATTTGCACAGCTGCTATTTCTGTTGGGCAACCATAGCCAGGAAAACAAAATGTTTCACACATCTTCCAAGTTTTGTGTTCGATAATAATCCCTCCCCTTGCATCATATGACTATGCAAAGGATAGTATGCGAGAAGGCTCACAAAGAAATGGCATACTAGAATTGCTCTCTAGCATGCCATTTTTACTGTTACGTATGTTGATTAAACATTCACTAATTTAATTTTATTTGCTACACGATCTGTTAGCATTTGTGTAGCTTTTGGTACGATAGGTTTGAAAATTGGGTTTAAAACAGGACCCGCTAATCCGCCTGCTGTTACTTCTAAAAAGCCTGTCATTTTTGTGTTTTCAGCATCTAAGCTTTCTGCAAGGAAATAACCATTTCCTGAAAAGTTATCAGAAATACCTTTCAATTCAAAAGTTACTTTTGTTGGCGCTACCCATTCTAAAATCGTAATCTCTACCTCTACTGTTTTTTTCAAAACACCAACATTACCTTTAAAAGTCCATGTAGAGTGCTTATCATCAATCATTTTATGTGCGTTATAGCCTGGGACAAGCTTTGCCCATTTTTCCATATCGCTAACGAAATCCCATACATGTTCAATTCCTACAGGTACTTCGACCGTATGTGTGCCTGTTGCCATATCATTTCACTACTTTCTATTATGAATAGCTTTATTATAAACGATTTTGCCCGTAATTTGACTATGCTGAAAGATATAATTTTGACAAAAAACAGTCCTTTTTCCAATCCGCAGAAGCTCCCCTTTAGAAAAGAGTCTGCACAATTTTTGTTACCCTCCTCTTTATGGAAGTCCTTTTGTCATTATCTCCTACGAATAAACCATCATTAATTAAGAATTAACGTTATTAAATTTGCACTAAATAACTATACTTTCTTCCTATTTAAAATGCTTAATCAAATTAAGAGAAAAATTCGAAAATTTTAAAATTATTCTTGATAAAAACAGAGTAAACCAGTATACTTTGTTTCATAATAAACTTTAGTGAAATAGTTGGTTTTAAAAGGAGATAATAAAATGCCCTCACATGTAATTGATATGATAATGTTGAAAAACAACTTCGGTACAGAGGAAATGCGCAATGTTTGGTCTGATGAAAATAGATTACAAAAGCATCTAGCTGTAGAAATTGCTTTAGCACAGGCAGAAGGTGAGCTTGGTGTTATTCCCCAAGAAGCAGCTGAGGAAATTGTCAAACAAGCAAGTCAAGCACATTTCGATCTCGAACAGCTTGCTGCAAATATGGCGAAGCTCAAACACTCACTAATGCCAACCATTAAGGCTATTCAAGAAATTAGTGGCGAGCATGGCGAATTTGTTCATTATGGTGCTACAACACAAGATATTGTGGATACAGGCACTATCCTACAACTTAAAGAAGCACATCAAATTATTCGACGTGATGTATTGAAGGTAGCAGATGCCCTAGCCGTACTTGCTAAAGAACATAAGCTTACATTAATCGCAGGTCGTTCACATGGCATGCAAGGCTTGCCAACAACATTCGGCTTTAAAATGGCTGTCGTATTAAGCGAAATATTACGTCATATTGAGCGTCTACAACAAATCGAGGAGCGCGCTTTTGCTGGTAATATTAGCGGTGGTGTTGGTACATATGCATCATTTGGAGAGCAGGGCATTGCTATTGAGCAGCGTGCTATGGAAATTTTAGCACTTCAAGCACCTGAAATTTGCTGGCACTCCTCACGTGATCGCTTAGCAGAATACGCAAGTGTACTTGGCTTTATTAGTGGGACGCTTGGCAAATTAGCCAATGAATTTTATAACTTAATGCGCACAGAGATTGATGAGGTGGAGGAACCTTTCTCCAAAGGAAATGTCGGCTCATCCACAATGCCACATAAACGTAATCCAGCGATGTTTGAGGGCATTGCAAGCTTAACTCGCCCTATTTTACAAAATGTATCGCTGATGCAGCATTCCTTAATTGTTGAACATGAGCGTGATGCCATGTCATGGCGTGCAGAATGGATTGCTTTACCTGAAATCACGATTTACTTATCATCTCAGCTAGCTACTACCATTGCCGCATTACAAGGCTTAGTCGTGAAGCCACAAAATATGTTGAAAAACTTAGACAAATTAGGTGGTTTACTATTATCTGAAAAGATAATGTTTGAGCTTTCTAGCCAATTTGGGAAGCAAACTGCCCACCATATTCTCTATGAAATTTCAATGACAGCACTTGAAAACAATGTGCCATTTAAAGAGCTTTTAGCACAAGATGAACGCATTACAGCTAGTTTCACAGAAGAACAATTAACAAATATTTTCGACTATGCCTCTTATGTTGGGCTTGCACCAGCAAAAGTAGAGGAAGTTTTAGCGCATTACAAACAGGTGAAAGAGGAGGCTTGCTTATGACCTATACATATCGTGCAGCAACACTCGATGATGCAGAAATATTGCGCAATTTACTGCATGCTTCCTATGCAGAAAATTTACAATACGGCGTACATTTTGATGCAACAACCGTTACATTACAGCAGGTACAAGCGCATTTAATCTATAATCTTTGCTATTTTTTAGAGGATGATGGTGTTGTGCTATCCACTGTATCGCTCCGTATGCCATGGGGACCAAATCCCGGTCCCTGCCCTGTTCCACATATTGGCTGGTTTGCTAGCCTCCCCAATAGCGGAAAAAAAGGCATTGGCTCTGCTCTGTTGGAATGGCTAGAAACAACCATATTGAAAGAGCAGTTGAAAGTACCCTATGTAACACTAGGTACAGCAGACTCTCATCCATGGCTTGGCACAATGTATGAGAAAAAGGGCTATGTAAAATTTGGGCAAAAAGATTTAGGTAAGGGTCATCTGACAAACTATTATAAAAAGAACATTTTGGAGGCTTAATAGATGAAAAAGAAAATTTTACTGACAGCATTTATCGCTGTATTCGCACTTGTATTAGCAGCATGTGGTGGTAGCACAAACGAACAAGGATCGGATAAAGATTCTGCTGATGACAACAAAGTATTACGTGTTGGCTCAACAGGGCAATCTTATCCAAATGGCTATAAAGATGGTGATAAATTAGTGGGCTTTGATGTAGAAGTAATTGAAGCGATTGCTGCAAATCTAGGCTACTCTGTAGAATGGGTAAACTCGGATTTTAGTGGCTTAATGGGGCAACTAGAAGCTGATAAAATTGATACAATTGCTAATGCCGTTGCTGTAACGGATGAGCGTAAAGAAAAATATGCTTTCTCTGATGCATACTCTTATGCAGGGGTGACAATTGTTACACATAAGGACAATGCAGATATTAATACATTAGATGATTTAAAAGGAAAAACAGTATCAGGTGTACTTGGCTCAAACAACGTGAAAAACTTAGAAAGCTTTGATAAAAACGGCGATATCACGATTCGTACATATGAAAACCGTGATGGCGCACAATTAGAAGCGATTAACAAGCGTGTAGATGGCTATGTCAATGCCAAGTCTTCTTTATTAGCAGAAATTCAAAAAAGTGATTTACCATTAAAATTTGTTGGCGAACCATTTATCTATGAGGATGTTGCCTTCCCATTCCGTAAAACAGCTGAAAATGAGGAATTAATTAAAGCGATCAATACAGAAATTCAAAAATTACGTGAAGACGGTACATTAACAAAAATATCTGAAAAATATTACGGTGGTGAAGATATCACTGTGAAAGTAGAATAATCACTATTTTGTACAGAAAGGCGTCAGATGGATATGAACTTAGATTTTTCTTATATGATTGAAGTTCTCCCTGCCATTTTAAAGTACATTCCAATCACATTACTTATGGCAATAATCGCAATGATTATTGCCGTAGCTATTGGTTTAGCTTTAGCACTGGTATATAAAACAAACTTCAAAATTTTAATTTACGCAGCCAATGTCTATATTTCCTTCTTCCGAGCAATTCCAATGCTTGTACAGCTATTTTTAATTTACTACGGTTTACCGCAACTGTTCCCTGTTTTTACAAAGCTAGATGCTGTCACTGCCGCTATTATCGGTTTAGGTTTTAAGCAAGCTGCCTTTTTAGCTGAAATTTTCCGTGCAGCCTTCGCTTCTGTTGAAAAAGGACAGCTAGAAGCATGTCTTGCAGGAGGTATGTCAAAGTTCCAAGCATATCGCCGTATTATTTTGCCACAAGCTTTACGCAATGCTCTGCCAGGTACAGGTAATACATTTATTAGCTTAATTAAAGAAACATCCCTTGCTTTTACACTTGGTGTAGTCGAAATTTTTGCAGAGGCAAAAATGCAAGCCTCTAACTCCTTCCGCTACTTTGAAGCCTATTTAACTGTAGCATTAGTATATTGGGCAATTATTGTTGTCTATACGTATGTGCAAAAGCTGATCGAGAAATATTTGGATCGCCCATATAAAACATAGAGGTGACGATTGATGTTAAAAGTAACAAATTTAGTCAAAAGTTTTGGTGCATTAGATGTCTTAAAAGGTATTAGCTTTGAAATTAAGCAAGGTGAAGTGTTGGCAATTATCGGTCCTTCTGGCTCTGGGAAATCGACACTGATCCGCTGCTTAAATTATTTAGAGCAGCCGCAACAAGGCATCATCGAAATTGATGATGCACGTTTAGATGCCGCAAAGCCAACAAAAAAGGATATTCAAAGCCTACGCTCTAAAACAGCAATGGTGTTCCAAAACTATAATTTATATAAAAATAAAACAGCATTAGAAAATGTTACAGAATCATTAATTGTTGTGAAAAAGACACCAAAAGCGGAAGCCGATAAAATTGGTATGCAGCTTTTAAGCGAAGTTGGCTTAGAAACGAAGCGTGATAATTACCCTGTCACGATGTCTGGTGGACAACAGCAGCGTGTGAGTATTGCCCGTGCACTCGCACAAAAGCCGCATGTGATTTTATTTGATGAGCCCACTTCTTCCCTTGACCCAGAGCTTGTGCAAGAAGTATTGTATGTTATTAAAAAATTAGCTGAACAAAAAATAACAATGATTATTGTGACACATGAGATGGATTTTGCACGAGAAGTTGCTGACCATATTATTTTTATGGCGGATGGCCATATTGTGGAACAAGGACCTGCCAAGGAATTTTTTGCAAATGCACAGCAGGAGCGCACGAAAAAGTTTATTCGACAAATTACTTCAGAAAGTGAAGGTGCCATTTGATGACCTCTATTTCTATAACAGACGACTTACAACAACAATTAATTGCTTATCGACGCGAATTGCATGAGTACCCTGAATTATCCATGCAAGAATTTGAAACAACAAAACGTATTACGAACTGGCTGCAGCAACATGGTATCACGATTTTAACGTATCCATTGAGCGTTGGTGTTATTGCAGAGGTCCGTGGCGAGCAGCAAGGGCCAACCATTGCGATTCGTGCTGATATTGATGCACTGCCAATCGAAGAACAAACAGATGTACCATTCCGCTCTAAAAACGCTGGTGTTATGCATGCTTGCGGACATGACTTCCATACTGCCTCCATTCTAGGAACAGCCATTTTATTACAACAACAGCGCCATTTATTAAAAGGCACTGTGCGCTTTATTTTCCAGCCATCTGAGGAAACTGCACAAGGCGCAGAATATGTCGCAAATGCAGGCGTCTTAGAAGGTGTGGAGGCTATTTTCGGCATGCATAATAAGCCCGATTTACCTGTTGGTACAATTGGTATTAAAGCAGGCCCCTTAATGGCAAGTGTTGACCGTTTTGAATTAGATATTATCGGAACAGGTGGACATGCAGGTATTCCCGAAAGCACAATAGACCCTATTGTGATTAGCAGTCAAATTGTTACTGCATTCCAATCCATTATTAGCCGTAATATCTCTTCTTTCGATAACTCCGTGTTATCTGTAACAAAATTACAAGCAGGTAATACATGGAATGTGATCCCAGAAAAAGCAGAGCTAGAGGGTACTGTACGCACATTCCAAGCCACGTCACGTGCTACTATTCCACAGCGTATGAAAGCATTAGCGGAAGGTATTGCTACAAGCTATGGCGCAACAGCTGATTTCAGATGGTTCCCTTATTTACCAACCGTCCTTAACGATGCACGCTTTACAGACGTACTGCAGGAGGCTGCTCATATAAGTGGTTATCAAGCGGTTGAAGCCGAAATGGTTCCTGCTGGTGAAGATTTTGCCTTTTATCAAGAGCGTATTCCTGGATATTTTGTATGGGTAGGTGTAGATGGGCCATTTGGCTGGCATCATCCTCAATATCGTTTAAATGAGGATGCAATAGCTGTTGCTGCTACTTATTTTGCTAATCTTGCAGTGAGTGTGTTGAAGCAATGGCAGTAAACCATATTACAAGGCGCTTTGTTCATCAACTATTTTTAAAGCCTCTAGACATCGCTGCCATTGAAGATGCCAAGCGTGGGCTTATTGACTTTGTCGCTGTCACCCATTGTGGCAAAGATGATCCAGGCGTACATAAATTATTACAGCTTGCTGATGCGGGGACAAGTAAGGTGATTGGTCACTCTATTTATACATCACCTGAGCAAGCTGCTTTAATTAATGGCTTTATGGCACATGCACTAGACTTTGATGATGTACACCATGAGCTACGAGGACATCCGAGTGCTGTATTACTCCCAACATTGTTTGCTTTATGTGATGAAAATACGACAGGTATACGCTTGATACAAGCCTATGCCATTGGTGTAGAGGCGATGGCAAAGCTTGCTCTTGCCCTATCCAATGTTCATTACGAAAAAGGCTGGCATAATACGTCAACGATTGGCATTGTCGGTGCAGCCATTGCAGGTGCATATTTAATTGGCTTAACAGTGGATGATACATGCCGTACAATTGGCTTTGCGACAACAATGGCGAGCGGGATGCGCGTTCATTTCGGTACAGAAACAAAGCCTTTACATGCAGGTATTGCTGCCAAACATGCTATCGAGGCGATTCGTTTTGCACAAGTAGGTATGCACGTAAATGATAATAGCTTAGAAGGCTATATTGGCTTTTTATCGTTATATGGTGAAAATACACCAAAAAAGGCAGAGGCATTATTGTTAGATGTAACATCTGCAACTTGGCGTATCTCCTCACCAGGGCTATGGTTTAAGCTATATCCTTGCTGCTCTGGCTCTTATTTTGGCATTGATGCCGCATTACAAATTGGCCCAATCACTGCTGAAAAAATCGAAGAAATTCATATTACCTTCTCTCATTATAGCGATGCCGCCCTTGTGATTCGTGAACCAAAAACATGTGAGGAAGGCCGCTTTAGCATCGAATATATTGTGTCATTAATTTTAGCCAATAGACCTTTGCATTTAGCTTCTTTTCTACCAGAACCAATTGATAGCACATTGCAACAGTATATGAAAAAAGTAAAGCGCTCCAACGACCTTGAAGCTGTGTCCAAATACACGCAAATAGATATTCGCTTAACAGATGGCACACAATTATCTGCCAGAGGCATTAATCCAAAGGGCTCCCCTTCTAATCCATTAACAACAGCGGAATTAGAGAGCAAGCTCGCTTCAGTTACGGAGCAAGCTGATACGATTATTGCCGCTATCCGTGCATTAAACGGCTCAAAGGTTTCTTCGTTATTACAACTGCTTTAATAATTTGATAGGCTACCTCTACAAGAAGTCCTCATAATAAAGGGCTTCTTGTTTTTTATTGCTTCTCTGATAAAAAATAATGAAGAAAATAGGAACGGATAAAACTATAAAGTGTACCTAGACACTAAAAATAGTTATCACCTTTATCATATCTTTTTTCAAGATAGCTCCCTCCTATTCCCTAACTATCAACAAGCTCAAACTATCCGCTTAATTTTCACAATATACAAAAACCACTACCTATCAACTAACAGGTAGTGGTTCATAAAGCTATAGTTCTTTATTATCTCGCTAATTGCGCAAATACGTTGTGGAAAGCCTTTACCGTTTTGGCAATATGCTCCTCTGTATGAGCTGTGGAAATAAATAAGCCTTCAAATTGTGATGGTGGTAGGAAGATACCTTCTTCCGCCATTAAACGGAAATATTCCGCAAACAACTGTAAATCAGATGTTTTCGCAGAGGCAAAGTCTACGACATCCTCATTTGTGAAGAAAAAGCCGATCATTGAGCCAGCACGATTAACCGTATGTGGGATATTATATTTCGTTGCCGCTTCACGGAAGCCAGTTTCGAGCTGATCGCCTAGCTTTGTAAAGTAATCATATGTGCTATGGTCTAAACGTGATAATGTTTCATAGCCTGCTGTCATCGCTAATGGATTTCCTGATAATGTGCCTGCTTGATAAATAGGACCTGCTGGAGCTACTTGCTCCATAATTTCTTTCTTCCCTGCAAATGCACCTACAGGAAGGCCGCCACCAATTACTTTACCTAAAGTCGTCATATCAGGTGTTACATTAAAGTAGCCTTGTGCACAGCCATAGTCTACGCGGAAGCCAGTCATAACCTCATCAAAAATTAACAATGCACCATGCTCAGTTGTAAGGGCACGTAAGCCTTCTAAAAAGCCTGGTTGTGGTGGTACAACACCCATATTTCCTGCAACTGGCTCAACAATGACTGCCGCTAGCTCTGCACCGAATTTTTCGAACACTACTTTTGCCCCTTCTAAATCATTATAGGCAACTGTTAATGTATTGCGAGCAATATCTGCTGGTACACCAGGGCTATCAGGTAAACCTAATGTTGCAACACCAGAGCCAGCTTTAATCAATAATGAATCACCATGACCGTGATAAGAGCCTTCGAATTTTAAGATTTTATCACGCCCTGTTACACCACGAGCGACACGTAACGCAGACATTGTCGCCTCTGTTCCTGAGGAAACAAAACGAATCATTTCCATCCCCGGCAGGCGGTCTAACACTAATTGTGCCAAACGATTTTCTGTATAGCTTGGTGCGCCAAAGGAAGAACCCTTTGCAGCTGTATCAGCAATGGCTTTCACTACCTCCGGATGTGTATGCCCTAAAATAAGCGGTCCCCAAGACAATACATAATCAATATATTCATTGCCATCAATATCTTTAATGATAGCACCATGACCTGATTCCATAAAAATCGGGTCCATATTGACTGATTTGAATGCACGCACCGGGCTACTCACACCACCTGGCATTAATTGTACAGCTTCTGCATATGCTTGTTTTGATTTTTCGTAAGAACGTGTCATTTACTTCTCCTCCAACCAGCGTGCAACATCTTTTGCATGATACGTAATGATTAAATCAGAGCCTGCACGTTTCATGCCTAATAATGTTTCAAGCACAACTTTTTTCTCTTCAATCCAACCATTTATAGCAGCCGCTTTAATCATTGCATATTCCCCTGAAACATTGTACGCAACAAGCGGTAATGGATAGTTATTTTTCATATCTCGAATAATATCTAAGTAGCTAAGGGCAGGCTTAACAATTAAGAAATCTGCGCCCTCTTCAATATCTGACTCTGCTTCACGGAATGCCTCTAAACGATTCGATGGGTCCATTTGATAGGATTTACGATCGCCAAATTGTGGCGCACCATCTGCAGCATCGCGGAATGGGCCATAATAGCTAGAAGCATATTTCACTGCATACGACATAATAGGAATATGTTCAAAGCCAGCCTCATCTAACCCTGCACGGATTGCAGCCACAAAGCCATCCATCATATTAGATGGTGCAATAATATCTGCACCAGCTTTTGCTTGAGATATGGCTGTACGTGCTAAAACATCCAATGAAGGGTCATTTAAAATTTGGTCGCCCTCAATTAAGCCACAATGCCCATGATCTGTAAATTCACATAAGCATGTATCTGCAATGACTAAAAGCTCAGGGTGACGTGCTTTAATGAGTCGAGTCGCTTCTTGTACAATGCCATGGTCATGGAACGCACCAGTTCCAACTGCATCTTTTTCAGCCGGTAAGCCAAATAAAATAACCGCAGGAATTCCTAATGCTACAACCTCATCAATTTCTGCTTCTAGCTTATCCAATGAAAATTGAAAAACGCCAGGCATTGAATGTACTTCATTTTTAATATCGTTGCCTTCGATTACAAAAATTGGATAAATCAAGTCCTCTTTATGTAAATATGTTTCCTTTACCATTGCTCGCATCGCAGCATTTGCACGTAAACGACGATGTCTTTGAAATTGAAGTTTTGTCATGTTTTGTCCCCTACTTTCATTATTTCTTCGATGACTGCTTCCATTGTATATACGCTTGGCATAATATCCACAGTTGCACCGTATTGTTGAAGAGCTGCCTCTGTAATATGACCGATTGCCGCAATACGTGTTGCACCCCAGCCAATTTGCGATGCTACATCCTTTGCGTACACATCTACCGCTGAAGGACTAGCAAAAATCACCGTTACATCTTGGTGATGCTGGAGGCAATTCATAATAACAGCTTGCTGGTCGTGTCGTTCAACTGTTTCATAAACAGTCCATTCCTGTATTGCAAAGGGTAAACCATCTTTCAATGTACGCTTTGCCTTTGCTCCACGAATAAACAGACAAGTTGGCTTACTACCTGCGACACTTGGAAATTCTTTAATGAAAATATCGGCACTAAATACAGAAGGCATAAAGCTCACTTGAAATCCTAGCTGCTCTAATGCTGCTGTTGTTTTCGTTCCAATCGCAGCAATTTTTCCTTGAATGGCTTGTATGTTTAACTGATGACGTTGTATCTTATTCGCAAAGGCATCTACAGCATTTTGACTTGTGAAAATTAACCAATCTAATTGCTGTGCAAGCTTTATATACTCTGCATCATCGCTATTTATGCGCTCACAAGTTTCAATTAATGGTGCCATCACTGCATGGCCACCTAACGCTGTAATATCATCTATAATTGACGTTGTCTTAGCTGTACCTGTTAAAAGTATTGTTTTACCCTTTAACGGTAAATTACTCGGCATCTTGCTCTGCCTTTACACGCTGAATTAAGTCGAAAGCACCTTGCTCTGTTAAAATAGCAGCAAGCTCCTCTCCGATCTTTTGTGCGTCTGTTCCTACAACTGTTTCCTTATACACCACAGAGGCATCCGGTGCGGCAACAAGACCCGTCAATGTAATCTCAGCTCCATTTGAAGTTGCATAACCAGCGATAGGTACTTGGCAGCCACCATCCATCGCTGCTAAAAATGCACGTTCTGCCTGTGCCTCTTGCCATGTTGCTGCATCTGTAAGCTTTGCTAATTCAGCTAATAGCTCCGCATCATCAGCACGACACTCAATGCCTAGAGAGCCTTGTGCTACTGCTGGCAAACAATGCTCTACAGGTAAAAATTCAGTCACGACATCATCACTCCAGCCAAGTCGCTTTAAGCCTGCTGCTGCTAAAATAATGGCATCATATTCTTCTGCTTCCAGCTTTGCTAAACGTGTATCCACATTTCCTCGAATCCACTTAATTTCAAGGTCCGGACGCACCGTTAATAGCTGTGCACTACGACGTAACGAGCTTGTTCCTACAACAGCCCCAGCAGGAAGATCGGCAAATTTTACATGCCCGTTCGAAATAAATGCATCACGCGCATCTTCGCGCGAAGGAATACAGCCAATTACTAATCCCTCTGGTAATACAGCAGGCATATCTTTCATTGAATGCACAGCAAAGTCAATTTCTTTATCGTAAAGAGCTTGTTCAATTTCTTTAACAAATAGCCCTTTTCCACCTACTTTTGATAGTTGCACATCTAAAATTCGATCACCTTTTGTGACAATTTCTTTCACTTCAAATTCAAATGGTGCACCCGCTGCCTTTAATTCATTAATAAACCAATTTGTTTGCGTTAGTGCTAACTTACTTCTCCTAGAACCTACAATAATTTTTCTCAACCGTCTCCAACCTTTCTTTTAATACCATAGATGGAATCGCGATAAACTACTTCCAAGGAAGAAATTTGCAACTACTAATAAATAAGCGTAAATATGTACCCATGCATATGATGTACCTGTTAGCTTATTTTTGCGATTCACATACAAGATAATGCAATATAACATTAAGATAATTACAGACCCTATAACCTTCGCATCGAAAATCGAAAGACTCTCTAATGTTAATAGTGCCCATTCAAACCCTAATATTAAACTTATAAATAACATCGGAATCCCAATGAAAAAGGAAACATTCATCCAGCTGCTTGTTTGCTGTAAGGATGGCAGCCTTGTCCATAAGTGTGACCACTTTTTCTTCTTCAGCAAACGATACAAAATAAGATACAAAATAGCAAAAACAAATGTTAATGTAAATGCTGCATACGATAGGATCGCAAATGATATATGAATAAAAAGCAACTCCGAAATAAGCGTATCTCCGACAGCTCCTGTAGGACGTTTAGGCATAAAAGTAAAAATACTAGCAAATAAAAACCCTAGTATATTAATAATAAACACTGGTAAATCCACTCTTGCAATACAATGCAAGATAATTGATAATGTCACAAGCAGCCAGGAATAAAAAAGAATTCCCTCGGATAACGATAAAATCGGAAAACGCTTTGTTTCCACAAACGTTAAAATAATAATGGCACTTTGAATCATCCATACAAATGAAACAAGCCAAAAAGCGATACGTCTTGCTCGTACTTGTTTATAAAAGTAATCAGTAAAGTAAAAAACTAGACTGATCGCATACAAGACAATCATCACTTCATAAAGCCTCGTCATGGTCAAATCAGCCAATAGACATCCCTTCTTTGTTATGAAATTGTAAAGCTATATCAACGCTTAGACAATAAAAAACGTTTTCGTATCTTTAGTTTACCATACAGATACGAAAACGCCTCATGTAATATCAGTAGAGAATCTAAATGCGTAAAACAGCCTCTATTTACGCACTCTAGAAAGAATACTTTGGTTCAGCAGAAGCTTGAGTTGCTTGTGAGCGTTCTTTACGCTCAAGCTCTTGCTTTGTCATCTCTTGAACTTCAGCTTCCACAGCAGCTTCTATACCAAAAATTTGTTGGAATAAACGTAACTGTTCATTTGCTTTTGATGAATTTGCCATTTCCTTCGCTTGAAGAATTGGCTCTTTTAACAATTGATTAATAATTGATTTAGTATGTTTACTTAAAATTTTACGTTCACGTTCCGTTAAATCTGGCATTTTATTTTCAATACTCGTCATCGTTTCTTCTTGAATACGACTTGCCTTTTTACGTAAAGCCGAGATGACTGGTACAACACCTAATGTAGCAATCCAGTCTTTAAATTGTACAACTTCTTTACTAATCATTGCTGTAATATCTGCAGCAGCACGTTCACGCTCTGCTAAATTCGCTTCAACAATCCCTTGTAAATCATCAATATCATATAAGAAAACATTTGCTAGGTCGCCTACACGTGGATCAATATCACGAGGCACTGCAATATCTACCATAAATAAAGGTCTACCCTTACGCAGACGCTCTACAAATTGCATAAGCTCATAATCAATCACATAATCTGTTGCACCTGTAGATGTGATTAAAATATCCGCTTCTAACAATGAGCATTGCAATTCTTTCATGGATTTAGCTTCACCATGGAATTTAGCCGCTAAGCTTTCCGCTTTTTCAAATGTACGATTGATAACAGTAACTTTTCCTACACCGCTACCATAAAGGTTCTCAATCGCAAGTTCCCCCATTTTCCCTGCACCTAAAATTGCTACATGCTTGCGTTGTAAAGAACCAAAAATTTTCTTAGCTAATTCTACTGCTGCATAAGAAACAGATACCGCATTCTCACCAATAGCTGTTTCATTATGTGCACGCTTTGCAAATGTGACAGCTTGTTTAAATAGTTGATTGTATATCGTTCCTGTTGTGCCAATCTCTTGTCCATTTAAAAAGCTTTTTTTTACTTGCCCTAAAATTTGTGTTTCCCCTAGAACCATTGAATCGATTCCAGCTGTTACTTTAAATAAATGTTCGACTGCCTCATCTTCTTCACGAATTGTTAAATACGAAGAAAATGTCTCCACAGGCAAGTCAAACCAATTTGCTAAAAATTGTTTCACAAAATGACGCCCCGTATGCAATTGATCCACAACAGCATAAATTTCGGTACGATTACATGTCGAAACAATAACATTTTCTAAAATACTTTTCTGCTTTTGCAGCGCTTCCATTGCCTGTGGTAGTTCACTCTCAATGAATGATAACTTCTCACGTATTTCAACAGGCGCTGTTTTATAATTCAAGCCTACTACGATGGTATGCATGAATAACACCTCACACGTTCTAATTGACAATTCTCATTATAACATAGTTCGACAATAGTTCACTTATAATTTGTGAACATGTCATGAAGAACTATCTTTCGTTTTTCTACATTAGAATTATTATAAACTAAGTGTAGCAAATTATACATCCTGTTTCAAATGAAAAATTTTTTCGAAAAATTCCGAAGCATCACTACCAATCATTTCCGTTGCTGACACACTTCTTTCATACTAGTGTAACCAAAATTCTTCTTCGCTGTGCTACTGACACACGCTTTTTTTCAGCAATAAAAGAGCTATCCAAAAAGAGATTCTCTTTTTGGATAGCTCAAGCTTCTATCATAACGATTCGCTAAAAACCAAAGGAGCCGTTTCAAAATAACTTGTCAAACGGCTCCTTTCAGAATTAATTTGTAATGGTAACTGATTTTAACGCAATAATATTGCCATCTTTATCATATGCTACAAACTCTATCTCATTATTCACTTTAAAGTCCTGCATTGTTTGAACTGTTTTCGTTAACATATAAACACTATCACTACGCTTTTGCAATTCGAATTGTATATCACCACTAACCGATTTAAAGCGTACATTCATTTTATCAACGTTTTGGCAATTACCGTCAACACGTGCACTCATTGTAATATAACCTTTACGCAATGATACTCCAGCTTCCTCAAATAAATCCTCAGGGTTAATACAACTTGAAGCTGGTGTTTTACATAAAATTGCGTCAACTAGCTTTTGGAACACTTGATGCAATTGCAAATTATCAAGTGCATGGAAATAAGCGCCATCTGTTGCTGTTGCTAATTGCATTAATGTAGCATCATTAACTTGCGATTTTTTCCCCATGCTCACTGTGTAAATTTTCACATTTTGCTTTTTCGCTTCATTAATAACCTTTGTCATTTTCGATTTACTTGTTTTACCATCAGAAACAACAACAATTGCTTTCGATGTTCTTGTGTCATTAGAAAATTTCGAGAGCGCAATATCAATGCCTGCTAGAATATCTGTTGCACCTTTTTCTTTTGATGCTTGATAAAGATCTTTTGTCAGCACAGCCTCTGTTGTTCCCTCTCCAAGTACAGTCGCTGCTGTATTGGTTTCGACTACAATATTATGCTTAGCCTTTAGCTGATCGATAAATTCAATCATTTTCTTTCCACGATAATTTGTTGGGTCCACTGTTTTCATAGAGGAAGAATAATCCACTACATAAGCAACTTCTGTTGTTAAGGAACAAGAGTTTTTGCTAAAGTATGGGTTTGTAAATATTTCCTCTGTTACTTTTTTATCTTTTAAGTCTTTTAAGATTGTTGTATAGCGAGGGTCTATTGGATTAACAAGCACAGCCTCTACCTTCGATTTTCCATAAATAACAGAATCAAAGTATGCGACAGCCGTACCTGGATTCCCTGTATTATTTAATGGATCTGAAGTATTTGTGACAAATGATGCTGTTTTCTCTACACCATCAAATTTAATTTTCACTGTCCCTTGATAATCCGTCACAGGCTCTCCACCAGGACGCACTAATGTCACCATTACTTTTGTATAACGGTCTTTACCAGATGGTCTTGATGCAGCATCAGCGCTTTCCTTTAATGCCTCTACACGCTCTCGATAAGCTTCTACTTGTCCAAGTAATTGCCCACCTTGATATTTTAACAGCACAGTACGATCATAATTACTTAAATTTGTGAGAATCGTATAAATCTTCATCACACTATCATAATGCTCTAACGTTAAATCTCTTTCCTCTGGCATATAGCTCATTAGCTGAATGATCGAACCAACAGGATTAATATTTTCAACTTGTGAAGCAATCGCATCATCGATTCCTTGAATACGATAAATCGGGCGTCCATCATCTGAAATCATATACATAATTTCTGTTTTAGCAGGTGTTGTAATGGATGTATCTATCCGATCATTTAATATTTTTTCAAATAAGTATACAGAAATATCGTAGTTTTCAAATTGTAAAACCGCATGCTCATACCCTAATGCTGGATATCGTGGGTCAGAGCCACCATATTGTAAATAAATATTTTGCACATTTCCTAAAGCATCTGTTACATTAGTTTGCTGTCCAATGCTAAAGAGCTTTTCATCTGCATCATCATCTAAAGGAACAGGACCATAGACATCAATTAAATTTTCTGTAAAGAACTCTGGTAATTTTTCATATGGTACATATGGAGGTGTTACACTGCCATTATCATCATCTATATTTTCAGGATCATATACTTGATAATCAATACGTAATTCTGGCTGTGGTGTGTAACGAACATGTGCATTTAACTTCTCACCAACAAGACATTTCATCGCTGGGTCTGTATTATTGATAAGCTCAAAAGAAATCGTATCACGCACAGATTTTGTTAAGGCTGGTGCAATAACAATCGCTGAAACCGTTGAACCATCCGATTGCACATTACGAACAGCCTCACCCGAGGTATCAACAATTTTTGCACCATAGGATGATGTAACACGGAATGTATACGATTTATCATCTGCGATTGGATCGCCATTACAAGCCTTTAAAGACACTGTAACAAGTGTTGAATCCACATCATTCGCAATTAGATCAGGTTTTTCAACAACAATGCTTTGCAATGCATTATTAACATACTCTGGGCCTGTAAAATCATTATTGTTATTCTTTGGCTCTTCAAAATCAACACTGCCTGATCCCATAAAGCCTGGCGGTAATGTAACGCTAGCATTATCACGACCAGCAGCACTACGCTTTAATCCTTGTAAAGCAAAGGAGCTATTTTGAACAGCTCGATATAAAAAGACAGCCGCCTCACTACGTGTTAGCTTTGTTGATGGATTAAAGCTAGCAAATGTCTTTGTAGGGTTCGTTGATAAATCATTGGCATATAAATATTGCACAGCCTGTGGTTCATCTAAATCTAATCCTTTAAAAGCAGCATAAATACGAGCAAATTGACCACGTGTGACCGCTTTTGTACGATTAGCATTTACATGTGTACCACTAAATGGTAAATAAAAATCACTATAAAAATTATACGCAACACTATCAACATAGGATAATGCATAGTTACGATCAAGCTTTGCAAACATAAGAACAAGCTCGCGATCTGTCACTTGTTCATTTGGTAAAAAATTATTGGCACTATTTAACGACATCACATCATTATCAACTGCCCATGAAATTGCCGTGTAATTTGTGTTACTTGTTGGCACATCTCTAATTGTTGTAGCTGCATGTGTAACAGTAGGTGTTGCAATCGTTAACAGCAGGACAAAGCACAATAAAGAGAGCAATGTTTTTTTCACATATACCATTCAGTTCAGCCCTTTCCTTAGTTGAAGAACAATATGTCATCACGATAGTTTTGTTTTAAATCGTCTTCTAAATATTTTAAGAATCGTTCCAGCATAATGGATGCATCTGCTCTTGAAAGTTGTTTATTTGGGTTAAAGCGACCTGTCGTATCACCAATGATTAATCCAAGCTCACTAGCAATATAAACACCATCTCTTGCATAGTTCGGAATTTGACTATCATCTACAAAACTCGTTAAATAGCCTGGGTCTGGCGCTCTATTTTCAAGCCCTAATGCACGGACAAAAATAGTGGCTGCTTGTGCTCTTGTAATGGCTGCATCAGGCATAAAGTAATCAGCAGATACGCCTTTAATAATGCCTTTATTTAATGCCGATTCAATATAGCCATAATCTTTTACAGAGCGTTTTAAATCTAGAAAAACACTTTTAGCAGGTGTTTTTCTAGATTTCTTTTCTTCTTCAAATACACGTAAATCAACTGCTTTCCCAATTGCAGCCGTAAAATCAATACGTTTCATTGGTGTATTTGGTGAAAAGAAATTACTTGAATCTGAGTAAATACCTAAAGAATAAAGTTTTTCAATAGATTCCTTTGCATAATGATTGTTTAAATCGCGGAATTTCGGAATAATAAGACGTTCAATTGTTGGCATATATTCTGTATCTAAATCAAGTGTACCTTTTTGCCCTGAAGCTAAATCATACGTGTATTCAGAAATAACATCCTTTTCGCTAACAACCGCGTATCCACCTTCAAAACTTCCTAAACTGCCGAGATTTTCCTCATAATTTAAAATACGAGATTTACTTGTAGATAAACGATTTTTCACATGACTTGTTCTACCATCACTATAGGCATAAACAGACTCTGTAATTTGTGTTTCTGTAGCACCCCAAAAATTTTCATACCCTGCATGGCGACTATCTGTTTCAACTGTTATTGTGTTTTGAACAGCATCTCTTCCTCGTCCTGTTTCATAGCTATATGTTTTTCGAGAAATAATATTTCCTGAGTAATAATCAGAGGCTGCACGATTATCTGTTACAGTTCCTTGAGAAAATTGATAATCTACTAATGTATACGTAACACCGCCAATTGTCACCTTTTCTGTATATTTTTTCACTTCACCATTCGATGTTTTTTGGCCAAGCACTGCATAATCCACAACATCAGACTCATAAGCAATATTTCGTGTTAAGGTTTCCCCATTGCTGCCTGTTAACTTCATATTATAAGTTTCTGTTAACTTTCCCTTTGATTCCTTCTGCGTAATTTTAATATCTCTGCTTGTTCCTTTAAAAATAACAGGTTGTCCTGATAAAAAAACAGCTTCCTCATATGTATACTCATTTTTTACAGCACCTGTTGTTTCCAATGAAGCAGCAGATGCATTAAACGGAATAGTAGCCCCAATCACAAAAATTGCAAGCGCTACTAGCATTATTTTGGATAATTTTTTTTGCATTCGCTTCTCCTTTCCTTCATTGTGCATTGTTGCATGATGAAGCTTCATCAAAAAAATCTGCTCGTCCTTTGAAAGTAATCATAATATAGTCATTCACCTATGCAAAATCATTGCATGTTTAGCTTACGAATATATTATTTTCTCTATACTATTCATATTGGACTCGCAGATTTTCTCCTTGTTTTTAATCAACTAAAATAAAATGACCTTTGACAAAGCGGTCTGATAATACAACTAAACGATCTGATGGTTGTAAATCAGAAGGTTGAATCACTTTACCAGCTTTGATAAGTGTTGCTTGATCAATATTCATATCAATCATTTCACCAGCTTCATACCAGCGACCATTTTGCCATTGACTTACACTCTTCACATTTATAACAGCAGGATAAGTAGCTTTTACAAATTGCAGCTTACCTGTCAGCATTAATGGTGCAACAGGCTTCGCATTATCTAAAATATGAAGTGCCTGTACATGACCATCCTTCACATAGAAGTAACCATAATCACCTTCTGATAAATAAAGCTCAATATCTGGCATCACTGTGTATGTTTTATTGCCATCATCAACCTTCGCTTTTGTTGAATTGCTAATGGATAGAACTGTATCCTCTGTTCGCTTGAAAACATTTGATTCAATTTTCATTGCATCGTCAATTTCAATTAAGTAGCCATCAGCTTGTGATAAGCGTCCATAATATAATTCATGGCCAGCAAGATTTGGTGACATAAAGCTATCGCTTGTTACTTGTACAACCTGTGCATAATGATCACGGGCAGCACCATCTGCAATAACAAAAGCTGTACCATATGCCATTAACCCTGTAGGCTCAATTAAACGTCCATTACGAATTAAAATTGTTCCATCATGGAAGTACATTGTACCTGCTGATTTTAGCTTTAATAGTTGATAATCCGTATCGACAGATAGCATCGGCTCATAATAAGAGCGCTCATTATTTTTCAATACGACAATTTTTTCGATTACTTCTTTTCCAAATTGTTTCACTGTAGCATAATAAGCTTCACTGCCAACATAATTTTTTAGCTTACCTTTGTCAATTTTTGTATTCCCAACATATATCGGTACTTTTGATGCAAAGGTCATTGTCGAAAGATTTGCTGTTGCCTGAGCGCCAAATTGCCAGTTCTCAAAGGCATGCTGATTTTTCACTGTTAATCTATTGGCATTAGGGTTAACCGCTTGAATTTCACCTTTATATAAATTTTCGACAACTGTACCTGTTTCACTAATTTCTATCTTTGTCACAACAGATGTATTTCTATTTTTAAAGTTTAATTTTACGCGATCTCCCACATATAGCGCGCTAATATCTGTTGCTGAAGCGCCTTTTTGATAGCTTGTATCTTTGTTTAAATAATAACTTGTTTCTTTGCCAACATCAGGCTTTACCATAATAAATAAACCGTTTGGATCAATGCTTGTGACCACACCACTCATTTTTTTAACATTGTTCTCAACAGATGGAAGCTTTGGTTCAGTTGTAGCGTTAGATGTACCTCGAAGCTCAACAACTGTTCTTAATGATACATCTGCCTCAATTTCCATGCCCATTTTAAAGCCTTCAATCGTTGTAGACGTATTATTAATAAATAGACGAGTATTTTTATTAATATTGAACGTCACTGTTCGCCCACTTGCATTTTGCAATGTTACTTTACTTAACCTTTGCTCTATTGTGCCATCTGGATTTGTGTATTCTGAATAGGTTACATCCACAAAAGTTCCAGTCACCAATTGAGCTGCCTTTGCTGGTTGGCTAAAGGAAAAGCTTAGCACTAAGAGCAACATCATCATGACTATGTATGAATATTTTTTCAAAAAACGTACCTCCTTATCAAATTATTAACAAATAATAGTATATCGTATAATTGGTAATTTTCAGCGATGGAAAAGTATATGTTCGAATATTATACATATCTATCATTCTATAAAGTTAGAGGTAGCCTTTGACTTTCAACTACCTCCGTAACCTTATACTTGAATATCAATTGTATGTCCAGCTGTTGGATGTGGAGCATCTAGCATTTCAACTAACTGTTCTGTCTGTTGCTGCTGCATTTCCATTGTTTGTTTTGTAACAGCCAACGAAACGTTCTGCATAAGCGTTGCTTGATTCATTGCAATTGATAAAGCTGCGATATCCATATTGGCCCACCTCCTATGTAATTTATCGGACAAATCTTTTATTCATCAAGTATTTTTCTCGATTTTCTATACAGGTTCCTATAGAAAACAAAAAACATCTACTGTCCTAAATAGTTAGACGCAATAGATGTTTTTCTGTTACATTTTACTTTCGATAATTCGCCAAGCTTCTTCAAAGCCAAGACCCGTTTCTGAAGAAAATACAACAAGTGGGTCACTTTTCTCCATCTCCAATGTTTCCTTGACGATTTTTTTATGTTTATCCCATTTACCTTTTGGAATTTTATCTGCCTTTGTTGCAATCACAATGCAAGGAATATTGTAATGCTTTAAAAAATCATACATCATGCGGTCATCCGCTGTTGGGGGGTGACGTAAATCAATAATTTGTACAACAGCCTTTAATTCCTGACGTCCTGTTAAGTAACGCTCAATCATTTTTCCCCATGCCTCACGCTCAGACTTCGAAACCTTCGCATAGCCATAACCCGGAACGTCTACAAAAAACAGTTGCTCTTCGATTTTATAAAAGTTCAATGTCTGTGTTTTGCCGGGCTTAGAAGAAATACGTGCTAAAGCTTTACGTCCGATCATTCGATTGATAAAGGAAGATTTCCCTACATTTGAACGACCTGCTAATGCAAATTCTGGCAGTCCATCTTCTGGATATTGGTCTGGCCTCACTGCACTAATGACCATTTCGACATTATGGACTTTCATTTTTCTAAAAACCTCCATCCAGTGCATAGGCTAACACTTCATCAGCCGTTGACACTAGTTTAAATGTAAGCTGCTCACGTACGCTATCAGGAATATCTTCTAAATCTCGTTCATTATCCTTTGGACAAATAATTGTCGTTAAGCCTGCACGATGAGCACTTAATGTTTTTTCTTTTAAGCCCCCAATTGGTAATACACGACCACGTAGTGTAATTTCACCTGTCATCCCAACCTCACGACGAATTGGGCGATGTAAAATGGCTGAAGCAATTGCTGTCGCCATTGTAATACCAGCAGAAGGTCCATCTTTTGGCACAGCACCTTCTGGTACATGGATATGAATATCATGTGTTTCAAAATATTCTGCATCGACATTTAGCTTATCCATTTTTGTACGCACATAGGATAATGCCGTTTGTGCAGATTCCTTCATCACTTCACCAAGCTTACCAGTAAGCTGTAACTTACCTTTTCCGGGTGTTAAGGACACTTCAATTTGTAGTGTATCGCCACCAACTGTTGTATAAGCTAATCCTGTAGCAACTCCTACTTGATTTTCCTTCTCTGCCTGCCCATAACGGAAACGGTGCTTGCCAAGTAGCTGCTGTAATGATTTGGAGTTGACGGTTACACGTTTTTTCTCACCAGATACAATAATTTTAGCAATTTTACGGCAAAGCGTAGCAATTTGGCGCTCTAAGCTTCGAACTCCTGCTTCACGCGTATAATAACGTATAATATCGATAACTGCTTCATCTTTAATAATAACCTGTGTTTTTTTCAAGCCATGCTCTTTCAACTGCTTAGGTATTAAATGGTTTTTCGTAATTTGTGCTTTTTCAATTTCCGTATAGCCTGCAATTGAGATCACTTCCATACGGTCTAATAAAGGTCCCGGGATTGTACTTAAATCATTGGCTGTTGCAATAAACAAAACATTGGATAAATCATAGGACTCCTCAATATAATGATCGCTAAATGTATTGTTTTGTGCAGGGTCTAAAACTTCCAGCATTGCTGCTGCGGGATCCCCTCTAAAGTCATTAGACATTTTATCAATTTCATCCAATAAAAATACAGGATTAATAGTGCCTGCTTTTTTCATTCCTTGAATAATTCGCCCTGGCATTGCCCCTACATACGTACGGCGATGACCACGAATTTCCGATTCATCACGTACACCACCTAAGGAAATACGGACAAATTTACGATCTAGACTCTCAGCAATCGAGCGAGCTAATGATGTTTTCCCTACTCCTGGCGGTCCTGCCAAGCATAAGATAGGGCCTCTCAAAGAATTTTTAAGCTGGCGTACCGCTAAATATTCAAGGACACGCTCTTTTACCTTTTCTAAACCATCATGATCACGGTTTAAAATTTGTTCTGCATAATTGATATTCATGCGATCCTCTGTAGCATCTGTCCATGGCAAGGAAATTAGCCAATCAATATAATTGCGAATAACGCCACTCTCTGCACTAGCAGCTGGTAATTTTTCATATCTATCCAGTTCTTTAAGTGCGACTTCTTTTGTGGAATCAGGCATCCCAACTTCATCGATACGCTTACGTAATTCTGCTACTTCACCAGTTTTCCCTTCACGATCTCCGAGTTCTGTTTGAATAGCTTTCATTTGTTCACGTAAATAGTATTCCTTCTGTGTGCGCTCCATCGATTGCTTTACTTTGGAGTTAATCTTTTTTTCAAGATCCAATACTTCCTGCTCATCGTGTAAACGAATAATTAGATGATCAAGTCGCTTTTTCACACTCAGCATTTCCAGTACCTCTTGCTTATCTGCAATTTTAAATGGCAAATGAGAGGCAATAATATCCGCTAAACGACCCGGCTCTTCAATATCTGCTACTGTGCTAATCGTTTCATTTGTGATTTTATTAGAGGACTTTGCATATTTTTCAAAATACGTTAGTAGTGTACGCATTAAAGCCTGTGTTTCTACATCTTTACTTGTTGATTCCTCTTTAATATCAACATCAACAACCGTATACTTCTCTAGCACACGGTAATTTGTCCATGTTGCCCGAGCAAGCCCTTCCACTAAAATACGCAATGTGCCGTTTGGCAATTTTAACATTTGTTTCACATAAGCAACTGTGCCAATCGAATATAAATCCTGCTCGTCAGGTTGTTCGTCATGCATTTCCTTCTGTGTTACTAATAAAATCATTTGGTCTTCTAACATTGCTTGCTCTAACGCCGCTACAGAACGATTTCTACCCACATCAATATGTAACACCATCGATGGGTATACTAAAAGCCCACGTAAAGGCAATAATGGTACATTCGTTGTTTTTTGTATAGCTACCATGCGGGCATTCACCTCCGTCAAAATTTTCATGTTCACATCCCGCGCTACTAGTATGTGTTTAAAAAACTGATTCACACTAGTTAATCATGCGAGCCAAAAATTTCTTTTAGTTACAGCTGGTATTATGTAAGAATGAATAAAAAGCTGATCTTCGATATGTGCGAACATTGCACAACCGAAGTCAGCTAATTACTCTCTATCTCATAACCATAGACAGCTATGTCTGTTCGTTATGCTGAAGTTTTTGTGTCGCTACCTTCATCGAGTACAGTGCCATCTTCAAGAAGCAATTTCGGTTTCTCTTTATCCGTAATTGTTTTTGCTGTAATGATACATTTTTTCACGTCTTCACGAGAAGGCAATTCGTACATTACATCAAGCATTGTTGACTCAATAATTGAACGAAGACCACGTGCACCTGTCTTACGCTCAATTGCTTCCTTTGCGATGGCAACAAGCGCATCTTCATCAAATTCAAGCTCAACACCATCTAGTTCAAGCATTTTTTGATATTGCTTCGCTAGTGCATTTTTTGGCTCTGTTAAAATTTGTACAAGTGCAGCTTCATTTAATTGCTCTAGACTTGCAAGTACGGGTAATCGACCAATGAATTCTGGTATTAAACCGAATTTCAGTAAATCCTCTGGAATCAATTTGGCCATAATAGAACCTTCATCTACATCTGTTTTACTTGGATCGGAACCAAAACCAATTATTTTTTCACCTTGACGGCGTTTAATGATTGCTTCAATACCATCAAATGCTCCGCCAACAATAAATAAAATATTAGTTGTATCGATTTGTAAAAATTCTTGATGAGGGTGTTTACGTCCTCCTTGTGGTGGAACGCTTGCTACTGTTCCTTCAAGAATTTTAAGAAGGGCTTGTTGCACACCTTCACCAGAAACATCACGTGTGATTGATGGATTTTCTGATTTACGAGCAACCTTATCAATTTCATCAATATAGATAATGCCCTTTTCAGCACGTTCAATATCATAATCAGCTGATTGAATTAATTTTAATAAAATATTTTCAACGTCCTCACCAACATAGCCTGCTTCAGTTAGTGAAGTGGCATCTGCAATAGCAAATGGAACATTTAATATACGTGCTAATGTTTGAGCTAATAAAGTTTTACCGCTACCAGTTGGGCCGATTAACACAATGTTCGATTTTGCCAGTTCTACATCATCGATCTTACTATTCGTATTGATGCGTTTATAGTGATTGTACACTGCAACTGCTAATGCTTTTTTAGCGCGCTCCTGTCCAATAACATACTCGTCTAAAATCGTTAAAATTTCCTTTGGTTTCGGAATATCTTGGAATTCAATTTCCTCTTCCACACCTAGTTCTTCTACAACGATTTCTGAACAAAGCTCGATACATTCATCACAAATATAAACACCAGGACCCGCCACTAATTTACGTACCTGTTCCTGTGGCTTTCCACAGAATGAACATTTTAAATTGCCTTTTTCATCATTAAATTTGAACAATATGTTTCACCCCTATTCAAGCAACAATCTTACAAGATTATTGAACCTTTATCAAATAAATTGTCTGCACGATTTATGTCATTGCATAGATGATCGTGTACCATCATGTTGTTTACTTCATTTCTCACGATGAACAAATTTTGAAATAGATGTCCATTTTCATCAAATGAATGAAGCTCTCCTAGAAATATTAGCAGTCACTTTTACCCATTTAGCATTCCTTCCTAGTTGGCAGGAATTTGTTTGCTTCACGACTTTACGGTGTACTAATGTTTATAGCTCTTCACTACTGACACTTGAGATACAAGTTGGCATCAAATGACTGACATCTCGATCAGCTACATAGCTTTTCTTTAAAATCTACTACATTTATTCGCCAAGGTTTACTACATTCAAGAGAAGGATTTTGTCAATGAAGTTTAATTTCCCATCGTGTAAAACTAACAATACTATGTATAAGTGAAGTGTAAAGTAAGTAAAATAGGACTGATTAAACAGTCTATGTGATAAAACAAGGCACGGTTAAATGCCGTACCTTGTTTTCTATTAGCTATCAAGTTACATAAAAATCTTATTCAGTAATTTTAGCGTTTTCTACTAAAAATTCAACTGTTTTTTGAATTTTAATGTCATTTTCTAGTACAGCTGTACCGCCTAAAGCATCTGTAATTTGCTCTTTTGTCATATTGAATTGAGCAGCCATTTTTTCTAATTCTACTTCAATATCAGCTTCAGTTGCTTCAATTTTTTCAGCTTCTGCAATCGCTTCAAGTGTTAAAGATACACGTACACGGCTTTCAGCTTCTTCTTTCATTTGACCACGTAAATCTTCTTCAGATTGACCTGAGAATTGATAGTAAAGGTCTAAATTCATACCTTGCATTTGTAAACGTTGACCAAACTCTTGTAACATGCGATCTGTTTCAGAGTTAATCATACCTGCTGGTACTTCAAATTCAGCATTTTCTGCCGCTTTTTCTACTAGCTCATCGCGAAGAGCCGCATCTGATTCCGTTGCTTTTTGAGCAGCAGTTTGCTCTTTAATTTTAGCGCGTAAAGCGTCAACGCCTTCAACCTCTGGGTCTAATTCTTTTGCAAATTCATCGTTTAATTCTGGAAGAACTTTTGTTTTTACTTCTTTCACTGTTACTTTGAAAGTTGCTTCTTTACCAGCTAATTCAGCTGCATGGTATTCTTCTGGGAATGTTACAACAACATCTTTAGACTCGCCAGCTTTTACGCCTACAAGTTGCTCTTCAAAGCCAGGGATGAAAGAACCTGAACCAATTTCTAGTGGGTAGTCCTCACCTTTACCACCTTCAAAAGCTTCTTCACCTACGAAACCTTCAAAGTCGATTACTGCTGTGTCGCCTTCTACGATTGCTTCGTCTTCTTTAATTTCAAGCTCTGCTTTACGAGCTAATTGCTCTTGAATTTGAGCTTCTACTTCTTCATCAGTTACTTCTACTGGAAGTTTTGCTACTTCTAAGCCTTTGTATTCACCAAGTTTTGGCTCTGGTTTCACTGTTACTTGTGCAGTGAACGTGAAATCTTGACCATGTACAAAGTTTTCTGTACCAGAAATTTCTGGGTAATCAACTGGCATAATTCCCGCTTCATCAATTGCTTTTGCATAAGAATCAGGAACGATGATTTCTAGTGCGTCTTGGTATAAAGATTCAATACCAAAGCGTTGTTCAAACATTTTACGAGGCATTTTACCTTTACGGAAACCTGGTACGTTAATTTGTTTTACAACTTTTTTGAACGCTTGGTCCATTGCTGCATCTACTTCTGCAACTGGTACTTCAACTGTAAGAGTACCGATATTACCTTCTTGTTTTTCCCATTTTGCTGACATGTATAAATACCTCCAAATAAATAATCAAGTTTAAATGTTAGACAATTCATTCGTAACTACGATTTTGACAACCATTTTAGTATAACATAGATGTGTATAGTTTCAACTTTTTTCATATCGACTGTAGTTCTGTTAACTTTTCTAACATTTGTAAAAACTCAACGATTTCATAATCCATTTCTTGCACATTCCCTAACATTGAAAAGACAAAATCAATATAGCTATAGGCAACATCATCGGCTTCAAATGGATGCCATTCAAACGGATATGTGACAATAGCATGTTTCGCCATTAAATATTGTACCATTTCTAAGGTCGATGGGTCTTGCTCTAATTTATTTTCAACAATATTTTTTATTTCCTCATATTGTGGCAGCTGATTTGGTAATGCAAGCTGTGCAGGATTAACCGTTGCTGTTTGATTAAATTTTGACACGTTAATATCCATTGCCACCTCTTGTTCCACTAGTAAAATTAAAGCTAGGCTTTGGACAAATGGATGAATGCTGGAGCATTCAACAATAGCCTTTAAAGCTTCTTTCAATTGCCTTACATTTGTATCCATTAGACGATGCAGGCGATTAGATTGTTCATTTGGTGTAAGCGCACAAAATTGCGTCAGCTCATATTCGCCTGTTTCTACAAAATATTGCGCCTGCTCCTTTTTTGCAAGATTGTTAGATACATCCCGATTCAAATTTTTCAAGCGTTTAAATTTCTCAGCTTGGTCATATGGTAATACATTTTCTTCAAGAAGCGTTGTAATTAACGTTTCTACATGATTGTATTCCTTTAGCTGCATACATATAGTAATGTACAACTCCATCACTTCTGCATATAATGTTGTTCCCATCGCAAGGAGCTGTTCACATACATGTTTCGCTTTAGCATAGTTTTTTACTTCGTATAAAGCAAAGGCATAGGCACTAAGAGCAAACTCATCTCCTGCTTCATACATAAATGCTTTTTCAAAACTTGCAACAGCCTCTTCATATTGATAATTCTCTGCAAACTTATGCCCTTCACGTATTAAAGCTTGGACAGTGCCTGGAAAAACTACAATATTGTTATGTTTAATAACATGATGTTTCCGTTTTGTCATTTTTCTCACCTCTTTATGGCTATTTTTCACTTTTTCTCACCATCGACAATGACCAAAGCAATGATTTTGAATTACCTTTTGCTATTACTTTGCACTAAAAGCACAACAGTATGCCTATACCACCTGAAATTAGCAGTAATTATTTTGACTCATTTAGTAAAAAATCATTGCTTTTGTATTCATGTTTTGTAATAAATTGTATTATACTTAGAATAGTCTAAATTTTTATGCTATTCATTACTCTCTATTAAGAAATCACGTTTTTTCACAAGGAGTGGACTACATGCAATTACTAGATACAATCACTGAATTTGATCATTGTATCTCATCTGCATTCAAAGCACGATCAATTAAAGTCATTTCATTCGCTACAGCGAACGGACCTCGGCAAGATAGTCCGTTAGAATTTGAATTTTTAACGCGTACAAAGGTCGATGTATACACTCAAGAAGCCTGTACTTATATTTTGCGTATCCAAGGCTTGATTCCTAACCCTATTTCACTTGGTCATCCATATGAAGTGCTGTCAATTATCCCACAAAAAGTAAATATTGAATGTAACTATAAGCTACTACATCTTGATAAAAAGGATATGCAACAAATTTTACAGCACCCTAAGCCAGATCAACATTATAGTGAATGGCTAATTGATGCTATCAAAAATACCAATATTCTCGTTGAGCTAAAAACAAACCAACATACCTATACAGAATGGCCTATCGGTATAAAATCAGCATCCATCTTATAGTTTGATCAGGACATACTTTTAAATAGGTATGTCTTTTTTATGATATTTCCTTAATGCGCTTCTATCATAACAACTTTCTATTGTTTCTGAAAATAGAAAGATATCTGCCCCATCAGCAAATTAAGGCAATTCGAGCTATAATATACCTGTATCAATTTTAAGATAGGGGCTTATCAAAATATGATGATTCAAGAAGCATTACAAAATTTTTCTACCATGACACTTTCTGAGCGACAAGCATTTATGTCACAGCACGGTGAATGGCTATTACAACAAATGTTAGCACACATTGGCTCTACAGATGCTGAACTACGTGACCATTCTATTTATCGTACATTTATTGATTTGCTAAGTGATAATTTGTTAAGCACACAGCAACTGCAATATTTATTTCAAACGGCAATAAGCGAGGATTTCCTTTATTTACACATAGGTGAAAATAATACAGATAGTGTTTTTACCCGCTCATTTTCTGCACTACTTGTTGCAGGTCTGCTTGCCAAGGATGTTGAGCTGCTTGTTTTAGATGATGATGACCTGCAAACATTCTTTAAAAAAATTGGTCGCTATTTACTAGTAGAGCAAGATACAAGAGGATATGTACAAGACAAAGGATGGGCTCATAGCATTGCTCACGGTGCAGATTTAGCCGCAACAGCCATTAAACACCCCAAATTCAACTTACAATATGCACCATCTATCTTACATGCATTAAAGCTTGTTACATGGAAAGACATTGTCTATATCAATGATGAGGAAGAACGTTTCGTTAATATTGTAGAGGCATTATTAGATCAGCACTACTCTGAAGAGGCACTTATTGAATTTGTAGAGCAGTCCTTTGATAAATTTGAAATACACTTAATGACACAGGGCTATAATGAAAGTTTCTTTAGTGGACGTACTAGTACATTAAACTTTATGAAAACATTGTATTTTTCTTTAAAAATGAATAATAAAGCCCCTCAGCTTCAAAATATCATTTATGGACAAGTAGCAAAATGGTTAAAGCTCGGTGCCTAGCTGGCTTTTAGAAAAATGCTATTCTAGTCCGTATCCTGCTTATTTTGCATAAATTTTTCTACCTTGTTAGCAAACTAGGATAATTCTTAGTTTGCTTTTTTATTTTTCAAATAGAACATATACAGGAATTTTATGGATAACAAAGAAAATTTATTATTATTTCAAAATAATTATACCCTCTTCTATTCTATACCTTTTCCATCCTTTCTTATCACTGAGAATTCACCCTATTATTTCCATACCCCCTATTGGCTTTTACTCCTTATTTTAAAAAAAGGCAAATAAAAAATAAGCTTATACTTGTCAAAGCACTGACTTTATTACAAATCAGCGTCTAAAATGTGAAATACATTTTTCACAAAAAAAATTATTTACTTAGTTAAATATCAAGAATCCAGTGTTTTCAACGTTTTTACAGTGTTTAATAAACAGCACTTAAAAATATTAATATTGAAATAATGATTTCTGTTCAAAAAATGTTCAAATTCAACTCCCCTTTACTATCATTTTCATAACAAAATAATGTTTTTTCTTAAAAACAGGGCGTATAATCCAAGATGCAAACAACGACAAATTGTGACAATCATAGGTGCGTGCAATGCACAAGCTTGCAAACGATTGCACAATTATTGCCTTTGCTAATGTTCGCATTAGATCAATCAATAATTGATTGATACGCCATTATAAAAGAGGTGACCTCAGTATCCACTATTTGTAAATGTGCACTGATAAAAAAACACAAGAGTTTTATGAATAGCTGTTCTAATAGAAAGGAGTCAAACATGAAGAAAAAATTAAGTTTATTGTTTGTAGCATTAAGTGCCCTTCTCGCTGGATGTGAACCATTAACAGTGTTCAATCCAAAAGGACCAAATGCTGAAACATTATCAAACACAATTATTTTATCCATTATTACAATGGCCTTTATATTACTAGTCGTGTATGTGCTTTTAGCCTTTATGCTAACAAAATATCGCGCTTCCAAAGCACCAGCAGATTATGAGCCTCCCCATGAAGAAGGCAGCCATTTGCTTGAAATCACTTGGACAGTCATTCCAATTATTATCGTAGCATTTTTAGCAATCGTAACGGTTAAAACAACATCTACTGTAGAAGCGCAGCCAGCAGGTTATGACGATAAGGAGCCTTTAGTTATTTATGCATCATCCTCTAACTGGAAATGGCATTTTAGCTATCCAGAAGAAGGTGTGGAAACAGTCAACTATGTCAATCTTCCAGTGGACCGTCCAATCGAGTTTAAACTTTACTCATTCGGACCAATTACAAGCTTTTGGATTCCTCAATTAGCAGGTCAAAAATATGCGATGAGTGATATGTTAACAACGATTCACCTAGCTGCTGATGAAGTTGGTTCATTTATGGGACGTAACTCTAATTTCAATGGTCGTGGATTTGCCGAAATGGAATTCGAAGCACAAGCTATGACACAAGAGGACTTCGATCAATGGGTGGCTGATGTCAAGGCAAAAGAAGAACCTTTAACTGAAGAAAAATTCGATGAGCTTTTAGAGGCAGAGCATGTTGGTCGCCAAAGCTTCTCATCTACACATTTAGATTTCAGACCTGCACCAATGGAGCATGGTAAACATATGGATATGGAGCATGACGATATGTCTGACACAGATATGGAGCATGAACATTCAGGTCATTAAGATTGAACACATATACCTATTAATTTTTAATGCTGAAAGGAGCGCATCCCATGAGTATGGAAGAATTATTCCATCCAATGCAAGAACCGATGATTTTAGCGGCAGCTATTAGTATCGTTGTTGGAGCAGTCGTGATTGTAGCTGGCCTTACTTATTTCAAAAAATGGGGCTATTTCTACAAAAACTGGCTATCAACTGTTGACCATAAAAAAATCGGGATTATGTATATCGCAGTAGCCTTATTAATGCTATTCCGCGGTGGTATCGATGCACTATTAATGCGTGCACAAACAGCCGTTCCAGATAACGGACTTCTTGATGCACAACATTATAATGAGATTTTCACAACACACGGATTACTAATGATTTTATTTATGGCAATGCCATTTGTTATTGGGTTAATGAACATTGTGATTCCTCTACAAATCGGGGCACGTGATGTTGCATTCCCACGTCTAAATGCAGTCAGCTTCTGGCTATTCGCAGCAGGTGCTGGTTTATTAAACTTATCATTTATTATTGGTGGTTCACCAGATGCTGGTTGGACAGCCTATTTCCCACTAGCAAGTACGGATTTCAGTCCAACGGTTGGGAATAACTATTACTCTTTAGCCCTACAATTATCAGGGATTGGTACATTAATGACAGGTGTTAACTTTATTACAACGATTATTAAAATGCGTGCACCTGGTATGACATTAATGAAAATGCCAATGTTTACTTGGTCCATTTTAATTACAAATATTATTATTGTCTTTGCATTCCCAGTATTAACTGTAGCGCTTGCACTAATGATGCTTGACCGTCAATTCGGTACAAAATTCTTTGCGATGCAAGATGGTGGTATGGATATGCTTTGGGCCAACCTCTTCTGGGTTTGGGGACATCCTGAGGTTTATATTGTTATCCTACCTGCTTTCGGTATTTTCTCAGAAATCATTGCAACATTCGCACGTAAAAACTTATACGGTTACAAATCAATGGTGATGAGTATGGTGGTCATTTCCCTACTATCATTCGTAGTTTGGGCCCACCACTTCTATACAATGGGTCATGGTGTAATGGTAAACAGTGTATTCTCTATTACAACAATGGCAATCGCCGTTCCTACTGGGGTTAAAATATTCAACTGGCTACTCACAATGAGGCACGGGAAAATTCAGTTTACAACCCCAATGCTTTATGCGCTTGGCTTTATTCCAATCTTCACAATTGGTGGAGTTACAGGGGTTATGCTAGCGATGGCAAGTGCCGACTATCAATATCATAATACAATGTTCTTAGTTGCCCACTTCCACTATGTATTAATACCAGGTACTGTATTCGGTGTACTTGCAGGATACCATTACTGGTGGCCAAAAATGTTTGGTTTCCGTTTAAATGAAAAATTAGGGAAAGCTGCTTTCTGGTTTATTGCCGTAAGCTTTAACGTAACATTCTTCCCACTATTTATTTTAGGTTTAGATGGTTATGCTCGTCGTATGTACACATACTCTGAATCTACTGGCTACGGTCCATTGAATATGCTATCGTTTGTCGGTGCATTAGGATTAGCAGTCGGCTTTGTATTACTTGTCTATAATATTTACTACAGCTGGAAACATATGCCTCGTAATGAAAAAGCAGATGTTTGGGATGGTCGCACACTTGAATGGGCTACTCACTCACCAGTGCCAGAATACAACTTTGCGGTAGTACCAACAGTCACTCGTTTAGATGAATTTTGGTTTGCGAAAAAAGAAGGTCGCGATATTACAGCAGGTACAATTGAAAAAATTCATATGCCTAATAATACTGGCACACCATTTTGGATGAGTGGATTCTTCTTCCTTGCAGCATTCTTCGCTGTCTTCAATCTATGGATTCCAGCCATTATTAGTATGCTTGGTGTATTTGGCTTTATGATCCATCGTTCATTCGAAAAAGATCACGGTCGTTACATTTCAGTTGAGGAAGTAATGGCAACTGAAAAAAGCTTGAGAGGTGATAAATAATATGAAAATCGATTCTTCACTTCCATTAGAATATAGTACAGAGGAAAACCGCCTAAAAATCTTTGGTTTTTGGGTTTTCCTCGGCGCCGAAATCGTGTTATTTGCCACGTTATTTACAGTGTATTTCACACTGCATACACGCACAGGCAGTGGCCCAAATGGCGCTGAAATTTTTGAATTAACGCCTGTCTTATGGGAAACATTCTTATTATTAACAAGTAGCTTTACAATTGGTCTTGGCGTTCACGCAATGCGTATCGGCCGTAAAAAGGCAATGATGACATTTTTCATTATTACCCTTTTACTAGGTCTTGGCTTCTTAGCCATTGAGATTGATGAATTTGTCACATATGTACATGAAGGTGCAACAATTCAAACAAGTGCATTTTTATCATCATTAATGACATTACTTGGAACACATGGTGCCCACGTAACATTCGGTTTCTTCTGGGGCGTAGCGATTTTAATCCAAGTCGCAAAACGTGGTTTAAATCCACAAACAGCAAATAAAGCGTTTATCTTCTCATTGTACTGGCATTTCCTAGACGTTGTTTGGATTTTCATCTTCAGCTTCGTCTACTTGAAAGGACTGATTAGCTGATGAAGGAATTATTCCCTAAACAACATGTCATGGGCTTCGGCTTCTCATTATTACTGACACTTGTCGCTTTAGCCGTTGTAACCTTTGATATGAGTTATAAAATGGCATTCGCTATTTTACTTGTCACTGCCCTTGCACAAGCAACTGTACAATTAGTATTATTTATGCATATTGGCGAATCTGAAGATAAGAAAACGTTATATACAACGATTTTATATTCAGTATTCGTAGGTGTTGTAACAATTATTGGTACATTGTTCGCGATGATTTGGGGCTATCATTAACAAACAAAAAGCTGTCTCAAAATACCATGCTAAATGGTATTTTGACGACAGCTTTTATTTGATTCCTTTGACCCTTTCCAACTAGTACAATACGATGATTTTCTTTAAATAACGAAACTTTTCCTTTTTTACCATGTATACTAGAGCAAGATAGTATTTATTATCGAAAATAGGAGATGAAGCGAATGAAGAAATTTATTAAAGTATTAGCAGTTGGAATACTCGCATTAACACTCGCCGCTTGTAATTCTAGCGCTACGCCTAAAAAAGATACAACAAAAACAAGTGACCTTACTTTAGAACAAGTATATGATAAGGCTGTGGAACGTCAGACAAATATTAAAAGTGCAAGTGCCACGATGGATATGACACAGGCAACAAAGGTTGGTGCTGGTGAGGAAGCGATGGAGTTTTCTTCTAGCACAAAAATGGATATGGATTTTATCGTTGATCCGCTGGAAATGCATTTATCAGGCACGATGACAATGCCTAATATGCTAGGTGAGGGTGGAGAAACAACAGACTTACCAATGGAAATGTATATGAAACAAGGTACAGGATTCTTCATGAAGGATACAGCATCTGATAGCTGGTTAAAGCTTCCTGATGATAACTTTGATGAAATTTTAGAGCAAACAGCTTCCTCTGCAGATGCAAAGGAACAATTAGAGCAGCTAAAATCATTTATCGATGACTTCTCATTTGAACAAACAGATGATGAATATGTACTAACATTAGATGCAGAAGGCGATAAATTTAAAGCATTAATTGATGAAGAAATTGAAAAATCAATGCAAGGTATGGAGCTAGGTGAAAACCCACTAGATGGACTAACAATTGATCAAATCAACTATGTTCTATACATTGACAAAGATACATTCGATACAAACAAAATGGATATGAATTTTGACTTAAAAATGAATGTTGAAGGTAATGAGATGGTGATGAATACAAAATCAGTTATCACATACACGGAATTCGATCACCTGAAAACAATTGATATCCCTCAAGAAGTTATCGATAACGCTCAAACAATTGAATAAGTAAAAGAACCTGCTTATCGCCACCTTAGCGTACAAGCAGGTTGTTTTTTCTTCTACTCTAGCGCACGATTAAAACATCACATGGTGCATGACGAGCCACCTTTTCTGCAACTGACCCTAACACCATTTTTTCTATCCGATTTAAACCCGTTGCCCCACAAACTAGTAAATCAATATTTGGTAGCTGTGTTAGGATTGCTTTAGGCAAACCTGCTTCTACTACTGACTCTACCTCTTTCACACCTGCCTGTAATGCCTCTTTTACCAATTTTTCAATCTTATCTGCATATTCCTGCTTTAGTGCCTCTGCATATTTTAAATCATATGCCGATGCTGCTCCAAATGATTTTGTATCCACAACACTGACTAATTGTAAAACAGCATTGTATTGTAATGCTAATTGACTTGCTCGCTCAAAAGCTTTAAGTGACTGCTCCGAAAAATCAATAGCTACTGCAATCTTAAGATAACTCCCCACACAAACCCTCTCCTTTTTCATACTTTTCTAAATAATTATATCATAACGCTATTCAATATAATGCTAGATTCCTATTGTAGAAAAAAAGACTTTTGACTACTACTATAAACAGATGCATTGAATATTGGGCGTGTTTGCTAGTTATAAATCTATACGATCATAGCGTCGCAATCAATGGTTAATCTGATATGATATACTAGCTACGATAAATAATTAAAAGGTGGATTTTATGCTAGAAGTGAGTGAAAGTACATTAGCGCAATATAGTATGCATTTTATAGGGGAAACACTTATTTTAGGGGAAGAAGCACTGACGCAGCCCGAGGTAATGCTAGAAGCAGCCTTTACACAGCTTGCCTTTCATAAAATAGATATGGAGCAGCAATACGAATTTTTTCATGAAACAACGATTACCCTTAACGAAGTTTATACCTATGCCAAGGCAATCTTTACACAGGAAAATAGCTTTCTTGAACAATCCCAAAATATCGCTAAACACTTACATAGTGTATCGCAGCACCCTAATATTAAAAGCGGTGAACTATTTATCGGTTTGTTTGATAATTGCTTATTATTAGATGAAACAAAAAAAGTAATCGCCATTGTAAAAATTGATGAAAAAGAAATATTTTTAGATGTGCAAAATGACCATCATCAAATGACCGTCAATGGTATTGATGGCATCAATGTCAAAAAAATCAACAATGCAGCGATTATTATTGATATGGGACCAGACCAACCCCCTGCCGTTTTTATTAAAACAAAACGAAAAGAGGACATTGTTTATTGGCAAGAGCGTTTTTTAAAAATAAAGGCAGCGGATGAGCACTATTATAAAACAGATTTAGCGTTGGCTGAATGCAAGAAATATATTTTAAAAGAAGAGCATTATACAAGCACTGAGAAGCTAGGGCTGTTAAATAAAACATTGGACTACTTTAGAAATGAGGAGGAATTTCAAGTAGACCATTATATTGATACGGTGTTTGAGCAAATAGATGCTACCGAAAAGGATATCATTGTTAAAACCGTTAAACCCTATGAAACGATTATTTCTGACAGCGCACTTGAAAAAGCTGAAAAGAAATATAAACGTAAAATTAAGCTAGATAGCAATATTGAAATTCAGGTCAATATTCAGCATATTGAACATATTGATGAGCTAATTGAGGTTGGCTATGATGAAGCAACCAATCGAAAGTTCTATAAAATTTATTTCCAAGATGAAATGTAAACAGGTAAAAAAATCTGCTTTCCTTCCCTAGGCAGATTTTTTACCTTTTAATAAACCATTTCCTTTAAATAACAGGCAAGCTGTAATTTTAAAACATCCTCTGTATTTTGAAAAGAAATATTTAATTTTTCCTCAATTTTTCTTAATCGCTGATATAATGTATTAACATGAATATGCAATTGCTTTGCAGTTTCCCCTATAGAGCCATTTTGCGCCATATATATTAGCAGTGTTTCTTCTAGTAATTGATGCCTCGTTTTTTCATTTTTTAACGGTTGAAAAACTTCGTTAACAAAGCTGAGTAGCTCCTCTTGTGTTTGATGGATAAATAGTCGATTGACACCAATCTCCTGATAGTGCATAATGCCCCAGCGCTGACGTGTCATTAAAAATGATAGTGCTTTATCCGCCTCATTATAGCTTTTCGCAATTTGCTCTATCCCTTGATACATGGAGCCAACACCAACTTTTAGCATATTATGTTTTGCCTTCTCCCAGCTTGTTTGCAATTGCTGCATTAGAAATTGCAGCTCATTACTTAGTTGCTTAAATTGACAAAGAATCGTTATTTTATTGCCAAAACCAAAGACAATCAGTGCATGCTCTTGAAATTGTTTTTTTATTTCACCAATTAAAAAATGCACCTGCATATCCATTCCTTGAATATTAGAGGCTGACGATAATTGAATAAGCACAACAGCATAATAGACATTTGTCTGAATACCAAGCTCTTCCCCCTTTTTTATAAGCTGAACAGGGTCTTTACATAGTAAAAAATCATGAAAAAGATCATGGGTTTTTTTATAAAATGCATCCACAATTGTTTGTTTTCGGATCATTTCAAGGGCAATCATTGCGCTTGCTTGTTCAATAATAAGCTGCTGAAGCGGTTCAAGCTTCTCCTTATTCACCTCCACCAGCAATAAACCAAGTGTTTGATCAATCCCAACAATTGGCTGTATATAGCAAGTAATAAGCTCATCATCTATATTTATTGTATAAAATGCTGGCGCATCACTTCGATTAATAGCGCGCAATAAATGGATATCATCCAACCAATGACGCGGGCTTGCATATATCAAATCATCTGTAAAATCCATAATAACAAGGCGTAAGTTTAGCATATGTCTTATTTCATTGACAATGACTTGCATTCCTGTGTTTTGCAAGGACAGTTTCATAAAGGTGTGATGAATCTGATCGCGTTGAAGCAGCAGCTCATTTTGCATCTTTAAATGCTGAAATAGCTTTGAATTCGTTAGAGCAATCGATACTTGATCAGAAAAGCTTTCTAAAAGCTGCATATCCTCAATTGTCAGCAGCGCATCTTCTCCATTTTGATAAATAATTAATACACATAGTGTTTGGTCCTCTACTGCAATTGGCACAGAAATAACAGACTGCACATGCTCAAATGTATAGGCTTTTAATAAATGGCGTAGATTTTCTTCTGTTAACGATGATGATGCCTTTAAAACATCTTGATAGGAAGTAAGGATAATGGATTGCTGTTCTTTAAATGTTCTGCCAATAATCCCCTCTCCCACCTTAACACGCATATGTTGAATATCCTCACCTGGCCCACCTGTCCAAGCTTTTGGTATCAATGTTGTGTTATTTTCATCGTACATCCAAAGCACACCAAAATCTGCTGATGGAATAACGGATAATGCATTCTCCAAAATTTTTGTCAGCAATATTTGAATATCATTTAAGGCAGAAATTTCTCTTATACTTTCCATCATTTTTTCTCGAATAAATTGCTCTTTTTCGACCATTAATGCCAATTGATATGCATATAGTAATGCCTCTAGTATTTGTTCTTCCGTCGGCGAGGGCATCCATTGATGATCAGTACGAATCACAAATGTACATTTGTGATCTATTTCAACATAATAATCATGAAAATCTACAGAAATAGCTGAGGAGGGCGGTAGTATATGCTCTATGCCTTGAGAAATAGCAAGCGAAAAACCAGTTCCATCATGCTTTTTCCATAATTGAAATTGTGTAAGCTGACAGGTGTTAAGGAGAAATTGTGCTATTTTTTCTACATCGATCATTCATATATGCCTCACTTTTATGTATAAACATCTATATTTAATAGCTTTATTATATAGAAACGCACATTATTAGAAAAGTCTTAATTTTTTATACTTTGCAATATACACAAAACTACTATTGTGAGGAGGAAAAACAATGACAGCAGCAAAGTCACAAAACACAAGATATATTGTTATTGCTATGTTGTTTATAGGATGGTCATTAGGAAACTTTGACCGTTTCATTATAAACTTCGCAATCCTCGATATTTCAAAAGATTTACAATTAACAGACTCACTAACAGGTATCGTTTTAAGTAGCTTCTTTGCTGGCTATGCTTTAATGCAAATTCCCGGTGGATGGCTGGCAGACCGCTTTGGCTATCGTAAAGTATTAATTTCAACCATTTTAGTATGGTCTGTATTCACCATTCTAACAGGGGCTGCATGGTCGTTTTTATCGATTATTGTTATTCGTTTTCTTTTCGGGGTTGGTGAAGGCAGCTATTTCCCTGCAGCATCAAAAAGTATTGCCAATTGGTTCCCAATACATGAACGTAGTAAAGCAATGTCAATTATGTTAACATCTGGCTCTATTATGGGGGTTGTTGCACCAATTGCAGGAACTTACCTTATGCTAGCGCTAGGCTGGCGAGAGATTTTTTACATTGTTGGAGCAGCTGGTATTTTTATTGCACTCGCTTTCTTCTTTTTCGTAAAAGAAAAGCCAGCACAGGCAACAATAGAGCAAACACCAGCTACAAAAGCACCGTTAAGAGATGTTTTAAAAACACCAATGATTTGGAAATTGTTTATTGCTTATTTTAGTATTTACGCAGTGAATTGGGGCTTAATGTCTTGGATGCCTACCTACTTATCAAAAGTAAAAGGATTAGAGCTAACTGCTGTTGGCATTTACTCAGCTATTCCTCCATTTGTTGGCATTTTCGCGATGCTTTGTAGCGGTTATATTTTAGATAAACTGCCACAAGGAAAAGATAAACTAATCGCAGGCATTTTCGCTATTATCGCAGGTATTTTCCTTTTATTAATGGCAAATGCACCAAGCATGTTAATTTTCACAATTTGTCAAAGTATTGTAACGGTGATGTTGTCCTTTAATATTATTTTAATTACATCTGTCCCACTTAAAATTTTACCAGAGGCTGTTGTAGGTACAGCAAACGGCTTTATTAATACAGGGGCACAGTTTGCAGGTGTCTTAACACCAATGCTTATTGGCTTTTTAGTAGACGCTTTTGGCGGCTCTTATAGCTCTGCATTTGCCATGTTAATTGGCTTTACGCTTGTATGTGCAGTGTCATTATTTATGATTCGGCCAAATAAGCAGGCTGTTGTTGCCAATTCCCCTTCCGTATAAGGAAATCATTAGCTAAGGAGTGAAAGAGTATGAGTTTAACAGAAAAAATTGCTAGTTTTATTGATCAAAAAAGTGAAGTCTATAAAAATGTGAGTGATAGTATTTGGGGCTTTGCGGAAACAAGATTTGATGAGGTTCGCTCTGCTGATGTATTATGCCAAACGTTAGCGGCTGAAGGTTTCCATGTAGAAAGAGGTGTTGCAAATCTTGAAACAGGCTTTATTGGAACCTTTGGAAGTGGCAAGCCTGTTATTGCTATTTTGGGTGAGTTTGATGCACTTGCAGGCTTAAGCCAGCAGGCAGGTAGCTCAAGCTATAATCCAATTACCCCAAATGGCAATGGACATGGCTGTGGTCACAATCTTTTAGGCGTTGGTGCGCTTGCTGGTGCTATTGCTACAAAGCAATATTTAGAAGAAAACAATTTAACAGGAACAGTAAAATACTTTGGCTGCCCTGCTGAAGAAAGTGGCTATGGTAAAGCATTTTTAGCACGTGATGGCTATTTTAAAGACGTGGATGTGGCATTCTCTTGGCATCCTGGAACAATTAATGCGGTCATGCATGCAAGAGCAAATGCTGTTATTAATGCTACATTTAAGTTTAAAGGACGTAGCTCACATGCCGCTGCCTCCCCGCATCTTGGGCGAAGTGCATTAGATGCAGTTGAATTAATGAATGTCGGTGTCAACTATTTACGAGAGCATATGGTGGATGAAGCAAGAATTCATTACGCTGTGACAAATACAGGCGGCTTTGCTCCAAATGTTGTACAAGCAGAGGCTGAGGTAACTTACCTTATTCGTGCACCAAAGCCAAGCCAAGTAAAGGATTTATATCAACGTGTACTAAACTGTGCAAAAGGTGCAGCTTTAATGACCGAAACATCTGTAGAGGAGCAAATCGTTGGCTCTTGCCATAATTTAATTCCTAACAAAACATTAGAGCAAGTAATGCATCAGCATATGCATGAGCTAGGTGGCTTTGCTATAACAGATGAGGATTTACAATTTGCTAAGGAGCTTTATGAAACACTTTCTGAGGAAGAGAAAAAAGTAGCTGCTGCACAAGTAGGCAAGGAGCTAGCACAGCAATTAGCAGAAAAACCAATTGCTAGTTTCCTTGCACCGCTTCCAAGCGAGCCTATGTTTATGGGCGGTTCAACAGATGTCGCAGATGTTAGCTGGAATGTCCCAACTGCACAATGTACAACAGCAACTTGGGCATTCGGTACACCATTCCATACATGGCAGGCTGTTGCACAAGGAAAATCAGCCTATGCACATGAAGCAACCCTATTTGCTGGCAAAGCAATTGCTTGCACAGCTATCTCTGCGCTTGAAAACCCAGCATTGATTGAGGATGCAAAGGTAGAGCTGGCACAACGTCTTGATGGAGAAGCCTATGAAGCATTGATCCCACAAGACTTAGTACCACCAAAACCCGCTGAAGTAACACCCGTACCAGTAGGGTAATAACAACTATGTAAGGCTTTCTATGTTTAGAAGGTCTTACTTTTTTTATTTGCCCAAATAGTAAATTAAATTTCCTCCAAAAAGAGAAAACCTTTTTGGTTGGTAAAACGTCTAATAATTGGAAACACCAGTCAATTTAAAAGGAGAATCGATACTTATGAGAAAGCCATTTACAAAAACATGGATCACTGCTTCAGCACTTACATTAGGTCTAACTGTTTTAACACCTCTTTATGTTGGTGCAGCGCCTGTAGAAACAACAAGCAATGCCGTTACACAATTAGCGCAAACCTTCACAGGCACTATTCAATATTTTGATGAGGAAAGCATCACATTAAAGGGAGCAGACGGCAAAAACTATTTTATCGGTCTATACAACTTCTCTGACAAACAAATTCAGCAGCTAGCATTAGCAGAAGGTCAGGAAGTTTCAGTTGAAGGAAGCATCGTGGAAGATTATTTAGATTTTCTTACATTTGATGTCTATAAAAAAACCTTACCTGAGGGTATAACAGCCGAAGAATTAGTACAGCTAGAAAAGTTCTTTCATGACTTGAAAAAGGCAGCCAAAGAAGATAATTATGATGAGCTAGACAAAGCGTGGCAACAAATAGAACATATCGTAACGCCTTATGAGCTAGCAAGTTGGGAACCTGAACCATTTGAAGAATTTATTAATGAAGCTGAGTTTACTAAAAATGATATTGTTATCAAAGAGCAGGATCGCAAGCAGCTTGAAACACTTTATCAGGAATACATTAAGCTAGCAAAAGAGAATAAAGCAGAACAAGCAAGCGAAATAATGGATGCCTTCTATACAATTCTCAATCCCTATTTCGATGAGCTATACCCACCATTAACATTTGAAGAATATATGGCTGATTACGAAGTAGAGATACCAGAAGATGAGCTAGCAAACCTTCAAGCCGTTTATGAAAAAGCATTAACGGCAGATGCAGAGCATAACGAAGAGCTATCGACAGAGCTATGGGAACAATTCCATCAACTATTAAGCACACATATAAAGCCTGCTTCTTTTGAAGAATTTATCACTCATTTTGAATTTGATATTCAGGAAGATGATTATAACAAGTTGCAGCAATATTATGAGGAAGCTATTACTCTTAGTCAAAGTGGTGAAGATGAAAAAGCTGACGAACAGTGGACAGCATTTTATGCTATCCTAGACACTTATTACGAAGAACTTAGACCGATTCTTATCTCCGCTTCTAAGCTAACAATAAACGGCAAAGAATTACTATCAGAGCTTTCTAAATAATAGCAAGGGGCTACTTTGCAAAGTAGCCCCTTTAACATTAATCTATATATTTATTTTTTAATTGATCTGAAGCAATGCCTCCAATTAACATAAGAGCTAATGGTAAAAAGTTAGGCACAGCTTTTGGTAAGCCTTCTAAAATCGTAATATTTGTGCCCGCAAAGTGATTAAGCGCAAGAATGCTTAGTTTAATGACTAGCAGGAAAGCCCCTAATAAAAATACACTATCAAAAAATACCTTCCATTTTGGATATGCCAACTGTTTACTATCTTGAATAACCTTCGCCTTCAACTCTTCATCACTCCTTAATAATTCATCTATCGTAATACCAAATAAATCACTTAAATCAATAATGATTTCAATACTAGGATAGTTTTTGCCTGTTTCCCATTTTGAAACAGCCTGACGACTAACTTGAATTTTTTCAGCAAGCTCCGTTTGTGACCAGCCCCTCTTCTCTCTTTCTTGTTTTAATCGTTCGCTAAAAATCATGTTGTTCATCGCCCTTTCTTACTATTCATTATGTGGAGAGTGAATAAAAAAAGTAAAGATAGTTATAGGTGCATCAAGGCGCAACCTGCCGTTGCCCCCTATAAATACAGTGTTTGGTCGAAACTTTTCAAAATAAAAAGAGATAATTTATACAATCCAATAATGTACAAATTATCCCCTATAATTATTTTCTTTTTCAAGCGCTAGGTATGTGAGCGAGCATTATCCGCAATTTTCCCATGTAAAGAGAATACCTATTATGGGCAAACACTTTCTATAGATACGGCTTCAACTAATTGATTTCGGTTAAGGTTTGCAGCATCGGCTCATCTGAAGGAAAGCGTAGTCGTATGGAAATTTATAGCTTGCAAGACGCTCACAATAAAAAGCAATTAATGATTCAAAATATGGGACGGCTAAACACTATCATTTAACCGTCCACTCCGATGCTTTATTGTGAAGAAAAATGCTTATTTTTTCTCATACAATTGTAACATCGAAATAATTGCCTGTTCCAATGTATAATTGTTCTTCGGTAAAAATAACCCTTGCTCCGTACCAGCCATAATCTCTGCCAACTGCATAGCATAAACACTTTCCTTCGCCCAATCAGAAATATCGCTATCATCAAGGTAAATTGTAGGACTAACATTACCAGAAGCATCTTTGATACCTAAATACGTATAGATTTTATGAAGAATGACTGCTGCTTCCTCGCGAGTTATCGTATCATCTGGCGCAAATAACGTGTCACTCTTGCCATCGATAAGACCAAGTTTATTCACAGCAATAATATAGCTATCAGTTGTGTCCTCAAATGGCGTAGGCTCCATCATATCTGGCTCCCAATCCGTTTTCTGGAAAAGAAGTCCAACGACAAGCATAGCAAAGTCGCCCCTTTTAATATCGTCATAATAGTTTTTACGAAGCTCATAAGGGAAAATGCCTGCCTTCATTGCTCTTGCCATCTTCATATTTGCTTGCATATCCTTGTCAGTATAACTGCTACCCAAAGAATGTGTCAGATCAATATGGTCAAGATAAAGATGCGTACCTTCTATAGGTATAAACACACCTATATCCTGCCCCTCCTGCAAGCTCTCTTCCCATTCAGAGGTATCCTCCATAGGTTCAGAAGCAGCTCTTACCATACTAATTGCAAAATCACCATCTATACCATCTGAGCCGATCCGAATAAAACTAATCTCTGCCAGCTCCTCGGCAGAAAGCTGTGATTTTACCTTCTCCCATGCCTGCTTTGCATGGTCTGTTACAGGCAATGTAGCAGAAGGCTTATTTATTATTTCCTCTTTCATAATTTTACCGTCTTTTTTGGAAATACGCATTTCATGTGCGCCATATCCCGATTCCATACGAACAAGCTCGCCATCGACAAGCGTATAGCCCTCCTGTGGCTCATCGTAGTAAGGTGTGATATGCAATGTAAAAATATTTTCCTGCTCATCATACTCAATATCATAGGAATTTCCATAAATATTGTTCCAGCGATTGTTCTCTGACTTATTAAATTTTTCATCCAAAATCGCACTTAATTCCTCAAAGGAAATACCTGTATCACGGAAATCTACAGTAAGAGAACCTAACCATCCCCAATGACTCGTTGCAGTCAATGTAAGCGGCTCAGGAATATCAAAAAGCTGTACCTTTGCCTGATACCTCGATGTGCTATCCTCCGACGGAACTTGACTAAATCGAATACCTAATGCTTCTTCTATCTCTTTTTTCGAACCATCCGGTATTCTGATCGTACTAGAAATGGGATATACCGTAGGATCAAAGACAGGTCGTGCTACTGCTTGATAGGATCGCGTTTGCTCATTCATAATTTCCCGCGCAATGACCTGTCCTGCATCAGCCGCATAGGCAAGCATATCAGGGCTGACATGCTCTATCGTGTCATTATCATTATGATACTCTCCATGTACAGCCGGATGTGAAAAGAACAAATTTGGAATAGCCTTTGGCGCAAAGGCAGCATGGTCACTTGTCCCACCACTGTTATACTCAAGAACTTCAATATTTTTATAATTGTCATTGTTCTTTAATAAATCAGATAAAAAGCTTGATTCCCCATCAGCCGAATAAATTTTCACATTCTCCTCTTTTTTTGCCGCTAGCATATCAAAGTTAAGCATACCAATCACTCGATCACTATCGGCCCCTAGCTGACTCACATAATGCATTGAGCCAAGCAAGCCATCCTCCTCTGCGTCAAAGGCAATAAAACGTATTTCCGTATCAGTAGGTACATTATGTAATAAACGCACAAGCTCAAGCATAACCGCAACACCAGAAGCATTGTCATTGGCTGCTGGTATATTTCTAATACCATCATAATGCGCACCAATAATCAAAATATCATTCGTTTTTACAGCTGTATTCGGTGCAATTGTGCCAATAAGATTGACCGCTGAATATTTGCTATAAGGCTCATCCTCTCCCCTGTCAATCTTATCCCAATCGAGATGCTCTGCCTCAAATTCTTGCTTTGTCACCGTAAGGCCATATTGTTCAAATGTGTCTATGATTAATTTCCTTGCAAGCTCCTTTTCTTCATTATCATGTCCTCGTGGATAGGAGGATAAAATTTCGACAGTGGACATCATCTCATTTTTATCCACACTCGTTTCCATTGCATTTGCTGTAAAAGCACTCGGTACACCTACAAATATCATAAAAACAGCAAGCAATATACCCAATATCTTTTTCATTTACCAATACCCCCTTGTCATACTTTATAAGAACGTTTCTATTATGATAGGAAACAACCTAGCCAAAATAAGGAACTTATATATGGATAAGTTTACATGAGGAACATTATTTTAACAATGGTTTTTACCTACTTTCAATCGGAGTCAATTATCAATAATTCTTGCTGAGAAAAAAAGAGAATTGTAAAAATTCCTATTCAAACAAACTTTGTATTTTTCTACTAAATTATAGAGTAAACCTACAATACTAAAAATAATCTTAAATTGTATTCTTCTATAAGACGAGGACTATATATTAGTTTAAAGCAATATTAAGCCTTATAATAAATCAGACGAAAAAAATGGAATATAGTTATCAAGTAATTTACCTTGCTCTTTATTGCTCTTATAAAACAGTTACTCTAATAGATAAGATTTCTTGCTATAACAGAGGAACTAAAATTGGAATAAGTAAAACCCATGATAAATTGATAAGTATTCATACAAAAAAAAGAGCCAAGCATCTGCTTAGCTCCATTCTCTACTTTATATAGTTACCATCCTCGTCTACGTGATTTGTACCTCCCCCAAAATGCCAGCCATTCTCCTCAATAAACTCAATAAATTTATCAAGAAAATCATCTAGGTCAATATCTCCATTATTAGCAAATACACAGCCATTAATTTCTATACCTACCTGTTTTTTCTCTTCTGAATTGGAACTCTCATCTTTTATATCCTGCTTTATCCTGTTTAATCGATTTTCATACCTATCTTTATCAATGTATCCCTTAGCAAATAGTTTCTCAACTCTTTTTATTCTTTCCTGATGGTTAATAGGTTTACTTTCATTCTTTATACCACGTCTCTTATAAACTTCATCCATCTTAACTTTAAAATCTCTATAGGTTATTTTATAGTCATTATACTCTTGAGTGTATCTCCACCCAAACTCTTCATCTTCCAGTAACAAGTTAACCTGTTCATCAGTTAAAGCCATATTTTACCCTCCAAGTAATTTTTCATATAGGAATATGCAATGATATTGTCATTTTGTAAATATGAACCTGTATATTGTCTTTCTAAGAATATAGAAACTATAGCAAATAATAATCGGCTTTCTTTAAATCAATAGCTCTCACTTTAGTGTTTCAAATGTACAATTTTAGATACATCAAGCTCATATGTATTTTGATAAACACGACAGCTATCAATAATTTTTTCTTTCTCTCCAAAAAACACAACTTGGAACATATCATTTTTATATTGAACAATAAATAAATCATCACACAAATGAAATGTATTACGATTAATCGCTATAAAGCCATTTGTCTGAGCCGTAGTTTTCACACTAATTTTACGACCATTTGCGCTGACAACATCATAACCACGCTCATTTGCATTTAATGCTAATTGTCCATCTGTTTGAAGCACGCATAAAAATTCTCCAATACGCCCCATTAAATGACGCAACTCTGTCGGTTTACTTTGTAAAATATGCAATTCATAACGCCAAATCTCATTATAGTGAGTATGCAATTGAGTGATTTGTGCTTTACTAAGTCCATCACGTTTCACATATTTCACACCATTAATCCACTCTCCTACTATACACTCATTCGCTTGACCTTTCTTCTTTTGAAAAATGAGCCCTGTATACAACGCATTCTCTCCCAAATATTGATACATATTATGGTCAATATATTGAAATAAATGCTTTGTAAACAAAACTCCTTCATTGTAGCGATTGTAACAATAATCCGACAACAGTACACTTGATTTATTCACACCATATTTTTTCTCAAGCAATCCCTTGATAGCTGTTGCTGTTATTATATCGCCTTCACGCCCCACTAACGCCTCTTTCAACTGTTCATAAATCGTTGTCATATTCCTCTCTCCCCCTAGTATCTCAAGTATATAATTTCATATGTATCTAAACTTAATATGCTGTCAACTAAAAAAAATCACCATTTTCATTTCCAAAATAAAAAATTTGCACTGGACAAGTTTATATAATAAAGGATGGAATCTAGATGACGACATAAACCCTATTGAGGAGATGTATCGTATTTATTAAATATAGACTATTTATAACTTTCAATATTTCCTACAAAAATACCCTTATCAAAATTCTTTGGCATTTTTATTCATTAATTTCACTTTTTCTGAAATTGATGAAGCTCTTATAATTAAATCATTATATAGTAATAGAGGATCAATAATTCTTTTTTTATTTAAAAGCAATTTCATTATTTTCTTCATCATATCCACTAGATAGCAATGCAAAAAACTTGGTCTGTTGAGTGGCTACTCATTACTACAAACTAGCGACTTCCTTTTTAACGTTCTTCTACATCGCCTCTATACCCAATAAAATGGAATTTTTGGACACGTCCTAGGTCTATCGTGTAATTGTTCATTCTTATACAACAAAAATAATTATCGTTTACTCCTTAAAATGGTAAAATCATATATGGAGGTGAAATTGTGAAAAAATTTAGTGTATTGTCAATAGCCTTGATATTTATAGGGCTATTATTATTCGGCTTAAATTGGATAATAGATAGTTATTCTGAACCGATAGTCCTTTTTAGTTTTATTTCTTTTTTAGTTGGGATGGTATTAAGTTTTATAGCAATTGCTAAAAGGGAAAAAGGAACATTAAAATTTATATCACCCATTTCTTTCTTCATTATGATGTTTTTAATTACTTGGTTTGAACCATCTCATCTACTTCGAGTTATTACTTGGCTAAAAAATATTTCTTAACATTGAACAAGTCTAAAATAAAAAAGCGGAAAACCCTTATATTTGGGTTTCCTCAGACTGTAGGCAAACTCAATGAATTTTTAGTTTGCCTATGATCTTTTTTCTCTTACAAATGAAATAAAAGAGGGCTGTTAATTTCCATTACGGGCGGAGGTTTTCCGTGGGTGGAGTTGAGGTGAAGAATCACGTTGACAAAGCATTTAATCAATCAACGTGAACAAGTAGAAATGCTGACGATTGATTAATTGGTTCCCCAAGATCGTTTAGTACGAAAATTAGAGGCTACTATTGAGTTTATGTTTATTTATTCCTAGAAAACCTCTATTCATCGCATGAGCGTCCAAGTATTGATCTCGTCATTTCTTTAAGACACGGATGTGTTTGAACAGATTTTCTATCATATCTTATACATCGAGGATTCCTTCATACAGACCATCTATTTATTGATTCTACGCATGTGAAAGTGAATGCGAATAAACGAAAATATGATAAAAAGATTGTGCAAAAAGAAACACGGGCTTATACAAGTAAAGCTAAATTTGGATCGTGAGGAACACGAAAAAAAACCCCTTTCTCCCGGAGAAGATTGAAAAGGAGTAAGGGAAAGAAATCGAGGAAAGCACGACAGATCCTGAAAGTGGATATTATATGAATGAAGGGATATTGATTATTTTGGAAATAAACTCATATCAAGAAATTTTAGACTTAATGGAGGTAGAAGGTATTGTTACACAAAATGATTTTAATGATTTAATACTACCTTCATTCTGTAAAAGACTTGGAAACCAATTAACTCTAGATGGTTACAATAATTATGTTTTCACATTCGTACAAACCAATCTTGATAATGCTTACGCTCTATTTGACCATACTAGATTTTCTATCAAAGCAGCTAATGATTACTTACTAAAATATGTTTTAAGCTAATATAAACTTAAAGGAAAAACAGTCAGATTACCAAAAATTCATTAAATTTTATGGAGAGAGTAAATCGAGGGAAACTGTCAGGAAGCTAAATACTTACATCAGAACATATGTAAAGAATGCCATCGAAAACGGGCATGATTCACTTGGATTTTGCACGAAAAGTCGAATTAACAGCATCTAAAATTGCTAAGAAGGCATCTGAAAAACATTTGAACTACACGGACAGCATGAAACTATATAATGAACTATTCAAACATTTAGACAGTTCCACAGGCACATACCATCTATTTACTTTTTTGTCTTGTATCTGGCTTGCATTACGTGAATTAGTTGGTTTAGCACCTGACTACTTCAACTTCAAAAATAATAAAATATATGTTTATCAATCTTGGAATTATAAAGATGAGGCTGATTTTGGGGATTTAAAAAATACAAGCTCAGAGCAAACTATTTCCAACGACAAAAGAGCGGTGAATGAATTTAAAAAACTAATTTTATCTTTACCTGAAAACCCATGTAATTGAATTTTCTATCGTCCATCATCTGTCAAAGTAATTACAAATGAAGGTGCAAATATTCATTCTGTATCGAAACGTTAAGGACATAAAGACATTCAAACAACTGCAGATTACTATACACATATTTTAAAAGCAATAGAGCAGCAAGACGAATTAATTGCGGTAAATGTCTATACACAGTAAGCTGTTTTGGATGTTTACCTTGTATACCTACTTTCAAAAATAACCGTTTTCTCTCATATTCTCCCAAAAGTAAAAAGCGTTAGAAACATTGATATATCAACATTTCTAACGTCTTTGTAATCACTCTCTGACCTGTGATTTTTCTTAAAAAACGTCCCAGGAGGGATTCGAACCCCCGACCGACGGCTTAGAAGGCCGTTGCTCTATCCAGCTGAGCTACTGAGACATAATATTATGATGTTACTT
>NZ_JBIWBA010000010.1:0-112387 GCF_044760715.1 Lysinibacillus sp. NPDC098008
CGTCAGATGGAAAAGAAACTTCGAAAAAAGATGGTAACGGTAATAGCATTTTGATAAACTTGGAGTACAAAGCGAAAACTCCTCTCGTGGTTTGTCTCGACAACAATTACGATACGTGAGTTTTCGCTTTTCTTCTATAGAAAATATGAAATTATTGAATTAATAGAAAGTCAACCACAAGTTATGGTGAAGAACCATAATTATATGTAAAAGCCATTATTTTGAATGAATATTTCAAAATAATGGCTTTTATAATGAAAGGTTATATGGAATGCATATCAGCCATATTACATAGCAACAACATGGATATTACCAATAAACCTGAAAGTCTTCGCTAGATTCTTGTAAAATAGCTGATGATTGTTTTAAGAAAAATAAGGAAGCTGAAGTTACCAAACCTAGCTTCCTTTTCTTATGGCATCACTTTTTCGTGTGCCTCTTTTTTAATAAAGCGCAATAGATGGAAATGCTCTAATTGTGCCACTATATTACCAAGCAGAATAAAGCTACCACCAATCACTAATTTCATTGTTAGCCCTTCGCCAATAAACATCATCGCAAACATAGCTGCAAAAATAGGCTCTAAGGAAAAAATAAGACCTGTATGTGTAGCAGATGTATATTGTTGTGCAACAGTTTGACCAACAAAGCAAAAAGCACTACAGATAATGCCAAGCCCTAGAATTGCCAGCCAAGCTGTTGGAGAATGGGGCAATGCTGGTGTTTCAAATAAACATGTTAAAATGAGTGCATAGAGCCCTGCAAAGCCGAGCTGATAAATTCCGTAAGAAATAGATTCAACATTGCGCGTAAAGGAGCTATTTAATAGTAAATAAAGGGAATAGCATATTGCCGCAATTGCGACTAATATATCTCCCTTTTGGAAAGCAAATGAACCATTCGCTGTTAGCACCGTAATCCCAATCATTGTACAGATTACGGCAAAGCTCACAGCTCTTGAAGGTAATTTTTTATCAATAAAGCTGCTGAAAATCGGCACTAGCACAACGGTAAGGCTTAAAATAAAGCCTGCATTTGATACGGAAGTAGATTGTAAGCCAAATAAGCTAAGTGCGAACACAATGAATAATAACAACCCTTGAATAGCCGCATATTTTAATGTTTGCCCATTTACTTTAAGCATTCGTTTATAAAAAATAAAACCTGCGATTAAAAATGCGATGATGCAACGCAATGCCACTACATTATAAACCGCCAATGTTTCAAGCCCCATGACCATAAAGGTATAGGATAACCCCCAAAACATTGTCACAATGACCATCAATATATTTGCTTTTCCTTGGATACTCATAATGTTCACCTACGATCTGTGTACTAAAACAGTTTTTCTACTAGAAATTACTATATAGCTTGTCTTGTGATTAGTAAAACGAATGTTTATAATGAATAGGATTAAAAATTTTCATGTAAGTAAAGAGGTAATTCATGAGCTTAGTCAAATATGAGATTTTATCAAAGGTGGCAGAGGTAGCAAGCTTTACAAAAGCAGCAGATGCGCTTGGCTTAACACAATCTGCTGTAAGCCATGCGGTATCAAGCTTGGAAAAAGAATTTGGCTTTGCATTGATTCATCGCAGTCGTGCGGGTGTAACCTTAACAAGTGAGGGGCAGACCATGCTAAGGGCGATGCGTCAGGTTTTGGATGCGCAGGAGCTATTGCAGCAGGAGGCTGCGCATATTCTTGGCGTGACACGAGGCAAGGTACGACTTGGCGTGATTTCAAGTATCTCATCGAATTGGATGCCAGAAATTATTCGTATTATGGATAATCAGTTTCCGGGGATACAGGTGGAATTGCGTGAGGGCGATTATTATGAAATCGAGCAATGGCTACTAAGTGGTGAAATTGAAGCGGGATTTTTAAATGGGCAAAAATCAACGCAATATCAATTTACCGAATTGCAGCAGGACCCTTTGCTGTGCATTGTTTCGGATAAAAGCCCTCTTTATGATAAAACAGAGATTGATATTGCGGATTTGGAAGATATGCCCTTTATTATGACCTCCTATAAGGGAACAAATGATGTAAAGGTTTTGTTAGAGCATTATCAGGTAAAACCAAATATTCGCTTTGAGCTATCAGAGGAGGTTGGGATTCTCTCCATGATTTCTCACCATCTTGGGATTAGTATTTTACCGCAGCTTGTTATTCATAATTTACCGCCAACGTTAAAGGCTATACCGTTAAAGCAGGGTGGCTATCGGACAATTGGTATTGCGATGAAACACCATGCCTCTCCTGTAACGAAGAAATTTGCGGAAATTTTAAGTGCTTGGTTAAAGGAGCAAAACAGCGTGCTGTAGCTCTTGAAGCATATCCTTGCATTACGCTAGAATAAAGGTTGTTAGATATTGTAGAAAATAGGTGAGTGTATGGGGACATTACAAGGGAAAACCGTACTCATTACAAGTGGGGGAACGCTTGAAAAATGGGATCGTGTACGGGGGCACACAAATTTATCGAAGGGAACAATGGGCTGTTATTTGGCAGAGGCAGCACTTGCAGCTGGTGCGCATGTTATCTATATGCATGGCTATTTTGCACAGCTACCAGTTAATCATAGCAAAATGCAAACGATTAAATTTGAGGGCATTGAGGACTTAGGCGATAAAATTCGATATGCTGTGCAGAAGCAGCAGGTGGATATTGTCATTATGGCAGCGGCTGGCTCTGATTGGGTCATTGATAAAGTATATGACCAATCAGGCAACTTAATGGAGGAGGCAGGGAAAATGCCTTCCGATGAGCCACCTATTATTCATTTTAAAAAAGCACCAAAAATATTAGGGCAAATAAAGGGCTGGCAACCAAATGTCACATTAGTAGGCTTTAAGCTGGAAGCAACAGATGATGAGGCATTTTTACTTGCGCGTGCAAGATTGCGTATGGACACAGCACAGGCACAATTTATGGTGGCAAATAGCTCTCAATCATTATATGGCGGAGATGAGCCTCATTGGATTGTACCAGCAGAGGGGCAGCCAATTAAGGTAATGGGCAAAGAACAAACAGCGCAAGCATTGATAGCATGCTTACAACAAGAAACTGTGTAGAGGGGATACTTCTGCACAGTTTTTTTATCGTTAGGTGGCGCTAAATGCGTAATTGCCTGCATACAATGCTAGAAGGAATTGAGATAAATAACACATTACAAAGTATTCGACTAGGTTTTCTAATATTTTATATTGACAATTGTATAGCACAATTATAGAATTATTTCCAAGTAAGCAGGGCTCTTATCAAGAGAGGCGGAGGGACTTGGCCCAATGAAGCCTCGGCAACTAATAGAATAGATGCCAATAGTATCTAAGAGATAAAGGGGCTATCCATCAATTGAACTCTTTTGTAACGGAAGCAAGAAAAAGAAGGGGTGTATTATATGGCACAGTCGGTAAAAGTAGATGATAAGAAGTTAGAGGCTATCGCGAAGGCTATTCAAAATCTTGAATATGGTGAAGTGCATATTACGATTCAGGATGGTGTAATTGTGCAAATTAATAGGCTCGAAAAACAGAGATTTCCACAGAAGAAATAATGATCATTTCAGTCGAACGATGTCATAAGGCCACAACTAAGCATAAAGGATGTCCTATGCTTACAAGTGGCCCTTTTTTTGTGGAATGCTTAACGATAAAAGCTTTTTGGAATCTCACCAATATGACGGCGATGATACAGTAAAGGCTCTTTTGGTGAATTTGTAATATCTAGCACCTGCCCAATAAAAATAGTATGGTCGCCAGCATCAATCTGTTGATATGTTTTACATTGTAAAATGGCTGCTGTATCATGTAAAATCGGTAGGTCAAAGGAGGACATAGACCACTTTGCCTGAGCAAAACGATCTGGCACTTTGCTGGCAAATAATGTACATAAATGCTCCTGATCACTCGCTAAAATGTTGACCGCAAATGTTGGCGCTGCTGTAAAATAAGCATGGAGCTGAGATTTTTTATCGAGTGACCATAAAATAAGGAGCGGGTCAATCGAAACAGATGCAAAGGAGTTAACGGTTAAGCCAATCGGTTGTGTGTCATGGCATGTAGTAACAACCGTTACGCCTGTAGGGTAATTACCTAGTGCTAATTTAAAAGCAGTTACTTGATCTGTCATTCAAATCACCTCGTTATTATTGTCAATGAAGTTAAATAGCTATCATTGTCTTGCATAAATTTTAAACGAATCCGACATATAGGTAAAGGTAATCGGGAAAGAAAGGGGAATGACCATGACTTTATATTTCGATCATTTGGTTCAGCAAGTGGAATCACCAGAAAATATAAAGGTTTTCTTCAACAAACGAAATATCCATACAGTAAACGGTGGTCAGCATACGATGTGGGGGACTTATAATACATTAAGCTATTTTGGCTTAAGCTATATTGAGCAAATTGCGGTATATGATCGTGATTTATTTGAGCGGGCAGCATTAAACCCCTACACGCTACATTATACGTTTAAACAGGACGAGGAGCGCCAAGGGTTTTCACGAATTGCCTTGCGCACAACAAATATAGAGGCAGAGGGACAACGCTTGCGTGCATTAGGCTTTGATGTGTATGGACCTGAGGCTTGTAGTCGTACAAGACCAGACGGCTCTGTTGTAGAGTGGAAGCTGCTGCATTTTGGTAAGCCTGACCATGCCATTGATTTTCCGTTTTTCATTGAATGGGCGGAGGATGATAAGGAGCGCTTGTCACAATTGCAGGCAAGTGGTGCGCTTCATCCACAGCAAAGCATTACAATGGAGGCGGTGCTGTTTGCAGTAAAGGATGTACAGGCAACCGTTGAGCTTTGGCAGAAGGCATTGCAATTGCCAAAGCCTGAACAGCACGAGCAATATGTATCCTTACAGCTACCAAATATACGCTTGGATTTTTATGATGAGGCAGTTGCCACAGCTATAACCCTTACACCTTTAAAGCAAGGCCCATTTGGTGTGCAATTAAAAGACCCGTATCGCGTAAAAGAAACATTGGTTTGTCCAGGTGCTTTTTATTGGATTAATCGCTAGAAAAGCTACGGCAAGGGGAGTGTAGAATGTCCCTTGCCGTAGTTTTTCAATTATTCAATCGTCATTTTCTTTGGTGCTTGTGTGCCTGTGTACCAATCAAATTCAATTTCAAATGAATGCTTGTCGCCCTTTTTTGTATAGGAGTATTCGATTTTAAGTGGTTCTGTAGGGCTAACAATAGTTTGCTCTGTGCCTTGCACAAATGTAAATTCACCGTTTTCCTTTAACTTTTGAGCAATTGCTTCAAGCATTGTTGCAAATTCGAGAACGCTTTGCCGTTCCTTATGCTTTAGAACAACCTCCGTCATCGGTTTCATTTGCTTTTGCATCGAAATCCCTCCCTCTTGTATTGTTACCTCTATTATAGCATAAAATGTTAGCGCTACCATTTGCATTGCACTTGTTTCTTGTGTGCTCTATACTATGTTCAATATAAAGAATAGGAGGGCGCGCTATGTGTATTATTGCCATTGGCTATCAGGTGCATCCACAGCATCCTTTACTGATTGCGGCAAATCGTGATGAATTTTATGCAAGACCAACTGAGCGCATGCATAATTGGCAGGATATGCCGCATATTTGGGCTGGTCGAGATTTAGAGAAAATGGGTACATGGCTAGCTGTGAGTAATAATGGGCGGTTTGCAGCAGTCACCAATTATCGCGATCCACAGCTGCCAATTGTCGGTGAAAAATCGAGAGGAGCCGTTCCTATTGCATTTATGAATAGCTCTGTAAGCGCACAGGATTTTGCTGGTCAGCTACAGCAGGAGCGTTATTTATATGGAGGATTAAACGTACTGCTCTATGATGGAACGGAGCTTGTGCATTATAATAATGTACATAATGTGCAAACAATTATTCCACCGGGTATTCATTGTGTATCGAATGCAACCCTCAATACGCCATGGCCTAAAGTAGAGCGTCTAAAGGCAGCTTTTGCTGAAACGCTTCAAACAACAACAGCGGAAGAAGCATTGTTAGCGATTTTAACAGATCCAACAAAGGCAGCCACGAAAGATTTACCAGCAACAGGTATCCCGCTTGCATTAGAGCAACAGCTTTCCTCTATTTTTATTCATATGGATGGCTATGGTACACGAGCCTCAACCGTTGTGAGGCTGCATCAAGCAGGCTGGGATATAATAGAGCGAAGCTTTGAGCATGGCGAATGGACTGGAGATGTACGATTGAAGGTGACAAAAGAGGGGAACAATGATGATTGCTACAATAAATAAAGCTATTCAACAGCTTCCAACTAAATATAGACAGAACGAATTAGCCTACATATCATTAACGGGTAAAAATGAAAGCTTTCTCAGAGATCAAATGGCGCTATACTTATATAGGCTTGATAAAAGTTGGTGTAGGGAATATAAACGAATCGACTTAGCGCAATTATCCACTGCCCACCCAACTATGGTAGAAAATATTATTGAAATAACAAGTCTATATACGTCAGATATTGTTCACGATGCACATTTTAAGCGAGATTATTTGCGAAAAATTAAAAATGATATGACTAAAAATGGTAAATATACAACAATAGCTACCAATACATTTATCGTTATGATTGCAACACATTTAAAGGATAACAAGCGTGTTGATGATCTAAATATTGGCTATTCATTTGCGTGTTGTGAGAAGGAAAACGCTTTGTCTAAAGCATTCTCTCGTTGATTGGCGTGAAAGGTGGCGACTCTAGCGGAAAAAGTGCGAGCTGAAAATCCATTTATTTCGGCATTTGCCGAAATAAATGAGTTGAAGCCGCACCCGCAGAAAGCGTCCACCTGTAACAGAAATCAACGAATTCTAAGCGATTCTCTGTAAAATAAAGGTTAATCAACACGCCTGAAAGGATAAGATTGATTCTAAACAGAAGCAATTTGTAAAATATGCTGATGGTATCAATAGAGGGTTAGCAAACTTTCGAGAAAAGGCGCAACCACGAAATGCTGAGGAAGAAAAATATATGATTCAGCAAAAGCTAGAAGGCTATTTGAAAAATGAGCCAATCGAGGTTAAGCACGCATGTAGCATACATATTGGACAGGCATTTGGTACAGAGGTGGAGTTATATTATTGGATACTACAAAAGCAGTAGGGCTGGCTATTGCAAAAAATGGATTGGAAAAGCGATAGCACTTTCCAATCCATTTTTTATTGAACCTGTATGAATAGCCTGTAAAAACAACGGTTGGTGAAACGTCCAATCAGTGAGAGATGTGCAAAAGCTTCACTGATTGAAGTTTCATTTTATATCTTTATGACATTTGATGCCTGTGGGCCACGGTTGCCTTCCACTACATCAAACGATACTTTTTGCCCTTCTTCAAGTGTACGGAAGCCTTCCTCTTGTATGCCCGTAAAATGTACAAATACATCTTCTCCATTGTCACATTCAATAAATCCGTAACCTTTTTCATTATTGAACCACTTTACGATTCCTTGTTGCATAAGCCATTCGCCTCCAATGCGCTTGAATGTAAAAAGAAAATATGAAAAAATTGCATTTTCTCTTAGAACATACATGAATTAAACAAAGTTGTCAATTGATTGCCGAAATGCTAGTATAACTGCTTTCTTTTTTTTCATCATAAAGACTATAATGGAAATGAACAACATAGAAAGTAGGATGCCAAATGACAACGAAAAATCAACCATTAACAGATTTAGAAATCGCTAGTCAAGCAGTGATGAAACCAATTACGGAAATTGCTGATGCTGCGGGTATTCCAGCGGATGCCCTTGAACAGTATGGGCGCTATAAAGCGAAGATTGACCCATTAAAAATTACAGCCCAAGGCGAGGATGCAAAGGTTGTATTAGTGTCAGCCATTAGTCCAACCCCAGCAGGTGAAGGAAAGTCAACCGTTACTGTAGGGCTTGCAGATGCGCTTCACCAATTGAATAAGAAAGTAATGGTCGCGTTACGTGAGCCATCTCTTGGTCCAGTAATGGGTGTAAAAGGTGGTGCAACTGGCGGTGGCTACGCACAGGTTGTACCAATGGAAGATATTAATTTACATTTCACTGGTGACCTTCATGCGATTACAACAGCCAATAATGCATTAGCTGCTTTTATTGATAATCATATCCACCAAGGCAATGCATTAAACATTGATCCACGACGTATTATTTGGAAGCGTGTGCTAGATATCAATGATCGTGCACTGAGAAAAGTAGTGATTGGCTTAGGTGGCCCCGTGCAAGGAATGCCGCGTGAGGATGGCTTTGATATTACCGTCGCCTCTGAAATTATGGCTGTGTTCTGTTTAGCAACAAGCATTGATGATTTACGCGAGCGTTTAGCAAGTATTGTTATTGGCTATACATTTTTGCGTGAGCCTGTCTTTGTGCGTGATTTACAAGTAGAGGGAGCACTTACATTATTATTAAAGGATGCCTTTAAGCCAAATCTTGTGCAAACATTAGAAGGGACGCCTGCTATTATTCATGGCGGTCCGTTTGCGAATATTGCTCATGGCTGTAATTCTATTATGGCTACACAAACAGCACGTAAGCTAGCTGATATTGTTGTAACAGAAGCGGGCTTTGGCTCGGATTTAGGTGCTGAAAAATTTATGAATATTAAAGCGCGTAAAGCAGGCTTTAAGCCAAGTGCTGTTGTAATTGTTGCAACGATCCGTGCATTAAAAATGCATGGTGGTGTCGCGAAAACAGCACTTGTCGATGAAAATGTAGAGGCACTTCTACAAGGAATTGCCAACCTTGAAAAGCATGTTGAAACAATTCGTACATTTGGTGTCGAACCGATTATTGCATTAAACCGCTTTATTACAGATACAGAGGCTGAGCTAGCGGCTGTCCTAAGCTGGTGTCAGAAGAAAAATGTGCGTATTGCTCGTACAAATGTCTGGGAAGAGGGTGGAAAAGGCGGTATTGCATTAGCGGAGCAAGTGCTAGCCGTACTGGAGGATGAAAATAACTTCTCACCTTTATATGAGGTAACAGAATCTATTGAAGAAAAAGTTCGTAGCATTGTGCAAAAAGTGTATGGTGGGAAAGATGTCCAATTTACAGACCAAGCAAAAAAGCAAATTGCACAAATTGAAAAATTTGGCTGGGATTCTTTGCCGATTTGTATGGCAAAAACACAATATTCCTTATCTGACCAGCCAACTTTACTTGGACGTCCAGAAGGCTTTACAGTCACGATTCGCGAAGTGATTCCAAAGCTAGGTGCTGGCTTCTTAGTTTGTCTAACAGGCGATATTATGACAATGCCTGGCTTACCAAAAACACCAGCCGCTTTACGCATGAATGTTGATAACGAAGGGCATGCGGTAGGGCTGTTTTAAATGAGAGAGATAGGATTTCCAATATTCATTTGAAATCCTATCTTTTATTAATATAAAATGTATAAATATGCGAAAAGGGGATGGTGCTATGCAAATTCAGCGATGTAAAAATCCAGCAGATATAATCCGCATTATCCATGCGGCATTTCAGCGTTATGACAGTGATCCTGTCCCCTCTAGTGCTTTAAAGGAAACGGCACTCTCTATCCAGCAGGAGCTTGATGAAGGCATCATTGTTTTTAGTGTCATAAAGCAGGCCGCTGTAATAGCCGTTGTAAAATGCAAGCTAGAAATAGATACCGTCTATTTTTCCCGCCTAGCTGTGCTACCTGCTGAGCAAGGGCAAGGTATCGCTACACAATTAGTTCATTTTATTGAACACTATGCGAATGCTCACAATTTTAAGCGTGTTAGCTGCAAGGTACGCAAAAGCGAGGATAACAATATTCGCCTCTATACAAAGCTTGGCTATTCTATTATTGCGGAAGAAATAGACGTTATGGTGCCGAATATAACGATGGAAAAAACAATGGTATGATAGGGATAGAGATGTATTTATAGTCATATTAAATAAAGGGAGGCGTTGGAGATGCAACATATTCAAGTAGAGCAGCTTTTACAAAATAAGAGGAAGCATGCAGGCAAGGTTGCCGTTGGTGCGGGCTATGATATGATGACTATTCAATTAAGAGCAGGTGAATCGGTGGCAGAGCATTCAGCACCTGGTGAGGTAATAATTGTTTGCCGCAAAGGGTGCGTGAAGTTTCAGGTGGAAGGACAACTCACAACGCTTGATGCCAATGCACTATTACTGCTTGAGCCAAACGAAAAGCATAGCCTTGAAGCGCTAGAGGATTGCGAGCTTATCGTTATACGCTTGAAAAAATAAGGAATGGAAAAGTTCTGATTATTGCAAATCAGAGCTTTTTTGTTATTTTCTGTTAGATAGAAGGGAGAGGCATAGAAAAAATAAACATGAATAGTGGCTAATTTTAATGCTTTATGCGTGTGGAGGTGTTATTAGGGGGTTTTCAAATTTAAGGAAGAAAGGAATCGGTAATGAATGTTTCATATAAATGAATTCGAAAATAATAACCTTCTTTTAAAAGTAGATTCACCGTATTCTTTAAACTATTTAGTATTTGTTCAAAATGTTTTTTTAAACAAGAGAGATGGTTCAAATCATTTCCCATCCATAGACAGTTCTAAATGGAGCCTATTACAACAAGATGAATTTCAAGTTAAATTCAAAAGCATTTGGGATGAAGTGATTAGAAAAAATATACAAAGCCCTCACTATGATTATAATGGCGTTCTTGAATCGGATGCTCCATTATATAGACAACTTTTTGAAGGGAATGAAAATGGAGAATATGGTTTTTCCGAGAGTATAAAGTTATTCCAATCTTGGTGGGGTAATATATTCTTTGGAAAGGGAGCTATGGAAATTGTCTATGAAGCTGAAGGAAGCAGAATTTATGATGAGTTAGTAATAGCAATAAAATCGAAGAACCTCATCTTACCAAATAATCAATTAACGATCATGCTCCTATACGATAAACAAACGATCGTTGATAAAAATGTTATGCCATATCACTATGTTTTGCCAATTGAAGAGCTGTTTGTAAATAAAAGCAATATAGTAGCAAATATATTGAAAGATTTGAATGTAAAGGGTCATTGTTAAATAATAAAATGCGCTAATAGCCAATGTTCGTCACATTGATTATTGGTGCATTTTTGAGCGAGAATTTTTAGTATGATATGTGGATCAGTTAGTTCATTGTCTTATTCTCCTGTAGCTTTTTGTTTCTCTCTTCCTCTCCCTTTTTATCCGCAAGATTGAATATACCTGGATAGGCATTTGATACGCCCTTAGCACCAACTATTTCCCCTTCATATTCGTATATGTAGGCTCTATAATTTGTATCTTCAAGGTCTTTTTCAGTTAAGTGATAACTTGTTACCATCAATTCTTGTCCGATATATTGCTCCATAAAAGTAATATTAGCAGCTCTATCGCTTTTGAGAATTTCTGGCGGAATATCATCTATTATGATTTGTTCACTTGAATGAAATGATTTAATTGTCCACCCCAAATTTTCTATATAGGCAAGATGTGCTTTATCAATAGTTTCATTGGTACAGGCAACTAGGATAAGTGTAAAACTTAGCATACTCATCAACTTCTTCATAAGTACCTCCTCCTTTGTAATCAGTATACAGGAAGAGGTCCAAAAGATGCTGCAAGTATTGCCATAAAGGCGCTACCATCGAAATGAACGGGCAATTCATGGATGATTGGGTCGCGAATTGATAAAGCAACTCAATCGACTAGTATATAAGCTTGCTCACTTTATTTCTAGTAGAGGGATATCGTGAATAGGAATAGCGATAGGGGTTGCATAGGCTTGCGTATGATAGCTTGCCGTCCGTGACGTGCGTGGCTTTAAATAGATCACGCCATTCTTTACTGTAATAGAAGATACTAAATAATAAATATCCTCATACATATTCAAGTCTAAAAATGCAGCTTTGCGTGTTAGCTGCTCCTTGTAATCATGGTATTCAATAATGGCTGTTGATTTTTCCTGTAAAGATTGAATTTGATAGGAAATGGTCACTTTATATTGGCTTGTTTCCTTTGTTACATGAATGATTTCCATCTCACTGCCTAATTGAAGCAGGAGCTGATAAACATCTTCTACTAAGCCTGCTTGCTGTGCAGTACTAGCGATTTGCTGTAAAACATTGGCGATCAGCTGTAAGAGATAGACCTCTTTTTCCTTTGCTGTTTGGCTATTAAAAGCATCAATCGCCGCACCTACATTATAATAGCGAATGCGCTGCTCAGTTTCTCGATTGGATGGCTGAATCACTTGCGCCTCCAGTAATGGCGTTAATACGATATAGACATGGTCGAAATCGCCTGTCATAAAACCTCTTTCTCGAAGCTTTCGGGCAAATCGTGCACATATCAAATGTGCATCCTTTGCTACTTTATAGATGTGACCAATATAAGCAGGCAATGATTTTGTGTGCGTGAGCTCTTCAAATAGTCTAATATCTGCAATTTTTTTCTCTTTCATCTATCTATCCCTCCCGCTATTATGATTTCCACTACTAGCATCAATTGTCAAATGAATTTTTATTGAAAAAATATTGAATTTTCTTTTTATTTTCACTATAATTTATTTAATTCTAAATCGGAAACGATGTACCGATAATAGAAACGTGGAGGGATGGTATTTTGAAAATCGCAACAGATATTGGTGGTACTTTTACAGACCTTGTTTACACAGATGAGCAGGGCAATCTTCATTTTGATAAGGGACATACGACACCGGGTCATTTTGAGGACGGTATATTAAATGTATTGGAGCGACATGTGACAGAGGATTCGTTAATTGAATCATTTATCCATGGCTCAACGGTCATTATTAATACTTTAACGGAACGCAAAGGTGGCGTTGTTGGGTTAATAACAACAAAGGGCTTCCGTGACGTCATAGAGATTGCTCGTGGTAATCGACCAGATTTATATAATTTTAAATATAAAAAGCCAAAGCCTTTTGTGGAGCGTTATTTACGACAAGAAATTGATGAGCGCATTGATTATAAAGGAAATATTATGAAAGCGCTTAATACCGAGGAAGTCGGTGACATCGTGCATCAATTTAAGGAATTGGGTGTAGAGGCGATTGCCATTTCATTGATTCATGGCTATAAAAATCCAATTCATGAACAACAGCTAAAGGAAGCGATTTTAAAGCTTTGGCCTGAGGTATATATCACACTTTCAAGTGAAACGATTAAAGAATACCGAGAGTATGAAAGAACAAACACAACAGTCCTTAATTCTTATGTAAAGCCCGTTGCACATGCGTATTTAAAAAGCTTACAAGAGAAGCTAGGCACGATTGGTATTACAGACCATTTAAAAATTATGCAATCGAATGGTGGCACAACAAGCTTTGATAAGGCGATGGAATTACCGATTAATCTTGTAGAATCTGGCCCTGTAGCGGGGATGTTTGGTGCAGCAAAATTAGGAGAGCTGCTTAATGAGCCAAATATTATTGCCTTTGATGTTGGAGGCACAACAGCAAAATGCTCACTAATTACAGATAGCAAAGTGAATGTTACAACGGATTATTATATCGAAAGAAATGAAAAGTTTGCGGGCTATCCGATTAAAACGCCTGTTGTAGATATTGTGGAAATTGGGAATGGCGGTGGCTCCATTGCACGCGTCGATCAATTTGGCTCGTTAAAAGTAGGTCCAGATTCTGCTGGCGCAAACCCAGGCCCTGTTGCTTATGGCTTAGGTAATACACAGCCAACCATTACAGATGCCAATGTTTATTTGGGGAGATTATCATTAGCAAATTTTGATCATCCAGCATCAATTGATAAAGTGGAGGAAGCGCTCACTGAAGCAATTGCCAAGCCGTTTAATGTAACGGCAGAGGAAGCGGCACAAGGTATTTTAGATATTGCTAACTCTAATATGTTAAACGCATTAAAGCTAATTTCCATTCGTAAAGGCTATGATCCAGAAGATTTTACAATGGTTGCCTTTGGCGGTGGCGGCCCATTACATGCGATTTATTTAGCGAAAGAATTAGGCATGAAAAAGGTCATTATTCCATATGGCTCCTCTGTCTTTTCGGCATTAGGTATGATGATGACCGAATATCGACAAGATTATATTCAAACAAGCTTAATGAATTTTGATCATCAGCAGCTTGCAGCTATTCAAGAAAATATTGATCAAGCGATTGCCGATGCCTATGCAGATGCACCGCTCACTCAGGAGCATTATGATTTTGAGATCAATTATGATTTACGTTATAAAGGGCAAGAGCACACGGTGAAATTAAATGCATCAACAACGACAATAAATGAAGCGCATCTGGAGCAATTAGTGCAAGCTTTCCATATTAAGCATAAGCAAGAGTTTTCCTTTGATTTACCAGCTACGCCAATTGAATTAGTGAACTTACACATAACGATTTATGGCAAGGATGAGGCTGTGCAATTTAAGGAGCTTGACTTCTCACATATTGATGCGTCAACGTGTATCAAAGCACAGCGTAACCTATATATGAAGGAAACAGGCTGGGTAGAGGTCAATGTCTTTGACCAGCAAAAGCTAGTGCCCGGCTATGTTATTACGGGTCCTGCTATTGTAGAAAATCCAACATCTACAGTCGTTATAGATGAAAACCAATCAATTGAAATTGATAAGTATGGCAATTTGATTGTAGAGATGGAGGCGAAATAATGATGAAAAAAGATGTTTTTGCAGTAGAGATTATTCAGGATTCGTTACTAGCGATAGGTGATGAAATGTTTGTTGCGCTTGCACGTTCTTCGATGAGTCCCGTTATTTATGAGGTATTAGATTATGCCTGTGGCTTAACAGATGCAAAGGGCAATTTAATTAGCCAAGGCAATGGTGTAACAAGCTTTATTGGGATGCTAAGCCCGATGGTGCAGCGTGTTATTGAAAAATTTGATCATGGCAACAAGCTACGTGAGGGCGATGTCATTATTATTAATGACCCATATGTGGGAGGTGGCTCGCATTTATCAGACGTTGGCTTAGTGCTACCAATTTTCTATAATGGCGAAATTATCGCTTATTCTGCTAATAAGGCACACTGGACAGAGGTAGGGGGTATGGACCCAGGCTCATTTACAAGTAATTCCAATGAAATTTATCAGGAAGGTTTGCAGCTACCGGGTGTTAAGCTTTATCAACAAGGTGAGCTAAATGAAGCAATCTATGAAATTATTGCGACAAATGTCCGTTTACCAGAGCTATCAATCGGTGATATGTTTGCACAGGTAGCCGCCTTAAAAACAGGCGAGAAACGCATCGCAGAGCTTTGTCAGAAATTTGGTGCTGCATCAGTGAAGCTGTCCATTCAAAAATTATTGGACAAGGGTGAAAAAATTGCAGAGCTTGAGCTGCAGCATTTACCGAAAGGCGAATTTTATGCGGAGGACTTTATTGAAGGCGATCCATTAAAGGGTGGACCTTATCCAATTAAAGTGAAAGTCACAATTAGTGATGAGGCGTTTATTTGTGACTTTAGAGGCTCACATCCTGCTGTTCATGTACCGATGAACTGCTCACAATTCGGCTTAATGGCAAGTGTGCGTGTGATGTTCCTAGCATTGCTTGGCGATATTGATGTAATTAATGAAGGCGTGTTTAAACGTTTAACCATTATAACGGATGATAATTCCATTGTTTCGGCTAAACGCCCACACCCTGTATCGATGAACTTTGAGGCGCGCATCGGGGCAGCAGATTTAATTTGGAAGGCACTTGCTCCGCATTTACCTGATCGCCTTACTGCTGGTCATTTACAGTCAGTTTGTACGTTTATTTTAACAGGGAAAAACCCTGATAGTCATGAACCATTTTTAATTGTTGAACCATCTGTTGGTGGCTGGGGAGCAGCGAATGATGAGGATGGGCAAAGTGGTCAATACTGTATGGGAGATGGTGAAACATATAATCTTCCTGTTGAAATTGCTGAAACAAAATACGGTATTCAAATTGATGAATATAGCTTAAACTGTGACGACGCTGGTGTAGGGCAATTTAGAGGCGGTTTAGGTGTACGTCGTGTGTATACGGTGAATCATGATGGGCAAAGAGTGTCCGTTAATTTAGGTAGGCATCAATTTGCACCATTCGGCTTAAATGGTGGTGGCGAGGGCTCCCACAATTATTTAGTGATTCATAAAGCAGATGGAACGAAAGTTGGACCAGTGGGTGTACTTGCTAATTATGCATTGCAAAAGGGTGATCGCATTGAGCTTGTTACAGCAACAGGTGGTGGCTATGGCGATCCATTAGAAAGAAGCAAGGAAGCCATTGAGCGAGATATATTAAATGAATATATTTCAGTAGAAGTAGCAAAGCAGCAATATGGCTATCACCATGGCTAAAAGAAGGAGTCCACTACAAGTGAAGCGGTATTTCTAAGCTTATATAGTGTCAGTGTGCTAATAAGAAAGATATAATGCCATTTCTTGTGGATATGCAAAGGGAGAAATATATGCTTGAAACACAGTGTATCACATATTTCAAATAGGGGAGCTGACACTATGAATAATAAAGTATTACATCCTCGGGCTTTGGAGCCTGTTACATTACTAATGATTGTTTTCACATCTGTAATTGGGGCAATTATTGGGATACAGCTAATTACAACGTTAGGGATTTCTGCGAATACATCCATTGTTGGGGCAATATTTGCGATGATTTTAGGGAGAATTCCAATTGGCAAGCTGATTGCCTTTAAATCTATACATCGACAAAATATTGTGCAAACGGCAATATCAGCAGCTACATTTAGTGCAGCAAGTAGTTTAATGCTGCCAATTGGAATTCCATATGTGCTAGGCTATGAAAATTTAGTATTACCATTGTTTATTGGTGTCGTTTTAGCGATGTTTGTGGATGCTTTATTATTATATAAATTTTTTGATACAAAGGTTTTTCCAGCTGCAGGCACATGGCCACCGGGAATTGCTACCGCTGAGGCAATTAAAGCGGGCGATAAAGGTGGGAAAAATGCCAAAGTATTAATTGGCGGTGTTTTAGTTGGTATTGTAGGGTCTATTTTAAAAATACCGATGTCAGCTTTTGGTGTAGCGTTTATCGGTAATATATGGGCACTAACAATGTTTGGTATTGGTCTGTTACTGCGAGGCTATTCAGTTCAATTATTTAATATTGATTTAAATGAGTATTATATTCCACATGGCATGATGGTTGGTGCTGGGGTTGTGGCATTGTTCCAAGTAGGGTTTTCATTATTGAATAAAAGAGCTGCTAAAAAAGTAGAGGAAGTAAGCTATACGAAGGATGAAAAAGAAATTCGCCAAGGCTTTGGTGTAGGGTTTATTGCTTATTTAGTGATTGCTTTATTAATCGCCTTGTTAGGTGGTTTAATTTCTCATATGTCCTTTGGGATGTTGCTCGGCTTCCTATTATTTGCAGCGGTTGCGGCATTTGTGCATGAGCTTATTGTTGGGATTGCGGCCATGCATGCAGGCTGGTTCCCAGCATTTGCTGTAGCATTTATTACACTGATTGTTGGTATTTTATTGGGCTTCCCAGCACCAGCTCTTGCCCTATTAGCAGGCTATAGCGCAGCGACAGGGGTAGCCTTTGCGGATATGGGCTATGACTTAAAAACTGGCTTTATTTTACGTGGTTATGGTAGTGATCCTGCATTAGAAAAAGAGGGGCGCAAACAGCAGCTCATTGCAGGTATGCTAGCCTTTGCCATTTCAGCAATTGTTGTATTACTATCCTATAAATCTTATTTTGCACAAGATTTAGTAGCACCTGTCAACCATGTGTATGCGGCAACGATTCAATCAGGTGTTACTGGCGATGTAGCAAAGCAATTAATGATTTGGGCAATTCCAGGCGCATTGATTCAATTGCTTGGTGGTGCTAAACGTCAAATGGGTATCCTTTTTGCAACTGGTTTACTATTAGTTAACCCAATTGCTGGATGGGCTGTATTAGTGGGGATTGTACTACGTATTATTTTCACATCTATGACAAAAGGGAAGAAAGAATCTGAAATGACTGTATTTGCAGCAGGGGTTATTGCTGGAGATGCCTTATACAGCTTCTTTACCTCTATTGTGAAAATCGGGAAGTAGAAAGGAGCGTATACTAAATGGTCAAAGCATTAACCTATAACGATGGCATTGCAGCAGTTTATGGAGGTGCAATCCTTGGCGGTGGCGGAGGTGGTCTGCTAGAGGAGGGACTAAAGCTAGTGAAGGAAATCTTTGCGGCTGGGGAGCCTCAATTAGTTGACATAACGGAATTAGATCATAAAGATTTAGTGGCTTGTGTAGCAATGGTTGGCGCGCCTTCAGCAGCCGATCAATATATTTCCAATGAGCAGCTTTGCTGGAGCTACCAAAGCATGAACACGTATATGGACCAACGCTTAAAAGGTATTATTACAAATGAAAATGGAGCCATCACAACGATTAATGGCTGGCTGCAATCCGTCTTAGTAAATGTGCCTGTTGTGGATGCTCCATGCAATGGACGCGCACATCCTACAGGTATTATGGGCTCCTTAAATCTTCATGAACAACAACATTATCAATCACTGCAATTTTATGCAGGTGGTAAGGATCATTTGGCAGTGCAAGGTTTTGTGGAGGGGGATTTACAAAACACGGCAAAAACAGTCCGTCATGCTTCGATTTTAGCTGGCGGCCTCGTTGCCGTTACACGCAATCCTATAACAATTGACTACTTGCGACAACATGGTGCGCCAAATGCGATTACAATGGCTATTGAGCTTGGCTATAGCTTTTTAAATGGACGAACATTTGAGGAGAGATTGTCCAATGTTGTGCAGCAATTAAATGGTGTACACATTGTATCAGGTGAAGTCACAAATTATTCATTAACGAAGGACAATGGCTTTGATATTGGTAAATTAGCGGTTGGTGATTACGAGCTAACCTTCTGGAATGAGTATATGACATTAACGAAGGATGGACAGCTACAGTCAAAATTCCCAGACCTTATGATGACATTTGATATAGATAATATGCTGCCAGTGCCAAGCGCTAGTGTGAAAGAGGGGATGCATGTAGCAGTTATCCATGTGGATCAGCGTTATTTAACCTTAAGCTCAACAATGCAAAATCAAGCATTACTACGAGAAATTGATACAGTGATTGCCAAGATTTTATAAAGCGCATAATAAAAGCTGCCATCATCTACTGAACTGTTAGATGGGCAGCTTTTATTGTTCCTTCAGCGGGAGGGTTAGACATTTTATCAAAATTGTTCCTACTTCCTTTATAGCTTTTATTACCTTTGGCTTATATGAATCATCTATTTTGCTTACACAACTCTACTGGCATTTTCACGTAATGGCTAGCACAAATAGTGCAGGATTTTTCATAAATAGAAGGGGCTACGTTCATATATGCTCAATTGTTGATGCAAAGAAGGTAACAGCTATCCATGAAAAAACGATTACACAAATGCTGCATTAGATGAAAGCCCTTTGGTCGTCCAAACAAGCTAATTATTGTTCACATATTTCAGTATGCACATATTGCTATGTGGGTTTAACAAAAAAATCTTAAGGGAAAGTGTTCACTTTTATTGATTGAGATGAATTAATTTTCTATACATATATCATCTTTAACACAAGCTATTCAATTGCATGCCCGCTGAAGTGAAATTTATATTTGTTGAACACATAGCCTTGTACATCACAGAAATTTGTGAGGCACAGAACAAATTATTTGTTCTGTACATTTATAATACAATATTCAGAAAAATTAGTCAATTGAAATATACAAAATTTTTTTATTTTTTTTGATGACCGACTACTGTTAAAAATACCGTATAATCAAATAGGAAAGGAATGAATGTAGCCTATGAATCAGTTAATGGATCGAGTACGTGAAGTCTATGCGCAATTTGACGCTAGTCATGATTTTCAGCATATTGAACGTGTTTATCAAAATGCTTTAGCCATTTTACAAACAGAGCCTACAGCAGATGCTGAGGTTGTGAAAATTGCCGTGCTTTTGCATGATGTCAGCGATAAAAAATATACCGATAGCAAAGAGCAAGAGGATAAGCTGATTGCAGAGCTGGCGCTTAGTGAGGAAAAAAAGCAGCATATTCGAGATTGCATCGCACAAGTTTCCTTTAATGGTGGCAATGAGCTAGCGGCAACCTCATTGGAGGCGAAAATTGTGCGAGATGCAGATCGCTTAGATGCAATTGGCGCCATTGGCATTGCTCGTACATTCGCATATGGCGGCGCAAAAGGTCGCAAGCTTTACGATAAGGGTGAAGAAGTACGTATGAATATGACAGAGCAGGAATACCGTCAGAAAAATACGGCGTCTGTAACACATTTTTACGAGAAATTATTATTGCTGAAAGATTTAATGGTGACAGAAAAGGGCAAGCAAATGGCACTTGAACGCCATCAATTTATGGAAAGCTTTTTACAACAGCTACAGCATGAAATTGGTCAATAACTAAAAGGCATCGCGGCTGAATTGCTCGATGCCTTTTGCTTTTAGCTAAAGTATATTAAGGGTTTTGGTAAGAAAGCTGATTAGGGTGAAGCCTCGCTCATAGCAAGCGTTCTATTATAGGAGGTAAGTAGGGTGTTGCTCTTTGTTTACCTGTCAATTGGTGTTATGATGAATAATGGATAGCAATAATCGTCTACATAAAAATCGTGTGGGCATCAACATACCTAACATGAAAGAGATGGAATAGTGGAATGAGTCATTTAATTGTACAAAACTTAACAAAAACGGTTGGCGATAAAACGCTTTTTCAACATATTGAATTTACGATTTATGAAGGAGAGCGAGCAGGCTTAATTGGCATTAATGGAACGGGAAAATCGACCCTGTTATCCATTTTAGCGGGGGACATTGAAGCGGATTCGATGACAATGGATCACCCAAATAAATACCGTATCGCCTATTTGCCGCAGGAGCCGACATTTGAGGCTGGCGAAACGGTTTTACAGGCAGTGTTTGCAGGGAACTCGCCCATTTTACAGTTGAATCGTCAATATGAAGAAACCGTTGCTGCACTCGCAGTAAACCCAACATCTGAAGGTCTGCAAAAAGCGTTATTTAGCTTGCAACAGCGTATGGATGAGGAGCAGGCATGGGATGTGAATGCGCTTGCTAAAACGGCATTGACAAAGCTTGGCATCGAAACATTCGACAAGGAAGTGCTAACGCTATCAGGTGGTCAGCAAAAGCGAGTAGCCTTAGCCAAAGTCTTAATTGAGCCTGCTGATTTATATTTATTGGATGAGCCGACCAACCATTTAGATGTACAGTCAACAGAGTGGCTCCAAGAAATGGTGCTACGCTTAAAAGGCGCTGTTATTTTCATCACCCATGATCGTTATTTCTTAGATGAATTAGCAACACATATTTATGAGCTGGCAGATCAAACCTTGTATCGTCATACAGGGAATTATGGCGACTATTTAGAGGCACGTGCAATTCGTGAGGAAATGAAGGCTGCCTCTGCACAAAAGGATCGCAACCGTTATCGCTCAGAGCTAAAATGGATTCGTCGTGGTGCCAAGGCACGTTCAACAAAGCAAAAGGCACGTATTCAACGCTTTGAAAAGCTGGAGGACAACCTAGAGCGTAAAACAGAGGATGTGTCATTAGACATGGGGCTTGCAACAACGCGCCTTGGTCGTAAGGTGCTGGAGGCTGAGCAGATTTCGAAAGCCTTTGGACAGCAAAAAATCGTTGAAAACTTCTCGTTTTTACTACAGCAGGGTGATCGTATTGGTATTATCGGTGCAAATGGTGTAGGGAAATCAACCTTATTAAATATGCTAGCAGGGGAGCTGACACCTGATCAAGGTGAAATTCTTGTTGGGTCAACGGTAAAGCTGGCACACTTTAAGCAAACATTGCCAAAAATGAATGAAAATGAACGTATGATTGAATATATACGCGAGGCTTCCAATGATATTACAGATGCAGAGGGCGTGCGCTATTCAGCAGCGCAAATGCTAGAGCGCTTTTTATTCCCATTGCATACACATGGCACACCCATTGGCAAATTATCAGGCGGAGAGCGCAAGCGACTGCATTTATTGCGCTTATTAATGGAACAGCCAAATGTGCTATTGCTGGATGAGCCAACAAATGATTTAGATATTGAAACATTAGGGGTGCTGGAGGATTTTATTGAGCATTTCCCTGGCGTTGTGATTACCATTTCCCATGATCGCTTTTTCCTAGATCGTATTGCGAAAAAGCTATGGATTTTAGATGGGCAAGGGCATGTTGAGGAAACGCTTGATCTTTACAGTGAATATTTAGAAAAGCGTGAACAGGCAACTACTATTAAAGTGGAAGCGCCAAAAGTGGACAAAGTAAAGGCAGATAAGCCAAAATCAGAGAAGAAGAAGCTATCGTTTAAAGAGCAAAAAGAATGGGAAACGATTACAGAGGATATTGAAAAAGTAGAAACAGCGATTATGGAAACGGAGGAAGGCATTGCACAGGCTGGCTCAGATTTTACTAAGCTACAGGAGCTAACAGCGAAGCTGGATACGTTAAATGCACAGTATGAGCATTTAATTGAAAGATGGTCTTATTTAGATGAAATTGTCAATGGATAAGGAGCGATAAAGATGAAAATTATCACAATTGAACCAACACCAAGCCCTAATTCAATGAAGGTTGTTGTGGACACAGAGTTACCGTTTGGCAAAAGCTATAACTTTACAAAGGATAACAAAGATGAAGCGACTGGCGAAGCAGCAGCGATTTTAGCGATTGAAGGCGTAAAGGGCGTTTATCATGTTGCGGATTTCTTTGCGGTTGAGCGCAATGCTAAATATGCATGGGAAGGCATTTTAGCAAGCATTCGCCAAGTGCTAGGAGAAGATGTACAAGCACAGGATGACACACAAGTTGCCAATGAGTTTTATGGGGAAGTCTATGTGCATGTGCAATTTTATAAGCAAATACCATTGCAGGTAAAGGTTTTTGATAATCAACGAGAGCACCGTGTGAGCTGTGGTGATCGCTTTGTGACTGCATTTAATCAAATTATTGAGTCAGCCGTTGATGAAAACTATATTTTCCAACGTAAATGGATTGACTATGGTGTGCGCTATGGCGAGCTTGAGGATATTGCAGAGGCTGTACAGCAGGAGATTGATGCTACGTATTCCGCAGAGCGTTTAACAGAAATTGTAGCAGCCATTAACAATGATGATGAAAAAGCAGTGATTAAGCAGCAGAAGCAAAAGGTGACGGTGGAGCAATTTATGCAGCCAGAATGGGAGAAGCGCTTCCAGCTATTAGATCAAATGGCTGATCCAGAGCTTGATGATTTACCGTTATTAGATTTAGCACTGCAGGATGAGCAAATGTCCATTCGTCGACTCGCTACTGTATATTTAGGGATGATTGAGGATGTTGCCGTTGTGCCGTACTTAGAAAAAGCCCTACAGGATAAAAGTGCAGCCGTGCGTCGAACAGCGGGTGACTGTATGAGTGATCTTGGCTTTGTGGAATTTGAGTCAGCGATGCAACAAGCGCTACAGGATAAAAACAAGCTTGTGCGCTGGCGTGCAGCGATGTATTTATATGAGGTTGGCACAGAGCAATCTTTACCAGCATTAAAGGCAGCAGAAGATGATAAAGAATTTGAAGTAAAGCTACAAATCAAAATGGCGATTGCACGTATTGAACAGGGCGAGGAAGCAAAAGGCTCTGTTTGGAAGCAAATGACAGAATCTCGTCAGTCATAACTAAAAAGGCCAGCCGCCGATGCTGGTCTTTTTGATTTGCTCAAAAGTGGGGTGTTTCGCTCAAAAAATCAGGAACAGCGCTCAAAAGAGAGGATATTTCCGCTCCAGCTAAAATATATTTTTATTGTAATTGCAATAAAAACCGTTCTATACTAATAATAGCATCTCAAAAAGAGGATGATTGACACAAGGAGGACTCGCAAATGAGCACGAAAAAAATAACAACAGCAGAAGAGCTACAAACAGCATTGGATATTCGCCGAAAAGTTTTTATTGAAGAGCAACAAGTACCAGAGGAAGAAGAAATAGATGGCTTTGATGCATTAGATGCCCCATGTGACCATATTCTTGTGTACTATCAGGAGCAGCCCGTTGGCGCAGGTAGATTACGAGTAGTGGAAGACTTCGGCAAATTGGAGCGTATTTGTATACTGGAGGAGTTCCGCAAATATGGCCTTGGCAAGGAAATTATTCTAGGGCTAGAGCAAATCGCACAGGAGAAGGGCTTAACAAAAGTAAAATTAGAGGCACAAACGCATGCAGAAGGCTTCTATGAAAAATTAGGCTATAAGAGTGAAGGCGAAGAATTTTTGGATTGTAATATCCCACATATTTTAATGAAAAAATATTGGTAATATAAAATAAAAATCCGCGTAGCTGAACTGATTAACAGAAAGCGAGGCGGATTTTTACTATTTATAATGATTGATCTTGAACAATTGTCCCTGCAATGCGGTCATGTGGCAGACGTTGTCCATTTTGCTCAGCAAATGCTTGTCGATTTTTTAGATAATCAAATGTGCTAATAGTATCTCGATAAGCCATGCGCTTAATAATTTGCGAGCTTGTTAATGCCTGCCCATCCTCGCTTTCCAGCGTTAGGCCCATTGCTTGATAGCCAATGGTTTGCCCCTTGTTGCGAAGCTGTGCATATTCCAATGCCCACATCACAACAGTTGGTGTGACAAGTGCATGGACAGCTTCATTTTTCACCTTTTTTCGTAGGAAGTATTCAATGCCAAATGTAACCGTTGTGGAAATGGCTACATCAATCATATAGGCGGCTGTTCGTTTTGTCGTAATAGATTTCATATCTTTCCTCCTTTAATAAATGGCAGATTGATACTGGCAACTGCTCTGTGTATGGCTTATAAATTTTGCGCCGATAAATGCATTCCTCTTATTGCTAAGCTTGAGAAGACCGTTTTTTCTTTGGTATATAAATGGTATAGAAAATACCGCCAAAAATAAGCAGAATGCCGATTGTTTGTAGCAAGCTTGGCATAAAATCAAGCAGCAGTATATCAAGCAGAATTGCCACAACAGGATCAACAAACACTAATACCGATACAAGAATGGTAGAAAGACTGCGAATACTATCAAAAAATAAATAGTAAACAAAGCCTGTATGAATAAAGCCTGTGCCTAAAATATAGAGCCAATTCGTTGTCGTTAAGCCTTCAAATAATGCAACATCAATAAAGGGCAATAATATCACAATACCAACAATTGTTTGCAAGTATGTTAAGGCATAGGCACTAAGCTTGACAATCGTCTTGCTTGTCAGCATTGTCAGGGCATAAAAAATGGCTGATAATAATGCCCAAATAAAGCCCGACTGCATAAACTGTGAGAAGGACACAAAGTTATGCACACCGATAATAAAAATACTACCAATAAAGCATGTTACTGTTGCTACAAGTGCCTGAATGGTCAGCTTATCCTTTAAAAAAAATGCCCCTAAAATTAAGACAAAAATAGGTGCTAAATTATAAATAGAAATCGCAATGGAAATGGACATTTCCTCAAACGCTTTAAATAAAAATACCCAGTTTAAGACAAGAAAGACACCACAAATAAGCGTCTGGAGAACTTCCTTTTTGTCCCAAACCTCTGTTTTATGCCCACCTGTTAGCAGCCACATTCCTCCTAGAAAGAAGGTGGCACAAATGCATCTAACAAAGACAAGTTCTGTTGCAGGGATACCTGTATGAACAGTGAAAAAGCCAATGGAGCCAAAGAGTGCCATGGATGCAGTTAATTTAAGAATGGCTGAAATGTTCATACATAACCTTCTTTCTGCATGTCCTGCTTATTCGCGGATTTGCCCATTGCCATAAATAAAGTATTTTGTAGATGTTAAGGCAGGTAAGCCCATTGGTCCTCGAGCATGTAGCTTTTGTGTACTAATGCCAATTTCTGCACCATAGCCAAATTCAAAGCCATCTGTAAAGCGTGTTGAGGCATTATGGTAAACGGCTGCTGCATCAACACTATTTAAAAATGTATCGGCAACTAATTGATCTTCCGTTATAATGGCTTCCGAATGATTTGTGCCATAGCGGTGAATATGCTCAATGGCTTCATAAACATTTTCAACAAGCTTCACACTGATGGTTAAGTCAAGATATTCTGTTGCATAGTCCTCCTTTGTCGCTGGAAGAGCAGCCTCAAATGCTTGACAGACAGCCTCATCGCCAATAATTGTCACACCTGCTTGCTGAAGGGCTGTTAGTAGCTGAGTGCCGTACGTTTGAAACCAAGCAGGGTGAATCAGTAAGCTTTCTGCTGCATTACAAACAGAAGGACGCTGTGTTTTAGCATTTAAACAAATCTTTTCAGCTTTTATGTAATCCGCCATTTCATCCACATAAATATGGCAGTTGCCCGCACCTGTTTCAAGTACAGGAACAGTCGCCTCATTTACCACTAAATCAATCAGAGCCTTGCCGCCACGTGGAATTAATACATCTAAATAGTCCTTTAAATGAAATAATTCTTTCGCTGTTTCACGGCTTGTATCCTCAATAAGCTGAACCGCATCAGCAGGGATGGCTGTTGTAGCTAGTGCCCGATGAATACTTGCCACAAGGGCAATATTTGAACATTTAGCAGATGAGCTACCACGTAAAATAACAGCATTGCCTGTCTTTAGAGCAAGTGTGGCTGCATCAACGGTTACATTTGGGCGTGCCTCATAAATCATGCCGATAACACCAAGCGGTACATTGCGCTTTTCAATTTGTAAGCCATTCTCTTTTTCAATGCGCTCTACAACTGTTCCTACTGGATCCTCTAATTTTACAAGTAAGTGAATAGCATCTGCCATCGCTGTAATGCGCTCACTATTCAGCATAATACGATCTAATGTAGAGGAAGGGATGCCCTGTGCCTCACCATTGGCTAGGTCTTTGGCATTTTCAGCAATAATTGCTTGCTGATCAATTAATAATTGCTCGGCAATTTTTGTCAATGCCTCATTTTTTTCACTAGTTGTTTTAATGTTTAAAACATAGCTTGCTGCCTTTGCGCGCTTTCCTTTTTCTTGAATTTCACTCGTCATAAAATTTCCTCCTTAATTTGCTTGAATTTTCAGCCATTTATTGCGATGAATAACCTCACTTGGGTATTTCGGCAGGGCATCTGTTCGCTTGCCCATTGCTGAAGCTAGCTCTAGTGAGGAATATAACACTTCACCACGCCCTAATAGTCCATTTTCGCTATATACCTCTACTACATCGCCACTAACAAAATCACCCTCTACACGATAGACACCTGCAGGCAATAAGCTTTTGCCATTAACTAATAATGCTTGTTCAGCACCACTATCTATAAAGATTTTACCAGATACTTCCGTAAGCGCAATCCATTGTTTATGGTTCGTTAAGACAGCTAGCTCATCATGCTCAATATATGTGCCATCTCCCTGACCTGCTAAAATTGTTACAAGTTTATCAGCACCTTGTCCAGTGCCAATAAAGACTTTCACACCTGCCTGTAAAGCTGCTCGTGCTGCTAATAGCTTGGAAGTCATCCCACCTGTTCCAACCTTTGAGCCTGCTCCATCTGTAAAGGTAAGCATATCCTCCGTAATGGCTGTAAGTCGGTCAATACGCCGAGCCTGTGGGTTTTTGGCAGGATTGGCATTATACAGGCCATTAACATCCGTTAAAATAATAAGCTGATCTGCATGAACAAGACCGCTAACAAGCGCCGAAAGCATATCATTATCACCAAATGTTAATTCGCTAATAGATACTGTGTCGTTTTCATTAATAATCGGTAGCATGGAACGCTCTAATAATTCTTCAAACGTAGCATAGGCATTTTTATAGCATTCCTTTTTTGAAAAATCCGTGCGTGTTAGTAAAATTTGAGCAGGGATAATATCGTAAATGCTAAATAAGGCATTGTATGTTTGTAGCAGCAAGCTTTGCCCAACAGCCGCCGCCGCTTGCCTGCCCTTGACTGTGACAGGACGGGCAGGGTAGCCAAGCTGTTTAAAGCCCGCCGCGACAGCACCTGATGATACAAGCAATACTTCATGTCCTTGCTGCTTTAATGTGGCAATTGCCTGCACATGATCCATTAAACGGACTTTATCGATTTCACCTTTTGAATTGGTTAAAGAGCTACTACCAATTTTCACGACAATTCTTTTTTTCTCCATGACACTACCTCCAGTTGCCGTTTATTTCACATTTTTCATAGAATAAAGATAAAAAAGCCTTTTCATCCTAAAATTTAGGACGAAAAGACCTGCTTTCCGTGGTACCACCTACATTGAATATCATTAGACATTCCACTTTACTCATAACGCTGGAGACTGCGCCTAGTTTGGCTAGGACGATACACGAAGTAGGTTCATAAGTCTTTCTTGTACAATGCCTTGCAGCCGATGAACATTGCTCTCTAGTCAAGCCGTTTCTTACTACTAGTCTTCGTTCGTTTTGTATTATTGACTCAAGAATGCACTACTTCGCTTCGTCTGTCAAGATACATTCCTAAAATTACTTGAAAATTTTGATAAAGCAAACCTTCAATTTGTGAGGGCATCCTCGCTAATGAGTAGCTTTACCGATCATTTTTTTATAGGCTATATCTGACGCTACGCTAAGATTGTTAAGACGGGATAAAAAATGAAGGGTTTTAGGATCGAAGCCACCAAATGGCGATGAGAAGTGGTAGCATGGCTAATATCATCACAAAGAAGCTCCAAAGAACTTGTTTAGCGGAAGACATATTTTTCGGTTTAATGCTCATTTGTTCATAAAGCTGATTAATGGCACGCTGTTCTTTTGTATAAAGCATTGCCTGAAATTCCTCATAATCTTGAATATAACTATCTGGAGGGCGCGGACTAAAGCGTAAATCACGAATGGAATCCGTAATTTCCCGACCCTCCATCCAATAGGTAATAACAGGGGCTAAACCTGCATTTTGTGTTGCTTTTACCTCAATATTATGTGATTTCATCTTATAATAAACCTGACCATGCTCATCCTCGTATCGTGTCACAATATCGCTAACTGCCAATCACAACCACCCCTTGTTCACAGAAATTTGATGTTATATGGGTTTCTTCTATATAAGTATAAGGGATTAGGCGAGAAAAGTATTGCGGAAACGAGAAAAATTTGTGACACGAAAATGTATGAAAAGTTTTCGATAAATTCATAAAGTTACAGCAAATGAGAACTATGTCATGTAGTATAATGTAAATAGTTTGTAAAAGAAGTTGAAGGAAGGGAACATATTGGAACTCTCTACAATATTCGCATTTTTAGGAGCTGCGATTATTTTAACGCTAATGCCAGGGCCAGATAATTTATTTGTCCTTGCTCAAAGCATTACACAGGATAAAATAGCTGGTATTGCCACATCACTTGGGCTTTGTACGGGATTGCTTGTTCATATTAGCGCAGCAGTGCTTGGTATTTCTGCCATGATGTATCAATCCACGGTTATTTTTTCGATTGTAAAGTTCGCAGGAGCAGCGTACTTATTGTACTTAGCTTGGCAATCGTTTCGCGCGAAGGAAGATGCCCTGTCATTGCAACAACAAAGCATACAAGCCTATAAGAAGCTCTATAAAAAAGGCATTTTCATGAATATATTAAATCCAAAGGTATCGTTATTTTTCTTAGCGCTCTTGCCACAGTTTGTCGATCCGTCACAGGGGCATGTGGCTTGGCAGATGCTATTATTGGGTATTGTATTTTTAGTGCAGGCACTTATATTATTTTCATTGTTTAGTATATTTGCGGGTAAAGTACGACAAGTTATTATTGGTAAGCCAACAATAGCAAAACGCTTAAATATTGTGCAAGGTATGTTATTTACATTTATCGGTATACAAATTGCATTAAGTAAACAGTAGGGGGGAATAGAGATGGCTATTTTACATATTACCTTAAGCTTAGCGACTCAGGGCTCCATGAAGCTTGCCATACGTCAACATCATTTACAGCGCAGTGAAGCAGTTTTAAATATTCATGATATTTTCTCGATTGGTCCGCTTGAAAACATGGAAGAACGCAAAAGCTGGTTAGCTTCCCATATTTTTAGAGAGCAGGAGGACCAGCAGCTATATGATGATCTTTATGCAAACTGGCAGAAAAAAATTGCGAATGTGCCATGTGATGTAGATGTATGGATTTGGTATAGCCAAAATGCCCATGAACAAATCGGATTGCGCTATGTGATAAGCGAGTTTGTCAATAAATGCAATATGGTCTATGGCGTTGATGCCACAGAGGGCTTGCAGCGTCTACAAGCAAATACAGATATTCGTTATACAGGTGAGCTATCATCTGAGATGCTGATGAGGCTTCGCGCTGATGCCAAGCGCTTTTCGATTCCAATGTGTCAGCGTCTTGCCAAGGAATGGGAGGAGCTAAAGAGATATCCAAGCACATTGCGTCTATGGGATCAGGGGATTGTCCATGTGGAGGAAAATGCGCTGGATGCGATGCTGTTATCCGCCGTACAGGAGTTACATCAACAGCATCAGCAGGAATGGATTGAGCTTATGCATATAATTGGTGCAGCCTATGATACATTCCATGATTATATTAGTGAGGAATTTTTAATAAATCGTATTATGATGTTAAATAAGCAAGGCTCTTTACAGGTGGAGGGAGATTTAACGGATATTCATGCTTGCCGTGTAAAATATATGGAGGCATAGTAGAACAGGGTTGTGCAAAATTTTGCACAGCCCTGTTTTTATAAGGAGGCATTTTTTTGTTCGTAAAAATCAAAGACAAACTGTTGGAATTGGCGTGCAGATGGTGATAAATAGCGGTTATCCACCCAAGCCATACCAATAATACGTTCACATATCATATCATCCACATGAATTTTCACAATTTTTTTCGGATTGAAGTCCTCATCATCTGGCAATAGTGAAACACCAAGACCTGCACCGACAAAACCAGCGATGGTTGAAACCTCATCACCCTCATAAGTAATATTCGGCTTAATGCCTGCTGCTTGCAGCAAACGATCAGCAGTACGACGCAATGCATAGCCCTTTTTCATTAAAATAAAATTTTCATGCTCCAATTCCTTCATTTTAATGCTTTTACGATGTGCCATTGGATGGTCAATGGGCACGATAATAAAAAGCTCATCACGCCATAGCTCCTGCCAGCAAACAGGTGGCTCCGTATCAATTGCCGCAATTAAACAAAGGTCTAGCTCACCAGCGAGCAATTGCTTTACCTGTGAATGTGAATAGTTTTGTGTAAAGTGAAAGTGGATACGGGGGTGCTTTTGACGAAAGGCACGAATCAAGTCTGGTACAATACTCGTCCCAAGTGTATGTAAAAAACCGAGTGACACATCCCCAAACTCTGGATTATTGAGCTCCTGTAATTCTAAAACAGCCTTTTCATATTCTTTACGCATTCGCTGTACGCGATATAAAAATAGCTCACCATAGCGATTGAGCATAATGGAACGTCCCTGTCGGTCGAAAAGCGGCACACCTAATTCTTCCTCTAGCTTAGAAATTGAACGACTGAGGGCAGGCTGTGAAATCGCTAATGCTTCCGCAGCTCGTGTCATATGCTCTAGTTTTGCAACAGTGACAAAATATTCTAATTGCTGCCACTCCATTTTTTCACCTCTTTTCCCCATAGCAATCAGGTTAACTGCATTATAGCGAGAAACCGCTAGGAAGTATAGGGCGTAAAAATTTTTTCAGAGAATGCAGCATTTTACAAACAGCTTGGAAAGTTTAGGCATGGAAAGCATGATAGTAGCGCTGTTAACCTCACATCATTCATGCATAAGGTGGATTGATTTGATAAAAACTATAAATTATACATTATGAATAAAGGATGGTAAGATAGACACATAAAATACACAATTAACATTTCCGCGAAGGGGATATCATAATATGAAGTTGACAAAACCAGAACCTTTAACAATTGAAGGCGGCAAAAAAGCCGTATTATTACTGCATGGATTTACAGGTAGCACAAAAGATGTAAAAAAGCTAGGGGAATTTTTATCCAAGCGAGGGTATACTGTACATGCACCTATTTACAGTGGACATGGTGTAGAACCTGAAGCATTATTAGAAACAAAACCAGAGGACTGGTGGAACGATGCTGTGAAAGGTTACAAATTTTTACAAGAAAAAGGCTACAAAGAAATCGCTGTTGTAGGGATTTCACTTGGAGGGGTATTCTCATTAAAAGTGGCAGAGAAGTTCCCGGTAAAAGCTTGTGTTGCGATGTGTGCACCGATTACACGTGATAACTCTAAAGGCTTATTTACACGTTTATATCATTATGCTCGTTTATATAAACATTTTGAAAATAAATCAAAGGATCAAATTATTTCAGAGTTGCACGAGCTACGTATTTCACCAAAGGACTCATTAGATGGTGTGACACGTTTAACAGAGGAAACACGTAAAGAATTATCAGAAATTCATGCACCAACATTAGTGCTTCAAGGTGCATTAGACGATGATTTATACCAAGAAAGCGCACCTTTTATTTTAAATACTGTGGACACAGATGACAAGGAAATTATTTGGTATGAAAACTCTGGACATATTATCACATTGGATAAAGAGCGTGATAAAGTGTACGAGGATGTTTATAAATTTTTAGACCATGTGGAATGGTCTGTTGCAAACTAAGAAGGTTTAATCCATTGAAAAGCTGGGCGATAGGATGAAATAGTCATTCAATCGTTCAGTTTTTCTATTTTTACTTAAAATTAAGATAATAAAAAAACTATTGTAATTATAATAAATGCCTGCTACTATAGTGAAATTGTAGAGAAAAATCACTTGCTTACAATAATTTGTGATTATTAAAAACTTCTAAGGAGTACATCTAAGATGCAACAAAAAATACCTTTTTCAACGTATGCAGTCATTGGAACAATGCTATTCGGACTGTATTTTGGAGCAGGCAATCTTATTTTTCCGATTCAGCTAGGTCAACTAGCAGGCACTCATTTTTGGTTTGGCTTAATTGGCTTTTTAGTGACAGCGATTGGGCTACCATTCCTTGGTATTTTAGCAATTGGCTTATCAGGCAGCAATGGCTTACGTGATTTAGCAAGCCGTGTTCATCCTGTATTTGGCATTGTCTTTTCATTAGCCCTTTACTTAACAATAGGCCCATTCTTTGCGATTCCACGTACAGCAACAGTGCCTTTTGTAGTGGGCTTTGAACCATATATTCAAGCACAGCATGCAACATGGCTACTCGCTATATTTAGCTTGTTATTTTTCGTTGTTGTTTATTATTTCTCGTTAAATCCAGCCAAAATTATGGATTATGTTGGGAAATATTTAACACCTGCTTTTTTAATTGTATTATTTATATTGATTATTACAAGCATTGTGAAGCCGATGGGGGAGTTTCAGCAACCGATGGGTGATTATATGGATGCTGCCTTTATGACAGGCTTTAAAGAGGGCTATAATACGATGGACGCCCTTGCCTCACTTGCCTTTGGGATTGTGGTGATTCATGCTATTAAAAATGCAGGTATTTCAGATCGTAAGGCAATTGCTAAAGCGACATGGACATCAGGGATATTTGCGATGGCATTAATGATGCTAATTTACGGTTTGATTACGTATATGGGCGCTTCCAGCATTCAGGCAGTAGGCACTTTTGATAATGGTGGTTTAATTTTTGCCGCAGTAGCTGACCATTATTTCGGCTCATTTGGGGCTATTTTATTGGCGCTTATTATTGTGCTTGCCTGTTTAAAGACAAGCATTGGTTTAATTACCTCCTGCAGTGAGTTCTTTCATGAGGTGTTTCCAAAAATTAGCTATAAATGGTTTGTCTTTTTATTATGCTTTGTATCCTTTACCATTGCGAACTTTGGCTTAAACAATATTATTCAATTTGCGATTCCTGTCTTAATGTTTTTATATCCGTTAGCAATCGTATTAATTTTGCTTGCTTTAAGCTCCTCGTTCTTTAACAATAAGCAAACAGTGTATGCCATCGCAATGCTGTGTACATTTTTTATTAGCCTTATAGACGGCTATAAAGCATTGGTGGACAGTGTGCCCGGAGCACAGCTTGGTATGCTAGATGCCGTGGAAAAGCTCTATTCAACAATATTGCCTTTCTATGATATTGGCTTAGGCTGGATTTTACCAGCGCTAATTGGAGCAGCGATTGGCAGCTTATTCCCAGCGAAAAAAGAAACACGCGCAGAGTAGTCATATACTGCGCGTGTATTTTATAATAAAGCGCGAGTAAATGCTTCAGTATCGCAGGTATTTTATAGTAAGCCGCGTGTATTGTTATACCTTAATACGCTGTCCAGCCACCGTCTATGGCGATCACTTGTCCGTTGACAAAGCTTGCTTCATCAGAGCCAAGGAAAATCGCTAATTGCGCAATTTCTTCTGGCTGCCCAGCACGAGGATTAAGGGATAGACCAAGTGCCTGACGTGCAGCTCCTGCCTCACTAATATTTGTCATCGTAGAGGCGATATTTGTCATAACTGCCCCCGGTGCAATTCCGTTGCAGCGAATATTTTTATCCGCATACATAAAGGCTGTATTTTTTGTTAGCCCTACAACCGCATGCTTAGAGGCTGTGTAAGCAGCACCTGCACGTGCACCATACAAGCCACCAGCAGAAATATTATTCACAAAAACACCATGCCCCTGCGTGAGGAAAATGTCTGTAGCCATCCGCATGGCGCGCATAACCGCCGTTGTATTCACCGCAAACACTTTATCCCAGCGCTCATCAGAAATTTCACCAACTGGCTCCATACCATCCATAATGCCTGCATTATTGACTAATATATCTAATTGACCATAGTTCGTTTTTGTTTCATCAAATAAACGTTGTAAGTCTTCTGTTGATGCGACATTTGTTTGAATCGCAAATGCTGCTCCTCCAGCCGCTTCAATACCTTCTACAACTGCTTGAGCACCCTCTAAATTTAAGTCCGATACAACAACCTTAGCACCTTCTTTAGCATACCCTTCCGCAATGGCTTTGCCCATTCCTGAAGCCGCACCTGTCACAATAGCTACTTTTCCTGCTAATCTCATCTCAAAGACCTCCTAGTTAGATATTGAACATCTGTTCATTAAAATCATATAATAAAGCTGAAAGCGATTTCAATATGCAGAATTTCTCGATATGTTGAGTAATCAACGCTTTTTGGAAAAACTGTTGAATAGGGAGCTGAAAAAAATGCGTACAACGGATTTACGTGTGATTAAAACAAAGCAAGCCTTGCATGCTGCTTTATTGACCTTACTTAGCCAAAAGCCATTGGAGCAAATCTCTATTGCTGAAATATGCAGGGAGGCGAAGGTAAATCGAGGAACCTTCTATTTACATTACGAGCAAAAAGAGGGGCTTTTTGAAGAGTATTTTCAGGAAATTATGGAGGATTTATATCAATGCTATGAAGAACCTTATCGTGCTGTTGCGACGCTGGATACCAATCAATTAGACCCCACTACCATTCGTATTTTCCATCATATTGAGCGCTTTAAAATGTTTTATCGTATCGTATTTTCTAAAAATGTGCCATTAACTTACTATTACATGCTATTTGATGGTATTTATGCGCTGTTAAAGCGCGATATAACAGCACAGCACCATCTGGTAGAGGATATTGCCGTTGATTATTACAGTGCTTATCAGGCAAATGCCATTATTGGGCTTATTATTCAATGGTATCGTAGTGATTTCAGCGATAGCATAAGCTTTCTTAATCAACAATTAGCAGCTATTTTAAAAAATATGGGGACTGATGGATAGAATGAGAAAAGAGGTGGAAAGCTCGCCCAAAAGTAATAGCTAAAGTAGCAATTAAATGCGATGGACCATGTGTGCATGGATCCATCGCTTATTAGTTTATTGAACGGGTGCTGGCTTTAGTGCTACTACTGTGGTGGAGATTGCCATTGTTATAAGAATAATGATGGCTAAGGCACTCGTATTTTGGAGTAAATTATCGGCACTTCCGCCAAATATAATCGTGTAATAGCCATCCGCTCCATAAGTGGCAGGTAGCATAGCTGCCACTTGCTTATAGCCCTCAGACAGCATTATTTTAGGAACAAGAACGCCTGATGTAACTAATTGGAGAGAGAGCGCACAAATATTAAAAACCATGCCCAGATTACCAAAGGCAATAACAAAAACCTGCGCTAAGCAAAGGAAGGCTAAAAACATCACAGATTGAAAGCAATAAATAGATAGCAGGCTTTCGTTACTAGCAATCCCAAAAAGATGCATCAAGCTAATTGTTAATAGTGGTAAGGTAAAGGCTACTGCAATATTCAGTAACTGTCTTGCTAAGAATAATTGCCACTTCGATAGGCTAGCTTGCACAATTTGAGCGGCTTGCTGGTGCTGCATAATCATCACCATAGCACCTACAAAGGAAGAGATAATGACCATGAGGGGTATAAAGTTTGCAGCAAATCCTTTCACATTATTTGTTTTAAGAATGGTTTCATCTGCTGCGTGTGCTTTCACATTCATCATAGTCGTTTTGACAGAAGCAGTAATTTGTTGTGCTGTATTTTGCTCAAAAGGAAGCTGTGCAATTTGCTGTGAAAAGGCTTCTATTGCTTGATTTTGCTGTAATGGATAGAGCGTATGATTTAGCTCTTCTGTTATCTGCTTTGCGGCATTCTCCATGATATTTTTCGCTACACTGGCATTTGCCTGATTAATAGCATAAATAATTTCAGCCTCTTTTCCAGCTTGGATATGATGCGTAAAATCGTCTGGAATTTGCACAATCATATTAATTTGTCTGGCGTTTAATGCTCGTTCTGCTTGAGCCATTGATGAATAGTCCTCTATTGAAAATGGAATGGCACTTTTCATATTCTTTGCTACTTGCTGATCTAATTCAGCATCTTCTGAAACAAAGCCAATTGTTAATTGTCCAACTCTTTCATCGACACCATCATAAGCTGTCATCCAGATTGAAAAGAAGATTAATTGAAAGGCAATGGTAGCGACAATGCCAATATAGGTTTCACGAACACGTAATAATGCCTGTAAACCGCTCATTTAGATATCCCTCCTAAATTTAAGTAAGTACTTACTTGCATTTGTAAGAAAAATTTTTTCTAGGAAACGAGTCCCCTAGAAAAAATAGCTACACTTGTTTGTAGAAGCTCTTCAGTCGGAATGTCAGATACAATCGTTCCAAGTCGTGCACGTGACATAAAATGACCAAAATTAAGGGCAATTAGCGATAACGCTGCTGCTTCAAAATCAACTTCTCTTATTTTCCCTCGCTGATGCATTTCTTGAAAGTAGTGAATAAGCTCCTTTTTAATAAGAAGGGGAATATTCGCAATTTCTTCACTAATTTCAGGAAACTGGATAGACTCCTTAAAGCCGATCATGACAAAATCTTTAATCGACATTAAAAACTGAAAATGCTTCAATGAGAAATTTAATAAATCCTTTTCTAATTCCCATGTTACATTTTGATTAATCTCCTGCTGTAAAAGAGGATAATAAGAAAATTGCTCAATAATGGCTTTTAATAAACCACGCTTATTGCCAAAATGTCGGAAAAGAGTGACCTCATTGACACCTGCTAATTCTGCAATGGATTTGGTTGTTGCAGCTGTATAGCCTTTTTCACTAACCAATTGTAACGCTGCTTCAATGATTCTTTCTGCGGTTCCCTTTGTTGCCAAGTATATACTTCCTTTCATGCAAGTAATTACTTACATGCTAACATAGTGCATTATTATGTGCAATATAAATTATGGTTAAACTTTTAACAGTAAGAGCATTGACAACTATATCGAGTGCTGATATATTTTGGATATATCGACTGGTGATATATTGCTAGGCGATATAAAGGAGGGATTGTATGACACAGGAGCATCCGCCATTAACAGAGGGCGTTTATTATATTTTATTAGCTTTGTATAAGGCAAGGCATGGCTATGGCATTATGCAATTTGTGGAGGAAATTAGCAATGGTCGTGTCCGCTTGGGCGCAGGGACCATTTATGGCGCGATTAAAACCTTACAGGACCGAGGCTGGATTGAGGCGCTTGGTGGAGATGGCAGAAAGAAGGAGTATTTGATTACTGAAGCTGGCAAAACAGTGGTGGAATATGAAATTTTACGATTAAGGGAACTTTTTGATAATGGTATCCGTATAACGAAGGGAGCAGAATAAAGTGAACAAACGGGTGTATCGCTTTTTTATTGACTATGAAAAAGAAGAGCAATGGATTAATGACATGGCTGCTCAGGGCTGGCATTTAAAAAAGGCGTTGATCGGCTATTTTATTTTTGAGCAAGGTCAGCCAGGGGAATACATCTATCGCAATGAGCTGATTTTAGGGAAATCAAAGGATTATTTTGAGTTTTTGACATCGATGCATATTGAGTATGTCACGAAAAATGGTGCATGGGCGTATTATCGAAAAAAAGCAGTAGAGGGATCGTTTGAATTACTATCAGATAATCATTCGAAATTGAACTATTTAAGATGGGTTCGCAATATGATGTTAGTGTTTGCGGGCTTCGGTATTTTTGCTGGCTGTATGAATATTGTGCAGGAGCATACCCTCAATAAAGGTATTGGACTAGTAGATGCATTGCTTGTATGTTTGCTAGGCATATCCATTCTACAAGTATGCAAGCGTGTAAAAAGGTTACAAAAAGAAGCACAGTTATTTGAAAGGTAGGAGGAGAAAAGATGACATTACAGCTACAGCATGTCACAAAGAAGTACAAGGATTTTACGGCTGTCAATGATTTGAATTTTACCATTGAAAAGGGTGAAATTTTTGGGCTAATTGGGCAAAATGGAGCGGGAAAAACAACGACATTTCGTATGATTTTAGATTTACAGGAAACAACGGCTGGCACAATTACTTGGGATGATAAGCCCGTAAATGCTATTAATCGTGATATTCTTGGCTATTTACCTGAGGAGCGCGGCATTTTTCCAACGATGAAGGTGGAGGAGCAGCTCTACTTTTTTGGCGAGCTACGTGGCATGAAAAGAGCAGAGCTAAAAAAGGATATTGATTTTTGGATTCAGCGCTTTGAGCTGGAGGAAAAACGCAAAGATAAGGCTGAAACGCTGTCAAAGGGCAATCAGCAAAAGGTTCAGCTGATTGCAAGCTTTATTCATAAGCCACAGTTTTTAATTTTGGATGAGCCGTTTAGTGGCTTAGACCCTGTCAATAAAGATTTATTAAAGGATGCTATTTTACTATTAAAGAAGCAGGGCACAACGATTTTATTTTCCAGTCACCAAATGGATAATGTGGAGGAGCTTTGTGATCATTTATGTCTTTTAAAGCGAGGTGTTTCCTTATTTTCTGGTAGCTTACTAGATTTAAAGAAACAATATGGCAAAACAAAGCTGGCGGTGCGGACAGATTGGTCGACAACGCAATTATTGGCGCTTGAAGGCGTGAAGGATGTGCGCGTGGAAAAGGAGCAAATTGTGTTAATGTTAGAGGACGAGCGCTATGCCCAAAGCATTTTTGAGCAGCTTTCCAATGGCAAGTACATTGAAAAGTTTAGTTTAGATTATTTATCATTGGATGAAATCTTTAAAGACAAGGTAGGTGGTCAGATTGTCGAAGTTTAATTTACTCATGATGCAGTTATATAAATCAAAATTTAAATCAAAATCCTTTATTTTGATGACATGCTTATATGTAGTATTAATGTCTGTGGCTATATTTTGGTCGGATATTAAGGCACTTTTTACAGGGGATGATGAAGCCCAGCAAATTGCTATTGTCAACGACACCTCTGCGGATTTAAGTGGTATTTTTGTATCCAATGGTGATATGGCTTTTACGCAGGATGAACAGGATGTTGCAGCGCTTGAGGAACAGGTGAAGGACGGCAAGCTAGACGCCATTGTGACGATTCAGGATGAAGGTGGTCAGCTCCATGCAGAAATCGCGACATTTACACCATTAAAATTAAATGATCAGACAACATTGTCATCGTTATTACAGTATGCTGGTCAACATTATGCTGTTCAGCAGCTTTCTCTTTCATCTGAGCAAGCAGCACAAATTATGGCTGCTCAAACAACGATTTCTACGAAAAATTTAAATGAGGCATCAGCAGGTGGGAAAAGTGAGGAAGAAAAGCAGTCGGGGCTATGGGTATCGTATGGTATTGGGATTTTAATTTATTTCTTTATTTCCACATTCCTTTCCATGATTACAACTGAAATTGCCTCTGAAAAAGGCTCTCGTGCTATGGAAATGCTGTTAGCAAGCGTCAAGCCAGCCACCCATTTTAAAGCAAAAATTGCAGGTGTACTATTATTAGCCATGACACAAATGGGGATTATTGCTATCGCCTTTTTACTATATGCAAAATTTGCGAAGAATGGCGTCATTTGGGATACAGCCGCTACCATTATTCAAGAGCTCTCAATTAGCTATGTGATGTATGCTATTGTGTTCTTGCTATTGACTATTGTCCTTTATTTAATTGTTGGTGCACTGTTTGGCTCACTTGTATCAAAGGTAGAGGAAGCGGGGCAAGTATTAATGCCTGCCATGATGGTGACATTAATCGGCTTTTATGTCATGCTATCAGGTATCGGCAATCCAGATACACTATTAATTAAAATCTTCTCGTATATCCCCTTTACATCTGGGATGGTCATGCCAATGCGTATAGGTGCTACAGATATTGGGGGCATGGTACCACTACTATCATTAGGTATTTTAATCGCAACAATTGTTGTGGTGTATCTATTTAGCTTATCCTTCTATAAACGCAGTGTGCTAACCTATAGCACGGGTGGCGTGATTCAAAAAATTAAAACAGTCTTAAAAGTGACAACATAATGATTGGAAAGTAGCCTATGCAATATGGCTACTTTTTTTTGATAATTTGCAAATTTAGTCGAATTTCCTCGGTTAACAGGCTATACTTGAGGAATAAGGTGATAATATGCTATCAAGTTTACAAAGTGGCATAGCTATCGAGCGGATAGCTACAACTTGTTATAGTATAATTGACGAAGAAGGTGTTGATTCGTACACCTTACGAAACGCTTCCTTTATTCGTTTAAGATGAAACTTTTTTGCAGCATGATTCGTATAGTACAAGAGAGTAAGTAATAGGGGGTATAGATATGTCTAATAACGAATACCAATCAAAGGACCCATTCGCTTCAGAAAATCCTTTATTTCAGCAGCAACCACAACCAAATCCAGTGATCCAGCAACCACAGGAAAATCCCTTGATGCAGTCAGAGCCACAGCAGCCACCAGTGCTTGTATCAGAGCAGGAACTGTCGCAAATTGCACAAAACCAGCTACGCTTAAAGCAAGACCCAGAGGTACATGCGCTTGCACAAAAAATTGATGTCAAAGACCAAATTGCTATGCTGGAGCTTGGGAAGGAAACCGCAAATGGTATTTCCACTTTTTCCGATAAAATGCTTGCGACGATGAAAGCGAGTAAGCTTGAAGAATCAAGTGTTTTACTGAATAACTTGAATAAAATTATGGATAAATTTGATCCCCAAGATTTTTCAGAGGAGAAAAAGGGCGGCTTTTTAACAAGGCTCTTTAATAAAGGCAAAGAGCAATTGGAGAGATTTTTAGCCAAATACGATAGCATGAACAAAGAAGTGGATGTTATTTATCGTGAAATTCAAAAATACGAAGGCGAAATGAAGCGAAATACAGTAGACCTTGAAAATTTATATGACCAAAATTTAAACTACTTCCAATCATTAAGCAAGTTTGTAGCAGCGATTGAAGTAAAAATAGATGAGGTTCGCGCATCATTGCCGGCACTTGAGCAAAAGGCACAAACTGGCGATCAGCTAGCAGCAATGGAATATGAAACAATGCTACGCGCTGTGGAATTATTAGAGCAGCGCCGCTATGATTTAGAAATGGCACAGCAGGTATCCTTCCAATCCGCTCCGCAAATTCGTTTAATGCAGCAGGGGAATAACCATTTAATTGCAAAAATTAACTCTGCCTTTGTAACGACGATTCCAATCTTTAAGCAGGGCTTGATTCATGCGGTTACATTAAGACGTCAAAAGCTTATTTCTGATTCCATGAAAGAGTTGGATGACCGTACAAATGAGATGCTTGTACGCAATGCTGAAAATATTAGTAGAAACAGCGTCAATATTGCTCGCCAAGCAGGTAGCCCAAGCATTAAAATCGAAACGATTGAAACAACATGGCAAACGATTATGGCTGGTATTCAGGAAACGAAGCAAATTCAAGCAGAAACAGTTAGAAATCGCGAAGAAGGACGTAAACGCATTGAGCGTTTGCAATTAGAGTACGAAAAACTAAAAAAAATGTAAAAATAGGACTGTTGAGGAAATCATTACTTTCTCAGCAGTCTTTTTTATTTTGCTTCTTATATCGAAAGCATAGAGAAGGTTTCTACTCAACAGGTGTCATGGATTTTGAAGGGGCATTTTCGAAAAAATTCAGACGCAATTGATCTTTTGACAAAAGAATCATGAATGATTATGATAAAATTAAATGAGAATGATTATCATATGAAAAAGGAAGCGAACCAATGATAGACAAAGCAACACGATTACAGAAAATTGTTTGTGGGGGCGTGAAGAAGTGATGGGCAATAAAATAGAACCCTCTACATTGTTATATGAGCCTTTGAAGGATGGAACGCTTGCCCTTCATACAGCGGAAGCTTTAATGCTTGTCCCAAACAATCGTTATCTCCAATTATTGCATATCGAAGAGCTGTACAATGCTATGCATACAGATTTAGATAAAAAGCACAATGGGTTAGAGCAAGAACGAAAAGCGCTCAAAAAGCACAATACACAGCTAATGGAGGAAACACAAAAATTAAAACAGCAAAACACTATCCTGCAGAAAAAAGTAACAGAATATAATTGCATGGTAGATGAGATGAAGGTGCTGCGTCAGCAAAATGCAGAGCTGCTTATTGAATTAAGCAAATATACAACTTTATCACAGGAAGCACTGACAGGTCCCTTAAAATCAATGATTCGTGATATGCGTGAGCAGGGTGTAGGCATTAAAGAAATTCATATTCGCATTAAGCGTCAAATCAATCCACATATTAGCTATAGTACAGTGCGCAAATATATTGCAGAGCTAGAATCTGAATAACGTAGGCAAGAACATTTACAGTTGCTACGCAAAGTCCTATAATGAGTCTATTCTTTAGCTAGTTTACTATTATACAAAGAGTAGGAGCGTTAATGGCAATGTCAAATGGGAAAAAGGGAGTTTTGGCAGCATTTTTAGCCTATATGATTTGGGGAGTTTTCCCGCTGTACTGGAAGCTATTAGAGCATGTGCCAAGCATGGAGATTTTATTATCTCGCGTGATTTGGTCCTTTGTTTTTACGGTGCTTGCGGTGAGCATATTTCGCATGCGTAAGGAGCTGCTGGCAGATTTAAAGTATTTATGGTCACATCAAAAGCATTTTTGGCAGCTTGCGGGTGCGTCCTTTGTTATTTCAATGAACTGGTATTTATATATTTGGGCTGTGACACATGATCATGTGATTGAAACAAGCTTAGGCTATTATATTAATCCACTGTTGTCTGTGATTTTTGGTGTTATTTTCTTTAAGGAATCGTTAAGCCATGTCCAATGGATTGCTACGGCAATAGCCTTTATTGGGGTGCTAATTTTAACGATCAATTACGGCTCTATGCCTTGGGTAGCACTATTAATTGCTGTATCGTTCGCTATTTATGGCGTGCTAAAAAAGAAAATTACGCTTGATGCGACAAGAGGCTTAGCCATTGAAACATTATTGATTTTGCCATTTGCCTTAGGTTATTATGCGTATTTATTTACAACACAGCAAGCTTCATTTTTACATATTGATGTTAAAACAGATATGTTGATGATTGTAAGTGGTATCGTTACAGCAGTTCCTTTAGTTTTATTTGCTAAAGGCGCACAAAATATTCCATTATATTTATTAGGCTTTATTCAATATATGACACCAACGATTGTATTAATTTTAGGCGTGATGCTGTACAAGGAGCCATTTAGTCAGGTAGAGCTTCTGGCTTTTAGCATTATTTGGGTAGCCTTACTACTATTCTCAGGCTCCAAAATTATAGAAACAAGAAAAGCCCATCATAAATCCGTTTCATAAAAGACTTGTAGATTTTTCTACAGGTCTTTTTTCTAAAATCTTAAAGCCCATATTGGAAGTTGAAGCAAGCTGACACCTTTACTTTCATGTCAGCATATAGTAAAATGTCAATAATTAGATAACAATGATGAATTAATGAGAGGTGCTTTTTGTGAGTGCGGTAGGTTCTAACTAGGTAAAAATTGAATGAAATAGTGGCGATGACGACAGCAGGGGATATATGTTATGAACACCCCTTATTTTGTCATGGACCTATTTCAACAACCTATGTAGATACCTACAATACTTTATTAAGCGTGGCATACAGGATAGAAACTTTAATTAGCTGAAGTTTTATTTGTGATGTCAGGAAAACGCGCCTTTTAAAGATAGAGCTGTGGGGATTCCTCGCAGCTTTTTTATTTTGTTTAAACTATCATTGCTATCTATTATTGGGTAGGTATCTTCATGTATGATAAAACATTACAATGAGGAGCAAAAAGAAATGAATAATACTACACTTGAAAAATTACAATATCATGAATTAAAGGACATCGTTAAATCCTACTGTGTCAGCGGATTAGGAAAACAGCTTTTAGATAAATTAATGCCAAGCTCAAGCTTAGCAGTGGTAAAAAATCGGTTGAATGAAACAACAGAAGCTCGTGCCATATTGGATGCAGAGGGGCATGTTCCGTTTTTAGGGGTATCAAATATTGAGCATATTATGACGAAGCTTGAAAAGGGCATGATACTAGACCCAAGTGAGCTAGTTAGCATGTCAGACTTTTTACGAGGCTGCCGCAACATCAAAAAATTTATGCTGGATAAGGCATTTTTTGCGCCTGTTCTTTCCACTTACGCTCATTCTATGGCTGAATTGACAAGCGTGGAGGAGGAGATTAATTTTGCGATCAAAGCCAATCGTGTAGATTCGGCTGCTAGTCGTGAATTAAAACGTATTCGTCATCATATGGAAACGACAGAGGAAAAAATAAAAGAACGCTTAACGAAATTTTTAAATAACAGTGCCAATAAACCGTATATTCAGGAATTTTTTATTAGTCAAAAGGATGATCGCTATACGATTCCGATTAAGGCGACCTATAAAAATCATGTACAGGGAACGGTCGTTGAAATTTCCTCAAAAGGGGCAACCGTTTTTATGGAGCCAAGTGTTGTCGCTAAATTAAATGTAGAATTAGCTACCTTGAAGGCTGAGGAAGCGGTGGAGGAATATCAGATTTTAGCGACTTTATCAGGTCTTTTAATGGAGCATCTGAAAGCTATCCATATTAACATGGAGTTGATCAGTCAATACGATATGGTTTTTGCCAAAGCGAAGTTCAGTAGACAAATTGGTGGCATGGAGCCGCGTTTAAATGATTATGGCTATATCAACATAGTGAATGGCAAGCATCCATTATTACCGGGAAATGCTGTGCCCCTTCAGTTTACTATTGGTGAAAACTACCGTAGCTTAATTATTACAGGGCCGAATGCTGGTGGGAAAACGGTCGTATTAAAAACAATTGGCTTACTAGCATTAGCTACGATGTCAGGCTTTCATATCGCGGCGGATGAAGGAACGGAAATGGCTGTATTCGACCATATCTTTGTAGATATTGGCGACAATCAAAGTATAGAGAATGCACTTAGTACGTTTTCTTCTCATATGAAAAATCTTTCTGATATTATGAGAGCTGCTAATAATCATACACTCTTACTGTTTGATGAAATTGGCAGTGGAACAGAGCCGAATGAAGGGGCAGCACTGGCAATTGCGATACTAGAGGAATTTTATCAGATGGGCTGTATAACCGTTGCAACAACACATTATGGCGAAATTAAACGATTTTCAGAAATGCATCCTGATTTTATGAATGCGGCAATGCGCTTCCATGCTGAAACACTAGAGCCGTTGTATCAATTAATAATCGGCACGTCTGGAGAAAGCAATGCCCTATGGATTTCTAAAAAAATGAATGTCCGCGAAGCTGTTTTACAAAGAGCAAAGGATTATATCAATAATAAAGAATATCAGCTGACGCTCGTTCATGACAGTAAAATTCGTAAGCCTAAGGCAGAGAAACAAAGCGTGACGGTGACATATACATTTGCCAAAGGGGATCGTGTGAAATTATTGGACTATGATGATGTGGGATTGGTATATGAAGAAATGAATCCGTACAATAATGTCAGCGTATTCTATCAGGGGCAACTACTTGAGGTGAATGTGAAGCGGCTTGCCTTAGAATTACCTGCAACGGAGCTATACCCTGAAGGCTATGATCTAGAAACATTATTTATAGACTATCGAGAGCGTAAGCTTCAGCATGATATCGAACGAGGCTCGAAAAAGGCGTTACGCAAAATCCATCAACAAATAAAGAACGATCGTCAGCCGTAAAAACAAGGGATTGCACAGCCTCGTGCAATCCCTTTCCTCATTAAGTTATGGAATCAATTTGTGCCTTAATTGTTCGATAGACTTCCTCGATTTTTCGTTTATAGGGTAAATCCACTAAATCCAGTGAATCTGTATAAGCCATTTTTGCAATTTCATAGGCTGTTGTTAGCTCACCAAAATGTGCATAGCAAAGGGCTTTATAGGAAAAGCATTCATTTAAGCTTAAAATATCATAAGGATGGCTAATAAAGCTTGGTATTTTTGTATAATGTTCAAATGCGATCCTTGCTTCCTCATAACGACCGAGTAAGTATAAAGATTTTCCCTTTTCAAAATAAATATAGTTTGGATCAAGCTTGTTAAATTCCTCATGTTTGAGTTGATTAAAACGCTCTACTTCTAAAAGTGCCTGCTCATAATGATGAACATAATTATTGTAATAATGTGCGCGTATGACAAAGATTAACGCATCTACCTCATCCCGCCCAGCAAAAGCACGGTATTGATCAAGCTTCTTCAACATATACTCAGCTTGTTCAAAGTCATGGTCAATCATCGCACAATAGGCTCCAATTCGATACATATCATCGATTTGATAGAATAGCTGGTTTTTATGGGCATTGACAATTGTTTCGTTAATTAACTTTTTACCTGACTCATGCCTACCAATAGCAAGCTGTAGAGTGCTTGTATAATAGGTCATTAATAAGGCATCACGTGAATCAAGCTGATAGCCCTCCTGCTCAATGGTGTCCTTTGCCCGTAACATACAGGAAAAGGCTAATTCATATTGACGCTTTTTCGCTAAAATCGTTATCTCTAGGACAAATGTTTTGAACCAATGGCTGAGTAAATTAATTTCTTTAAAAATAGTGCGCGCCTGCAGAAGCGGGGCCTCCCACCCTGTTAATCCTGCTTCATATTGTGCCTCTGCGTATATATACAATAAGCGACCTGCCTCATAACTTAGTGGTAGCCCCTCCACAGATGGCTTAATCAAATCGACAATTTGCTGCTGATGATTGGCATCACCACGCTTTACTTCTGCAAATAAAATTTCGACCTGCTCTAAAAGCGGGCGAATAGAGGATGGGGTTACTTCCTCCAGCAATTCACTAGCTTTTACACCCAAACGTTCAGCAATATAGTCAAGGCTTTCCATGGAAGGCTTGGCCTTATCATTTTCTATTTGGCTTAGCATTCCTTTTGTTAGACGATCACCGGCAAGTGCCTCTAATGTTAATTTTTGTTCCTTCCTTAATTTGCGAATTCGTGTGCCTAAAGAGTCCACTGCCTCGCCTCCTTTTGTTTAATTATATTAAACTTTTGCTTGCGTGAAAAGGAGGAACTATGGTATATTTTGTTTAATATAATTAAACTTTTTAATTTAGTTAAAAAACGGAGGGATTTAGATGAATGAAGCGGAAAAGTTAAAAAAGGCGACCTATCATTTATGGACGTTCACAGCGAGTAAAATGATTGCCATGTTGGGTGCAAATGTGATGGCATTCGGCTTTAGCCTATATATTTTAGCGATGACTGGGTCGGCGATGAGCTTTGCGACGAATATGATTTGTTCCGTATTACCACGCGCACTTGTGGCACCCTTAGCAGGCTATGTCGCAGATAATTTCTCAAAAAAACGCACGATATTAATAGCGCAGGCGGGCACCATTTTGACAGTAGGAGGATTATTGCTTTATACAGAAACAGTAGGAATGTCCGTTTATGCTATATACATAGCTACTGTTTTTAATACGATTTGTTCAGCCTTTTCTGGTGTTACGTTTTCATCTGCTATTGCCACGCTTGTCAATCCAGAACGATTACAGCGGGCGATGTCATTTAACCAAATGTCAATGTCTGTAGCTGCAATTGGGGGACCAGTTATTGGTGGTATGATGTATGGATTTTTTAATATGGATGTATTTTTAATGGTGAATATGGTAGCCTATGCGATTGCGTTTTGTTTAGAGGCAACAATGGATTTTAACCTCTATAGTACAAGAGGGGAGGATACGAAAAAAGAGAAGATGTGGGAGGGGCTGAAAAGCGGTTTTCATTATATCAAGCAGCGTAACGTCATTAAAACCATTATGTGGGTAGCATTATGGATCAATTTATTCTTTTCTGCCATCGCTGTAGGAGGAACGTACATTATCATTGAATTGCTAAAAGTGAAATCCACACACTTTGGCTTTATTGAAGCGTCGGGTGCATTAGGTATGCTTGTGGCTTCTCTTTATTTCGCAACAAGACCCGAAGTCAAAGTACCATTACGTTTCTCCAAAATCAGCTTATTGTTATTGGCGGGAAGTGTTGGCTTAGCAGTTATTCCATTAGTCACTGATTTTTCCTATGTAGCTATTGTGATCTTTTATTTAATGATTTACTTTATTTTTGCGATTTTTGAAATGGGTATTAATATGCCAATCGGGGTGTATATGCAAAAAATCATTGTAGAAGAGTATCGTGGGCGAGTTTTTGGGCTAATGGAAACAATGGCAATGTCTATGATGCCAATTGGTATGGTTATTTATGGTATATTATATGATGCCATACCAGCGACAATTATTTTACCGATTACAAGCATAATTATCATTTCTATTTCACTTGTGATGCTACGACCAGCCATCTTAGAGGAAGCACATCCAGAATACTATGACAAAGAGGTCATAGCAGAAAGTATTCCTCATTCAACAACAGGCATGCATTGACCTTGCATGCCTGTTATCATTTATTGATCCTCAATGACAATATATGTTGCTTTGATAGGTCCATGGACGCCAACGATAAGAATCATTTCGATATCGGCTGAGTTACTAGGACCCGTAATAAAGTTAATGCATGAGGCAATTTTTTCACCCTTACGCACTTTTTCACTAATCCAGCGTGCAGCCTGTGTCATACGTGGCACAATAGTGCTTTTAGGAATTAAAATAATTGACTTTTCAGGTAAAAAGCTGACGCTTCTACCTCGCTCCTTGCTGCTAAAGAGCACTGCCGTTCCTGATTCTGCTAATGTTATTTCGCTAATGGTAATGCCGATATTGGCTTTTTCAGCTTGTCGAATATTTTCCTCAGGCTGCTGTGCATTCCATTCATAATGCTCAATATTGGCTTGTTGCCACTGTGTTGTCATTAATGCGGATAATCCATAGTCTTGGAATCGTTTATCTTGCCATGTAATAACGGATTGACCACCATAATTGTCGATAACCGCTTGTAAATCCTGTGGAAGCTTCGCTGTATTTGTTATCACAATATCTGTATGAATATTTTTACATTGTTGCACTAAAACCTCCACTAGCTCATCCTTTGTTGCATCTTTTAGCACACGATCTTGGGGCTGGTATTGCCATGTTGGGCGTGGAAGCTCTGCTTGTGGAGAGCGTCCAAGCTGCTTGGCAATATTGGCCAAAAAGGTTTCTCGATTTTGTATTGTGCCTGTCATTCTGACTTACCTCCTTTTGTACGCTGCTTTATCCAATCCCTAAAGCTATCTTTATTTGGTGCAGGGAAATCTCTAGCCTCCGTCCATGCCTTTAAAGGTCCTGGCCCCTTGGAAATCGTGTTATCTTTCGTAAAGGGGGACATAGCTGGAGAAGCCATTTTTGTTGCCATTTTATATAAAGAAGGGGAGGAAGCCCCTAAGCCAAATGCTTTCATTAATAGTTTTTCAGAAACAGGTGCTTTGCCTTCATTTTCTACAATGACTTGTCGATGTCGGTGAATAAGCTGGTGAAGCGGAATTTTCACAGGGCAAGCATCCGTACATGCACCACATAATGTAGAGGCGTATGGTAGCTCCTTAAAATCATCATAGCCGCCTAAAAGTGGGGAAAGTACAACACCTACAGGGCCAGAATAGATAGAGCCATACGTATGCCCACCAACATGACGATAGACAGGGCAAGCATTGACACAGGCAGCACAGCGAATACATTGTAAGATCGGCTGAAACTCCCCGCCTAAAATATTTGAACGCCCATTATCGACAATGACTAAATGGAATTCCTCTGGTCCGTCCGTATCTCCCTCGTCCTTTATCCCTGTTAGCGTTGTAATATAGCTCGTTAGCTTTTGCCCAACAGCACTTCTTGTTAGTAGGCTAACAAGCACCTCCATTTCTTCAAAGGTCGGGACAATTCTTTCCATCCCCATCACCGTAATTTGTGTTTTTGGCAGGGCTGTCACTAAATCGGCATTGCCTTCATTTGTCACAAGGGTAATCGAGCCGCTTTCGGCAATGGCAAAGTTACAGCCTGTAATACCAATATCTGCGGTTAAATATTCATTGCGTAATTTTTCACGTACATAAAGAGCAAGCTCCTCTGGCTTTTCACTTTGCTGATAGCCTTGCTTTTCTTTAAAAACATCCCGAATTTGCTCTTTATTTTTATGCAGGGCAGGTGCAACAATGTGTGATGGTGGCTCATGGTCTGCTACCTGCAAAATATATTCACCAAGGTCTGTTTCAATGACCTCACAGCCAAGCTCCTCCAATGCAGCATTTAAGCTAATTTCCTCTGTTACCATTGATTTTGATTTCACAATTTTAGCGGCTTCTTTCTTTTTCACAATGCCTTGAATATAGTCCGTTGCTTCCTGTGCTGTTTGTGCAAAAAATACATGTCCACCTCGCTTGGACACATTTTCACTTAATTGATATAAATAATAATCGAGATTTTCTAACACATGCTGGCGAATTTCCTCACCATGTGAGCGCCATTCCTCCCAATGTCCAAGCTCCTCTGCCTGTTGTAGGCGGCGTGTTTGAAAGCGTTCCTGAGCACTGGATACAGCACCGCGCATAAATTGATTATCTAGCTCCTTTGTTACACGCTGATTAAAGCGATCATCACTTGTTTTCATTGCCATTATCGATTTCCCCCTTTTATCGGCTATTTAAAACTTCCGCAATATGCATTACTTTAATCGGCTTTCCTTGACGTTGAATACGCCCACCAATATTTAATAAACAGCCCGCATCTGCGCCAATTAAAATATCAGCGCCCGTTTCTTCTACATTGCATACCTTTTCATCAACCATTTCTCCAGAAATATTCCCCATTTTGACCGAGAATGTACCACCAAATCCACAGCACCTCTCCTTGCCGGGCAGCTCCACATACTGTAAGCCTTTAACATGGCTTAATAGTTGAAATGGCGCTTCCTTTACACCAAGTAGGCGGGTCATATGGCAGGATGTATGATAGGTTGCTGTGCCCTCTAACTGTGCACCAACATCCGTTATCTTTAAAACATCCACAATAAACTCTGTCAATTCATAGGTTTTATCTGCTAATGCTTGTGCCTTTGACTGCCAAATAGGGTCATCCTTAAAAACCTCAGGGTACTCTTTAAACATATAGGCACAAGAGCCAGAAGGGGACACAACATACTCAGCATGCTCAAAGGCACTAATCATTTTTTTCATCGCATTTTTAGATTCCTTTACATAGCCGCTGTTATAGGCAGGCTGTCCACAGCAAATTTGATTTTCTGGAAAGTCAATCTCACAGCCAAGTCTTTCTAATACTTCAACAGTTGCTTTGCCTACCTCTCCTTGAAACATATCTACTAAACAGGTTGCAAACAGTGTTACTTTCATTTTTATCGCTCCTTTTACATAATCAACTGGTCATCTGATGACTCACGAAACAAATATATTGTTTTTATAATACTACAACTATTCAGAAGAATAAAAGAGATTCATAAAAATTTTTAAAAAGCTGCCCTGTTATCAAGGCAGCTTTGGTGATTGCATAGATTCTGTTGTTTTAAAATATTGCAGCAACACTTTCTCGACATTGCTTAAATGGGAGGTCATTGCATGCTTGGCTAGCTCCTCATTTTGCTGTTTAATGGCAAGGAAAATTTGCATATGCTCATCATACAATTTTTCACTTGTCGTTTTTTTGGAATAGAGCCAAATACGGCGCGTTTCCTTCATTGTTTCCAGCATCAGCCCTGACACTTGATCGAGAATCATTGTCAGCAGAGGGTTTTGAGAGGCAGCAGAAATCGCAGCATGAAATTGAAAGTCAACCTTTTCACCTAATTCACCATCACCTTGCACACGTTGCATTTCTTCAAGTATTTGCGCCATCTTTTGAATATCCGCGTCCGTGCGATGTATGGCTGCGCTTGCGGCTGCACCAACCTCAATAATTTTACGAACCTCCAATAGATGAGAAACATCCTGCTTATTCGTTAAAATAGCCGTAGAAAGGGGGAAATCAAGCTGGCTGGATGTGACGCTTTTAACAAATGTCCCTGAGCCTTGTTTGATTTCAATAAGTCCCATTGCTTTTAAGGCGGAGAGCGCTTCACGTACTGCGGACCTGCTCACTTGTAATTGTTCGGCTAGCTGTTCCACGGAGTCAAGTCGATCCCCAGGCTGTAATAGCCCAGCTCTAATTTTCTCGTGGAGGATTTCGGACACTTCTTCATATATTTTCTTTGGCTTTATTTTTCGTAATTCCATGGAACAACACCCCTTAGCTCTCTATGTTTACATAATGATTATATGTATTATACATGAAGAAAGGCGTATTAGGGTGCTATTGGAGATTTTGAACGTTTTATCCGTCAGATTATAGGTTCAATCCGTCTATTTCAGGAGTTTATCCGTCACACTTGCCACGCTATCCGTCAAGTCAAGTATCCTATCCACCACATAGTTGTCGAATTTTGATGTTTCGAAAAATATATTGAATTTTAAGAATATAGTTAATATAATCATAGCATACGGTCATCTGATGACCTAATATCCTGCTGATTAATCGAGGGCAGGCAATATGAAAGGTTTATTGCAATAGCATTTGAACGGTGGCGCATTTCTAATAAAAGGGCGATGCTTCTACAAAATAAGGATGAAATCGACATTGCAAGAAATGTGACGAATCGCAAAGGGGTGGACAATACTTAAATGCATTTTTGTAGGGAAGATTTTAGGAGAAATAAAATATGGGGGGATATCATGTGATTTTTACACAAGATTTTACAGCTGTTGGAGGAAGCTTGGCTTGGTCAGCAGTGGTGGCTATTGTGCCGATTCTTTATTTCTTTTGGGCGTTAGCCATTAAAAAGATGAAGGGTTACATGGCGGGGCTAACAACGCTTCTTGTATCATTAGTATTGGCGATTTTTGCCTTTAAAGTGCCTGCTGCAACAGCCGTTATGTCTGCTACACAGGGCGCAGTTTATGGACTGATTCCAATTGGATGGATTATTATCACATCTGTTTTTTTATATAATCTTACGGTAAAAACAGGGAAATTTAATATTATTCGGCACTCCGTATTATCCATTACAGAGGATCGACGTATTCAAGCATTGCTTGTGGCATTTTCATTCGGTGCATTTTTAGAGGGAGCGGCGGGCTTTGGTGCACCTGTTGCTATCTCAGCCGCGCTATTAGTGGGATTAGGCTTTAATCCACTGTATGCTGCTGGGCTTTGCCTGATTGCGAATACAGCTCCTGTGGCATTTGGAGCAATTGGTGTACCGATCACTGCGATGGAGGGGCCAACAGGTATATCTGCATTGGAAATTTCAAAAATGGTTGGACGTCAATTACCATTTTTAGCGGTGTTTATTCCATTCTTTTTAGTTTTTATTATGGTAGGGTTTAAAAAGGCCTGGGAGGTTATGCCTGCTATTTTAGTGTCAGGGATTTCCTTTGCGGTGACACAATATTTAAGCTCCAACTTCCTTGGACCTGAATTACCAGATGTATTATCGGCTTTAGTATCTTTATTTGCATTAGCAATTTTTATGAAGTTTTGGCAACCAAAAACGATTTACCGCTTTGCATCAGAGCGCGAGGCAGCGACTACAGCATTCAAAACCGAATCGTATAGCGGGGCAGCGATTGTAAAGGCTTGGTCACCATTCATTATTTTAACGCTCTTTATTTCCTTCTGGGGAATTCCAGCAATCAAAAGCGCCTTAATAGGTCATTATGAAGGTGCTAATAGTTTATTGAAAGGTGTCAATACGTTAGGACAAGCACTAACATTTATGCCAGAAGTACCTTTTTTACATAATCAAGTATTAAATGGTACAACAGGTGAGCCAATTGCAGCAGTATATAAGCTCGAATTACTAGGGGCAGCGGGTACAGCTATTTTATTAGCAGCGATCGTGACAAAATTTATGTTACAAATTTCGTGGCGCGACTGGAGCAAAACATTTGTGGAAACCGTGAATGAAATTAAATTCCCGCTGCTTACCATTTGCTGTGTTGTTGGCTATGCTTATGTGACAAATACAGCAGGTATGATGACAACACTTGCCTTAGTGCTAGCAAAAACAGGCGCACTATTCCCATTTTTCTCGCCTGTGCTTGGATGGCTTGGGGTATTTATTACAGGCTCGGATACATCCTCCAATGTATTATTTGCCAAGCTGCAGCAGGTAACAGCAGAATCCATTGGTATGGACCCTGTGCTGGCGCTTGCCGCAAACTCATCGGGTGGGGTGACAGGGAAAATGATTTCACCACAATCGATTGCAGTAGCTGCGGCAGCCGTTGGACTTGTAGGCAGAGAATCAGAATTGCTGCGCTTTGCCGTGAAATATAGTATTTTGCTACTGCTATTTATTTGTATTTTGACATACCTACAAAGCAATGTTTTAGCTTGGATGATTCCATAAAAAGTAAGGTGAAAGGATGGAAACGGTTAACGTTCGCCATCCTTTTTATTGATGGAGTATTGACAGAAAATCTGAAGGAGCGCATAATGCAGAAAGAAAACTTGTTTGGCAGGGATTTCTTATAAATCTCATGATTTTGCCATGAAACGTTCACAGGCAGGAAGGGCGCATTTTATAGTGTTTTTTGGTACGATGGATGCAGTAACTGTAAGGAGCGATTTCAACATATGGGGTCTGATATTAACGTATTTTTAGCTTTTGGTGCAGGCTTTTTAAGCTTTATTTCACCTTGTACGCTTCCCTTGTATCCAGTATTTTTATCGTACATAACGGGAATGACATTAGATGAGCTAAAATCGGAAAAGGGTATGTTACAAAAACGTGCTATTTTCCACACACTATTCTTTTTACTAGGATTTTCAATTATTTTTATTGTAATTGGGGTGGGCGCATCTTTATTCGCCAACTTTTTCCATAATTATCAAACATTATTACGCCAGGTTGGCGCTATTTTAATTGTTGTATTTGGGTTAATGATTGTGGGACTATTACAAATTGACTTTTTAATGAAGGATCATAAAATCCAATTTAAAAATAGACCATCTGGCTATTTCGGGTCGGTATTAATTGGTATTGCTTTTGCAGCAGGGTGGACACCGTGTACAGGTCCAATTTTAATGTCGATTACAATGCTAGCTGGCACAAACCCAGGTGCAGGCTTTAGCTATATGCTTGCCTATTATTTAGGCTTTGCGATACCGTTCTTCGTGCTATCCTTCTTTATTGCACGTCTAACATGGATTCGCACACATAGCCAAAAAATTGTGAAAATCGGCGGTTATATTATGATTGCTGTAGGGATTTTATTGTTCTTTGATGGATTAACGTATATTACACGTATATTAGAGCCTATTTTCGGTGGATTTACAGGCTTTTAATTTGTTAAACTAAAGAAGGCTATACCATAATAACGTGGAGGGAGATGAACAGATGCCTACAGTTTTAGTAGTGGACGATACGTTATTTATGCGTGTTGCCATCAGTAATATGTTTACAGAATGGGGTTATGAGGTCGTTGGAAAGGCAGTGAATGGTAAAGAAGCTGTGGCAATGTATCGAGCGTTACAGCCAGATTTAGTAACGATGGATGTAACGATGCCCGTTATGAATGGTATTGCAGCAGTAAAAAAAATTATCCCTGAATTTCCAGATGCAAAAATTATTATGATTACAGCGCTTGGTCAGCAAAAGCTTATTGTAGAAGCGATTGAAAGCGGGGCAAAGGATTTTATTACAAAGCCCTTTGAGCCAGAAAGATTAAAGGCTGTGGCCGATCAATTATTGGGACAAAATTGCTAATTAGACATTAGAGGAGGACTTTTTATGTTAAGCAGCATCCCTTCTCACTATTATGTTATCGGGTCAACCATCATGGCCATTGTAATGGGAAGCTTTGTGATGGTTATACGAATGCGAGCTTCCAAAATGCCAACAAATGAGAAGAAAATTATAATTCCACCGATTGCTATGTCTTCAGGTGCGCTGATGTTTTTATTTGAGCAATTTCGAGTGCCGCCTATGCAAATTTTAGAGGCAGCCGCTGTAGGAATGGTGTTCTCGATAATTTTAATTGCGACTTCGAAATTTGAAGTAAAGGGTCGAGATATTTATTTAAAACGTTCAAAGGCATTTGCTTTTATATTAATTGGTTTGTTAATATTCCGCGTGGTGGCGAAAATAATTTTAAGTAGCTCCATCGATGTTGGGGAATTAGCAGGTATGTTCTGGATTTTAGCCTTTGCCATGTTACTACCTTGGCGAATAGCCATGCTAATCCAGTTTAAAAAAATAAAAAAAACAATCCCACAACTACACTAGTATGCATGCTAGTGTAGTTTTTTGTTGGATAGAGCGGCAAAAGTGACGATTAGAACCTGCAAATAAACGGATAGCACATGTGCTAAAGGCAAGAAAAATGCTGCACGAAATTTCGTGCAGCGATGTGATTATTCGAATAAATGCTCGTATGGAGCGATATCAATTTGCATTTCCTCTAATTTTTTGCGTAAAAATTTATGGTCACGCTTTGGGGTTGCTTGTATATAGCCTCGAATAATAAGGTCGTGATTAATAGCCTTTGCTTTTTCTTCTAAAGCAAGCTCGCCAATTTTCCCAGCGATTTTTTCCTTTGCGACCTGTCTAAAAAGCTCAGGTACAGGGCTTACAAGCTCATATAGCAGCTCCTTTTCAGCTTGTCCCCATAAGTGAATCGTTTTATCTAAATAATATTCTTGCCAATCTAAATCAGATTTGCCATCCTGCTTTGGCAATGCCTTTAAAAACTTGCGGAACATGAAAAATCCGCCAATCGCCATCAATGAAATAAGAACGACAACCCAAAATAAAATAAACCATAAAAACCAACCTTGTAACAAATCGTTCACCTCTTTGCCTTCTCTCATTCTATTATAAGAGCTTACGATAAAAAATTCATCTTTAATTGTCCCTTTTTTAGCAAGAAGTCTGTATATAGTGTGTAAGAAAGGGGGGATGTTCCATGGCAAACGTTACCTTTGTTAATGCCACATTGCGCCTGAAGTATCAGATTGGCTATGATGAAAAAAACGAACCGCAATTCGTCACAAAATCGTATCGCAATCTGAACAGCACACATAGCACAGATGATTTAGTGGCAGTTGGCAATGCTATTGCTAGCTTATCAACACTGCCACTTGCCAGCATTGAAAAGCAAGAAACAACACATTTATCTTAGAGGGAGGTTATCCGATGACACAAGTATTAGAGCTACAATTTGCCGCAGCGGATGGCAAAGCGACAACATTGACGATTGATGCACCAAGACCAGCGCTTACAGCCACTGACATTCAGCAAGTGATGGCAATCATTATTGAGAAAAATGTTTTTACAGGGCAATCAGGCGCATTAACAACTATTAAAGGAGCCCGTATTGTTGATCGTCAAGTGACAGAATTTGATGTAGCAACAGCATAATGGAGCAATGGAGTCATCTGAAAAGTCATTTTAAGATGGCTCCTTTTTTACCGTCTAGGAAAGGAGGAAGCCTCATGGAACAGTGGTTCAACATGTTATCCGATATCGGTTTTCCGATTTTAGTGTCATTTTATTTATTGCACCGCGTCGAAGTAAAGCTGGATGCGATTCATGCTGCACTCGTTTCTTTAAAATAACATGAAATGAATTTCACAAAGATGTACGAAAGCTGTCACCTTGAAGTTCTTGTCAATGTTGACAACCTACGATAGGATGAGAATAGTGTAGGTTAGGGAGAGTGTTGAGATGAAGCGTAAATTAATAGGGCTAGTCCTGCTGTTAGCCTGTACCGCTATACTAGGTGCATGTGGGAACGCAAAATTTAAGGCAGATTATAGCCTGGAAATACCTGATTTTGAGCATATCAATCAGCGTGGGGAAACGGTATCTTTAGAAAGTTTAAAAGGAAAGCCGTGGATTGGGATGTATATTTTCACAAACTGTACATCTATTTGCCCGCCAATGTCATTGAATATGGCACAAGTTCAAGAAAAGCTCCAGAAAAAAGGTGTGGAGGATTATAATATTGTAGCCTTTTCAGTTGATCCAGACGTTGATAAGCCAGAGGTGTTAGCTGATTATATTGGTAAATTCAATGTACCAGATGACTCAAAATGGAACCTTCTTACAGGGTATTCACAAAAATATATCGAACAATTTGCTGTGAAAAATACAAAGATTTTAGTAAAAGACGACCCTAACAGTGATCAAGTTATCCATGGTAATCAATTTTTCTTAGTTGATAAAGATGGGCTTTTAGTAAAAATGTACAATGGCTATGCGGAAAATATTGAAGATGTGCCTATTGATACAATTGCCTCTGATATTGAAACATATATTGATGAAAACCTATAATAAATAGCAAAAGCATGTTTTGAACAACTACAGCAAAACATGCTTTTATTGATAAGATGAAGGAAGTGGTGACAATGACTTTAGCACAAACTTATCTACAGGTTATCCAAAAAAGATTTCATATAATTAAAGAGCAAGGTGATCAAACATTAGCCCAGCTAGAAGACGAACAGTTACATTGGGCATATAATGAAGAATCCAATAGTATTGCTGTTATTGTGAAGCATATGAGTGGTAATATGATTTCACGCTGGACGGATTTTTTAACGTCAGATGGAGAGAAGCCTTCGAGAAATCGAGATGATGAGTTTATTGATAGCCTCCATACAAAAGAGGCTATTATCGCAGCTTGGGAACAGGGCTGGCAAGTATTTTTAACGGCTTTATCAAATTTAACAGTAGCTGATTTAGATGGATATATTACCATTAGAGGTGAGCAACTAGCGATTATTGATGCGATTGAAAGACAAATGGCTCATTATGCACAGCATGTTGGTCAAATCATTTATATTGCAAAGCAAGTAAAGGGTGCTGAGTGGCAAACATTAAGCATACCAAAGGGGCAATCTCAAATATTTACAGAAGCAATGCGCACAAAATATCAATCGTAAACTATAAAGGTCGTAGCTGATGAGATTTAGGTCGCTACGATTTTTTCATTGTTTGTAAAATCCAGAATAATAGGAAAATGTTAAAGCTGTTTGAAATGATAAATTTTGTCCGATAAAAGGTTTGAGAAATATAGAAAAGGAGAACAGATCATCAGAGAAGTATTTTTCACATCAAGAAATAAAAGGAGAGAATTGTATGAAACAATTCATGGGAAGCTTTAAGGGCAAGCTTTATATGTTATTCGCTCTTATTCTATTAGTTCCAGTGTTATCTGTTGGGAGTCTATCTTATTTTTCAGCCAAAGATGCCATTGAAGAGGAAATTTTATATAGTGCAAATGAAAGTGTGGCAATTTTAAATAAGCTAATCGATCAAACAATTAGTGAAAAAGTACATGATATTGATATTTTTAGTAATGATCTTCATATTCTTGAGCAATCGCAGGAGGAAGTACGTGAAGGCTTACAACAATATGCAAAGCTTCATCCTGATATTTTAAGTATTTATGTAGGTGCCCATGATGGAACCTTTACACAGGAGCCACGAATAAATGATGCAGACTACAATCCTTTGGAAAGAGATTGGTTTAAAGAGGCAGCCGCTTTAAAGGGTGAAACATTAATTACAAGCCCTTATAAAGATGCAGGTACAGAAGATATGGTTGTAACAATAGCAAAGCAGCTAGCCGATCAATCAGGTGTTGTAGCTGTTGATATTAAATTAGCAGGCTTACAAGAAGTTGCAGACTCCATTCGAATTGGTCGAAATGGCTATCCATCTATTTTCGGTGAGGATAATATGGTGATTGCACATCCTACATTACCATCAGGTGAGGCTGTCAATGAAAGCTTCCTTCAGAAAATGTACGATAGTGCATCAGGTATATATGACTATACATATAATGGTGATAGCCGTATTATGTCCTTTAATACAAATGAATTAACAGGCTGGAAAATTTCAGGAACAATTTTTGCGAGTGAAATTGATGAGGCGGCTTCAACAATTTTATTCCATACAATGCTTGTGCTTGTAGCAGCCATTATTTTAAGTACCATTGTGTTTTATTTTGTGATGAGGGCTATTATTAGACCAATTAAAGCGCTAAAAGATAGCGCAATTACGATTAGCCAAGGCGACCTAACAGCAAGCGTTACCGTGACATCCACAGATGAAATTGGACAATTGGGGCAAGCCTTTAACGATATGCAGCAAAGTTTACGTACACTTATTCAAAAAATTGAGCAAAATGCAGAAGAGGTAGCATCCTCTGCTGAACAGCTTACAGCCAATGCCAATCAAACAAGCACTGCAACGGAAAAAGTAGCGATTGCCATTCAGGATGTTGCAACAAGTGCTGATTCGCAAACTGTCAATGCTAATAAAAGCGCAGAGTCGCTGCATGAGCTATCAACAGCTATTCTGTATATGGCAGAAATCTCCTCCACTGTTACAGACCTGACACAGGATGCAACATTACAAGCAGATGAGGGCGGACAAGCCGTTCAAAATACAAAAAATCAAATGCAATCTATTCATGCATCTGTAGCCGATTCGAATGCTAAAATTCAGACATTACACGAACGTTCACAGCAAATTACAGCGATTTTAGATGTTATTACAGGCATTGCTGACCAAACAAACTTACTGGCACTAAATGCAGCAATTGAAGCGGCAAGAGCAGGCGAGCATGGTAAAGGCTTTGCTGTAGTGGCAGATGAGGTGCGTAAGCTGGCTGAGCAGTCACAGGATTCAGCAAAGCAAATTTTTGAATTGATTCAAGGGATTCAACAGGAAACAGAGCAGTCAGTGAGTATTATGGCGAAGGTAACAGAGGATGTGCAGGCAGGCTTGCATATTTCGGATGAGGCGATTGCCAAATTCCAAGTGATACTGACAAGCATGAATGAAATTATGCCTCAAATGGAGGAGGCGTCCTCTGCCTCTGAGCAGATGTCTGCAAGTGTACAAGAGGTAGCGGCTGTTACAGAAAATTTAGCCTTAAGTGCGAAAGGCAATGCAGCCGCTTCAGAGGATGTAGCAGCCTCAACCGAGGAGCAATTAGCATCCATGGAAGAAATTAATGCCTCTGCGCAAGCACTAGCATCTATGGCAGATGAACTAAAGCAGCTTATTAGTCAGTTTAAATATTAATAGGAGGGGCGTCTGAAAAGTCGTTTTGAAACGCCCCCTTTGCGACGAGGATAGTGACAATGGATTGTGATTACCACAGGAGCAAGCATTGTTCGCGAATATTTAATATAGAAGCTGGGGCTGTCTGAAAAGATATATACTTTTCGGACAGCCCCTTGCGTGTTTGGTGGTGGGTAGTGCGCCAAAAACTGTATTTTCATATTAGCTGTAATATTTCATAGTCAAAAGCTATCTATGGGAACAGGTGATGTATTTTAACGTATAATAGATGATAGCATCATATTAGTGGGAGGCAGCATATGCGAGGTAAAGCAAGAGAACTAGGGATAACAATTGGTACATTACCAACAGGATCAAAAAATTGTATAACAGATGTTGCAGGTGTCCAAGTAGGTCATGTGACATTAGATCAGCCATTAGCTGCTCAAGGTGCATATGCATGTACAGGTGTGACAGCGATTTTGCCACATGATGGCAATTTATTTCAGCAGAAAGTGACAGCAGCAAGCTACGTGCTCAATGGCTTTGGCAAAACAACAGGGCTTGTGCAGGTGAATGAGCTTGGAGTGCTGGAATCGCCCATCATGCTAACAAATACATTGAGTGTGCCTGCTGTTACGCAGGGCACATTGCAATATATGCTTGAAGCAAATGAGGATATCGGTCTGACAACAGGAACCATTAATATTGTTGTAGGTGAATGCAATGATAGCTATTTAAATTCAATTCGCGCATGTGCCATTACACCTGAGCATGCAATGGAAGCCATTCGTACAGCTACCGATTCTACAGCGCAAGAAGGGGCAGTTGGGGCAGGGAAAGGGATGATGTGCTTTGGCTATAAAGGAGGAATTGGTGCATCTTCACGTCTTGTGAAGGTGGAACAAACGGATATTTGCTATACAGTAGGCTGTATGGTGCTTAGCAATTTTGGGCAAAGTGCCGATTTTTTAGCCCATCATTATCGTGCTTCTACTTCTCAACAGTCATCAACATTAGCACCAACAGATGGCTCCATTATGATTGTGCTTGCCACAGATGCACCACTGAGTAGTCGTCAATTAACGCGTGTTATTAAGCGTTGTGGAATAGGACTAGGCAGAACAGGCAGCCATTTTTCTCATGGTAGTGGTGATATTGTTATCGGCTTTACAACAGCACATCATATTCCACACACAACAGATCAGCTTATAGTAACACGTACACAACTACGTGAGGATCATCCAGTGATGAATCAACTATTTGCAGCAGCCGCTGAGGCTACAGAGGAGGCTATTATAAATTCACTATTTCAAGCACAAACAACAGTAGGACGGGATGGACATAAGGTGGAGGCTTATATGTATGAATCATGTGAAAAGTGACAAATAAAGGAGGGGAAGGATTGCTTCGTCCAAAGCCATTAAAAAAAGGGGATACGGTGGGGCTAATCAGTGTGTCAAGTGCTGTTCCACCCGAAAATGTAAAGCCTGCTATTGCCAGTGTTGAAAGGCTAGGATTCAAGGTTATTGCTGGGGAAACATGCTATGCGCAGCATGGCTATGTAGCAGGCACGGATCAGCTACGGGCAGCGGATGTACATCGTATGTTTCAAGACCCTACAATTGACGGGATTTTTTGTATACGTGGAGGCTATGGCGCGACAAAAATTTTAGCACAGCTCGATTTTGAAATGATCAAGGCGCATCCTAAAGTATTTGCGGGCTATAGTGATGTAACAGCTTTACATATTGCCTTTAATCAGCTTTGTGGCTTTATTACGTATCATACACCAATGCCATCCACGGAGTTTATCAAGCAGGAAATGGATATGTATACATGGCAATCATTTAAGCAGCAAACGATGGCAGTGGAACATATAAATGTGGAGAATCCAGCAGCACAGCCAATGACTACGCTTGTAGGGGGCAGTGCAGCAGGTTTGCTTACAGGGGGCAATCTAACATTAGTAACCGCATCACTTGGCACACCCTATGAAATTGATACAAAGGGAAAAATTTTATTTTTAGAGGATATTGATGAGAGCCCCCAGCGCATTGATCGAATGCTTACCCAGTTAAAGCTGGCAGGAAAGCTTGATGAGGCAGCAGGAATTTTATTAGGTGCTTGGACAAATTGTGGCACACAGTCTTCGTTACAAACTATTTTCCAGGAAATATTAGTGCCGTTAAGCAAGCCTATTATTGCCAATATTGCCTGTGGGCATTGCCTACCAACGATGTCATTGCCCTTAGGCGGCATGGTTGTGATGGATGCCGATCAGCCGCAAATTCAACTAAAAAAATGAACTATTACGAAATGTAATAGTTCAGAAGACCTTAATAATGATAAATATTTAGCTGCTGTCCTGCCTCTAAACGATCTGAACGTAGCTGATTCCATTGTTTAATTGATGTGACTTTAACATTATGAACTTCTGCAATCTGCATTAAGGAGTCACCATCAGCGACCGTAATCGTTTTCTTATCTTTAACAGGGCTATCATATTGCTGGAGGTCGTATTTGGCAATAAGGGCATTTAATTTTTCGTTGTATGATGAATCAGTGGCATAGGAGCCTGTTAGAAATTTTGTTGCCTCTGTGTAGGATGTTGTATTGCTTTTAAAGACGCCAGCATAAAAATTTTCATTCCAAGAAACCCCATTTCGCATTAGCTTTACATAATCTTGCATGGATGCCTCATAGGAAGGGTATTTCCGAAATTCAGCCATCACAGTTGAGAGCTTGCCTGAACCATCATCTTCAACGGTTTCAAGTGTGACAGAGTTGTTTTGATAGTTGCCTTTCATACCAAAAAGATTATAGTTAGGAGCGGAGCCAAGCCCACTTTGACCATGCTGACTTTCCAAAATAGCTTGGGCTATCATCACGGACGCATATAAATCATTTTTAGCACCAAGGTCCCGTGCAGTTTCAGCAATTGTGCCAATAAACTCTTCCACACTTGGACGATCATCAATCACAACAGGCTCTTCGATTTCAGGCTGATTGAATAGCTGTGTGACCATAAAAAATGAAAGACAGATCACAACAACTGTAACGATAAATCCTTTAACAAATTTAACTACATATTTCATAGCACTGCTTGATGTTGAGCGTGACAACATCTCCCTCCCTTCTATTAAAAATTTAGCTATCTCTCATTATTGCAGAGAGTGAAAGAGAAATAAAGTGAAACTACCAATCGGGTTTTTACAGGCTGTTAATACGGGATAAAGGGATGTACGATAGAATTACTCTCATTATTAATAAAACGCTATAACGATGGATTGGTTCCTTTGCTAGTGACAGAGCAGGTGTGCATATTTTGTATTGACGTGTTTCCAAATAGTTGATAGAATTTCGTATGTAAAACTTTCATAACAGAGGTTCATAGCTTATACCCTCTATAAAAAACTATGCATAGGATCATTTTTCCTCTTACATATGATATAGAAAATAGCTGAGCCTCTTTTAAAAGTTTTGTTGTACACAACTTTGAAGGAGGCTTTTTTTGATGTCTAGTCGTACAGAACAAGAAGGTTTAGGAGATTTAACATTGTTAGGCAATCAGCAGGTGAAATATCCAATGCAATATGCGCCAGAAGTGTTGGAGGCTGTGGATAGCTTACATACAGAGCGTGATTATTTTGTGAAATTTAATTGCCCAGAATTTACAAGCTTATGCCCAATTACACAGCAGCCTGATTTTGCGACAATGTATATTTCCTATATTCCAGATAAAAAATTGGTGGAAAGCAAGTCGTTGAAGCTGTACTTATTTAGCTTCCGCAATCATGGCGATTTTCATGAGGATTGTGTGAATATTATTATGAACGATTTAATTCAGCTATTAGACCCTCGCTATATCGAGGTGTGGGGCAAATTTACGCCGCGTGGAGGCATTTCAATTGACCCGTGGTGCAACTATGGTCGTCCTGGGACAAAATATGAAAAAATTGCGGACCATCGCTTAATAAATCACGATTTATATCCAGAGAAAATTGATAATCGTTAAGATAAAGAGGTTTTTAGCAACCCTCTGAAAAAAACTAAGAAAAGAGGCTTTATGATGAAAAAGGAAAAAGCCATCGTTGTATTTAGCGGCGGGCAGGATAGCACAACTTGTTTATTTTGGGCATTGCAGCAATTTGGTGAAGTGGAGGCGGTGACATTTGATTACGGACAAAACCATCGTTTAGAAATTGACTGTGCCAAAAACATCGCACAACAGCTTGGTGTTAAGCACCATATTTTAGATATGTCATTATTAAATCAGCTTGCGGCTAGCGCATTAACACGTGAGGATATTAACATTGAGGAAGGACAAGATGGTGAGCTGCCATCAACCTTTGTACCGGGGCGCAATTTGCTATTTTTATCCTTCGCAGGTGTACTGGCAAGCCAAGTTGGAGCAAAGCATCTTGTGACGGGTGTTTGTGAAACCGATTTTAGCGGCTATCCTGATTGCCGAGATCAGTTTGTAAAAGCATTCAATGTAACGCTTAATTTAGCGATGGATGAGCCATTTGTTTTACATACGCCATTAATGTGGCTTGACAAAGCACAGGCGTGGGCATTAGCGGATGAGCTTGATGCATTCGACTTTGTGCGAGAGCAAACACTCACTTGCTATAACGGTGTTGTGGCAGATGGCTGTGGAGAATGTCCGGCATGTAAGCTGCGGCAAAACGGGCTACAAAGCTATTTAGCGACGAAAGCGGGGCAAGAAGCATGAGAATTTTTTGTTATTTAGCTTCGATTGTGATTGCTAATGTTGTGACAGCGCGTTTTGCACCGTTGGAAATGGGCATGTTTATCGTGCCGATAGGGACATTTTTTGTTGGAGCAACATTTATATTCCGTGACCTTGTACAAAATAAATATGGACGTAAAAAAACATATTTCTTTATTTTCATTGCATTATTTTTATCCGCTGCTGTATCGTTTTCCTTAGGTGATACATTGATGATTGTGGCAGCATCAGCGCTGTCGTTTATTATTTCTGAAACAGCAGATACTGAAATTTATACACGCTTGAAGCTTCCAATGGCTTGGCGTGTGCTTTACAGCGGTACTGTAGGAGGGCTGCTTGATTCAACGGTTTTCGTTATTGTTGGGCTAAGCCCACTTGGTGCGGGCTTTCTTCCGTGGGCAGCCGTACCTGCAGCAATTGTTGGACAAATCATCGTCAAAACAGCGCTGCAACTAGTTGGTGTATGGGTCATTGTCCAAGGACAGGCATTGCGTGAGAAACGACTGGCTTAAAAAGAGGATGTGTTCAGAGAGAAATTCTGACACATCCTTTTTCCTATTTAGTAAGAGCCAAGTCGGGCACAAGCATGGGTCCATAAAAAATGGTATTATGTACCTTTAAAGTGATCAACTATTGAAAGGAAGTTTGTATTGAATACAATTTTTAGCGTCACACAAAAACAATTATATGATTTTTTATTAAATGTAGCGCCTGTACGACCTGTTTTTATATGGGGAGCACCGGGTATTGGAAAATCAGCAATCGTTGAAAATTTTGCAAGTGAATTAGGCTTGCCATGTGTTTCTTTATTGGGCAGTCAGCTAGCGCCTGAGGATATTATTGGGGTTCCGCAAATTAAGGATGGCCATAGTGTTTTCTGTCCACCGAAAATGATTGCTCGAAATGAGCCTTATTGTCTTTTTTTAGATGAATTAAATGCTTGCTCACAGGAGGTACAAAAGGCATTTTATAGCTTGATTCATGAGCAAAGGATCGGTGAGTTTATTTTACCAGAGGGAACGATTGTCATTGGAGCGGGCAATCGAGCACAGGATAGTGCCATAGTCAAGCCAATGTCCTCTGCATTAATCAATCGCATGGTGCATGTGCAGCTAAGAGCCTCTCATCGAGATTGGCTAGAATGGGCTTATGCACATGAAATTCATCCATATGTGATTGAATATATTCAAATGCGTCCAGATCATTTATGGAGTGAGCCGCCAAAAACCGAGGAGCCCTTCTCCACACCACGCTCGTGGCATATGCTAAGCGATTGCCTCTATGCCTATGGGAAGAGCTTAGGAGAAACAGATATTGATATTTTAGCAAGTAGCTGTTTATCGCCACATACGGCAAGTCAGTTTAAAGCCTTTATCAAACAAATACAAAGCAAATATGATTTAGCAAAAATTATTAATGGTGAACTACGTTGGCCAGATCAGCCTGATGAAAGAGATTTATTGTATTTTATGGCACAATCCTTGCGTGCCCAGCTTATCAAGGAGCTGCCAAATGAACATACAACATTAAAGGCGAATCAACGACAGCTTGCCTTTCGTGCCAAGGATTTAATCAAGGACCTATCAGCCATTAGCTTAGAAATTGCACAAATGGTTGTAGCAGAGCAGAAGGGTGAGGCACTGCCTGCATGGTTTATGCTAGAGGTGATTAGAGATTTACCACGTTTGGTCGCTAAAAAGGATGGGTAATAGATGGCGAAAAAAAGGAAAGCTGCACAGCAGGAACATAAAAATAGTAAAAATATTGCGCTTGGACATGCCATTGTAGCTGAGCATCCACTATTTGCGGCGCTTTGTCATGCCGTTTATTTGCAATATGAAAGTATGCCGCAAAAAGATTGGGCTTACGTGACAAGCACAGGCATGATTAGTGTCAATCAGGATCAAAAAGGACAGCCAAATGAATGGGCCTATGTGATTGCCCATTGCTTATTGCATCTTGGCTTATCCCATCATCAGCCGAAAGAACAGCCTGAATTATGGAATATTGCCTGTGATTGCTATATTACAAAATTTTTAGCAGAGCTAAAATTTGGGCAAGCACCGAAGGAGATGAATGAGCCGCTTTTTGAATCCTTTAGCTCTGAGGAGAAATTATATGAAAAATTGCTGCGCGAAGGTGTACCAGAGCATTTAAAGGGCTATAGTACAATGCCAGGGCAAACAGATTTTATCACTACAGCACGAGGCAATGATTATTTTTACAGTGGTTATCGTAGTAATTATCCGATCCTATTTGCTGAGGGCTTATCAAAGGCTGTACAAAGCGCGATTCGTGTAGCAGGAGGTGTAGATAGCACACTAGCAGGCTCAATGATTATTACGCAGGCAGAGCGTGCAAGGGCTTGGTTTATGAGCTCCTATCCATTGTTTGGCGCACTAGCCGCAGATTTTACGATTATTGAAGACCCACTTATTTGTACACGAATGGATATTTCGGTTGCAGCGATTGCAGTTGATACAAAGGAAATTTACATTAATGCTTCTGTACCGATGACGGATGAGGAAATGAGGTTTCTGATCGCCCATGAATTGCTGCATGCTGGGCTTAGTCATACTACACGCAGACAAGGGCGTGATGCATATTTATGGAATGTTGCCTGTGATTATGTCATTAATGGCTGGCTTATGGATATGAAAATTGGGGAGATGCCAGCAATTGGGGGACTCTATGACCCTGCGTTAAAGGGCTTATCAGCGGAATCCATTTATGATCGAATTGTCACTGATATAAGAATGTATCGTAAGCTGCGAACGTTTCGAGGGCAGGGTACTGTGGATATAATGGAAACAAAGCCACCTGATTTCTGGGAAGGGCAAAGAGGAATGGATTTGGATGCATTTTATAGACGAGCGCTAAGTCAAGGGCTGAGCTATCATATGGCACAGGATAGGGGCTATTTGCCACAGGGGCTTGTGGAGGAAATTCGCAGTCTTGCACAGCCACCAATTGCATGGGATGTGGAATTAGCGCGCTGGTTTGATCGTATGTTTCAGCCGATTGACAAGGTGAGAACATATGCACGACCAAGCAGAAGACAAGCATCAACGCCTGATATTGCACGCCCAAGATGGATATATCAAAGCGGCGAGGCAGATGGACGTACATTTGCGGTCATTATTGATACATCAGGCTCAATGGATCGTTTACTGTTAGGCAAGGCACTTGGTACGATTGCCAGCTATAGTATAGCAAGAGATGTACCCCTTGTACGTGTTATTTTTTGTGATGCTGTTGCCTATGATGCGGGCTATATAGCGCCTGGGGAATTGCTGACAAAGGTCAAGGTAAGGGGAAGGGGCGGCACGGTATTACAGCCTGGTATCCAGCTAATTGAAGCGGCACAGGATTTCCCAAAGGACGGTCCTATTCTTATTATTACAGATGGGCAATGTGATCGCCTGACCATTAAACGGGCACATGCCTTTGTGCTACCACAAGGAGCTAAACTACCATTTGTACCAAAGGGCGAGGTCTTTAGAATGAAATAATGGCAGCGCATAGTGAGGAAGGAGCGCATCAATGATTAAATTTGACAATGTTTCTAAAAGCTATAGTCGTGATCATACGGCTGTTAAAGCATTGAATGTAGAAATTAACAAGGGCGAATTTTTTGTGATTATCGGTCCAAGCGGCTGTGGTAAAACGACTTTATTAAAGATGATTAACCGATTAATCCCTGTCACAGAGGGAACAATTTGGCTTCAGCAGCAAAAAATTAGCGATTACAATATTCATGAATTGCGCTGGCGCATTGGCTATGTTTTACAGCAAATCGCTCTTTTTCCGCATATGACGATTGCAGAAAATATTGCCATTGTGCCTGAATTAAAAAAATGGTCGAAGGCGGCAATTGACAAACGGGTGGATGAATTACTCGCAATGGTTGGGCTAGAGCCAGCTAGCTACCGCCAGCGCAAGCCAAAGGAGCTTTCTGGCGGTGAGCAGCAACGGGTTGGGGTTGTTCGTGCTTTAGCGGCTGACCCTGATATTATTTTAATGGATGAGCCCTTTAGTGCATTGGACCCGATTAGCCGTACAAAGCTACAGGATGATTTGCTGGAAATGCAGCGTACCATTCAAAAAACAATTGTCTTTGTGTCCCATGATATGCAGGAGGCACTTAAATTAGGGGATCGGCTTTGTTTGATGAAGGATGGCAAAATTGTGCAAATTGGCACACCTCACGAGATTATCCAAAATCCTGCCAATGACTTTGTGCGGCAATTTATAGGAATTAAAGACGATATGGCTAATATCTTTGATATCCAAGCAGTGATGCAGCCAATCGTTAGCTCACAGCCATTAAATGCTATGGTTTTGGCGGATGCTTCATTGGCAACCATTCTTGAACAGCTTGCACAGCATGATGAGTTAGCTGTGGAAAAGGATGGGGAACGTATTGGACGTATTACACGAGCATCTATGCTGCAATATTTAGCTAAGGATTATGGAGAAAGAGGTGCTGCTGATGACTAATTTACTAGAAGTGTTTGATGAACGTAAAGGTCAGCTAATGGCAGCATTGCTTGAGCATATAGAAATTTCCTTTATCGCGCTATTTTTTGCAGTGCTAATTGCCATTCCTCTAGGCATTTATTTAACCAATAAAAGGAAGATTGCTGAAAGTATTATTGGTATTAGTGCCGTCTTGCAAACAATTCCTTCGCTTGCCTTACTTGGTCTATTGATTCCGTTATTTGGCATTGGGAAGGTGCCTGCGATTATTGCGTTAGTTGCCTATGCGCTATTGCCTATTTTACGGAATACCTATACAGGTATTCAGGAGGTAGATCCATCGTTGAAGGAAGCGGCATTGGCAATGGGGATGAATATGCCCAAGCGTTTAGTAAAGGTTGAATTGCCGCTTGCGATGCCTGTTATTATGGCAGGTATTCGAACAGCGATGGTATTAATTGTAGGGACAGCTACGTTAGCCGCATTAATTGGTGCTGGTGGCTTAGGAGATATTATTTTGCTTGGCATTGATCGCAATAATACAGCGCTTATTTTATTAGGCGCTATACCAGCAGCCATTTTAGCACTTATTTTTGATGTATTGCTAAAAAAATTAGAGGCATTATCATTTAAACAAACAGTGACCACATTAAGTCTTATTAGTGTCGTCGCTCTTGCGATGATGTTTTTCCCGCTTCTGCAAGGAAAAAATGATGAACAACAGCTTGTGATTGCGGGCAAGCTTGGCGCTGAGCCTGAAATTTTGATTAATATGTATCAATTATTGATTGAGCAAGACACAGACTTAGAGGTGCAATTAAAGCCAGGGCTTGGGAAAACATCATTTGTTTTTAATGCCTTAAAATCAGGAAGCATTGATCTTTATCCTGAGTTTACAGGAACAGCCATTGCAGAGTTTTTAAAGGAAGAAGCGGTAAATAATCAGCAAGAAGATGTTTATGAGCAGGCAAAGGAAGGAATGCTTGCGCAATTTGATATGGTGCTGCTAAGTCCCATGCGTTATAACAACACATATGCACTTGCTGTATCAAAGGAAATAGCGGAAGCTCATCAGCTCCAAACAATTTCAGATTTAAAGCCGCTCGCGCAGACGATTCGAGCAGGCTTTACACTAGAATTTAATGATCGTGAGGATGGCTATGTCGGTATGCAAAAACGCTATAATATGACGCTTGCCAATGTGACAACAATGGAGCCAAAGCTACGCTATCAAGCCATTGCAGCAGGGACTATTGATGTACTGGATGCTTATTCAACAGATAGTGAAATTCGCGAATATGGTTTACAGGTATTAGAGGACGATCAAGCATTGTTCCCGCCTTACCAGGGAGCGCCATTAATTAGAAAAGAAACATTGGCGAAATATCCTGAGATTGAAGCAGCGTTAAACAAGCTTGCCAATCAAATTACTGACGATGAAATGCGTGAAATGAACTATCAGGTGAACGTAGAAGGAAAGTCTGCAGCAGATGTAGCGAAAGCCTACTTACAAGAGAATGGATTGCTTCAATAACAGCAAATAAGATAAAAAAACGAACTATGGCGAAACATGAAAGGTGAAGTTTCGCAAAATAGTTCGTTTTTTTATTTATATCAGTAAATATTTAATGTTTATCATTAATTAATTATTGACAAGGATAAATCAAGCTGTATAATAAAAACAGGAAAAGGGATGCTGATTATGGAGCAAACAGTTTAAAGTAAGGAATTTCGATTATTGGCAAATTGCCTACAGGGTGATTGTGTTAAGCTTGAGTCACTATTTGTAAAGACGGATATTATTAAGGGCATTAGCTATCATTTTACAGGTATTAATTGGACACTATTATTATGTAGTTTGGTCATTTGGACAATTGCGCGTATTTTCCGATATGGTGCATTTTTACAGGATGAATATGATGCAACAGCTTAGGAAGTGAGAATATGGCTATAATTATTCGCTTGGATCGCATGCTAGCAGATCGAAAAATGCAGCTAAGTGAGCTAGCAGAGAAGGTTGATGTGTCAATCGTCAATCTCTCTAATTTAAAAACGGGCAAGGTAAGAGCGGTGCGTTTTTCTACATTGAATGCAATCTGTAAGGCGTTAGACTGTCAGCCGGGCGATATTTTAGAGTATGTAGAAGAAGATTAAAGACTGCCTCCTAGTCAAAGCAGCAAGAAGGAAGGACTTTTCAAAATGACAGCTTTTAGTTTTTTATTGATTGCCATTATAGCAGAGGTGTTTGCAAGCTCTATGCTCAAGCGGACGGAGGGCTTCACACGCGTTTGGCCATCCATTGGCGTTGTAGCTGGCTATGGAACGGCTTTTTATAGCCTATCGTTAGCATTAAAAACCGTTCCCCTCGGCACTGCCTATGCGATATGGGCAGGCTTAGGCACAGCATTAACAGCCGTTGTTGGTGCCGTGATTTATAAGGAATTTTTTAATCGGAAAAAGGTTATCGGTATTTTCTGCATTATTTTAGGTGTGGTGATGCTCAATCTTGCAGGGGGTCATTCGTAATATGAAGGGCTATTTATTGTTAACATTATCCATTATGAGCGAGGTCTTCGCGACAACAATGCTGAAGCTTTCGGATGGCTTTACAGTGCCTGCCCCTTCAGTAGCGGTGGCAATTGGCTATGGGATTTCATTTTATAGTTTATCGCTATGCTTGAAAACCTTGCCATTAAGCTTAGCCTATGCTATTTGGTCAGGCGTGGGCACGGCGCTTACGGTTATTGTTGGTATGGTTATTTGGCACGATATTTTTAACCTTTACTCTGCGCTTGGGATCACGCTCATTATTGGCGGCGTTATTTTATTAAATCAAGGGGATAGAAACAGTAAAGTGACGGATAGATTACAAGAATAGACGGATAGAATCACAAAAGCCTCTCGCCTTATTTGGTGGAGGCTTTTTATGATTCAAGTCGCCATATTTTTTCTTGCTACATATGATAACGAGAGGGCTATTTCTATGGAGGCATTAAGGAAGGGGGCTTGAAGGTTGAAGCGACAACATTTTTTATGTGAAGCATTACATGATTTGCAAACATTGCAGGAGATGATGAAGAGCTTTCATTCGAAACATTTTGGTCAGCTACTTGTAAACATTGTAGGGAGCGATACGATTCCATTTTTTTTAATTACGCATAGTGGCGCACATTTACGGTTAATGGATACAGCGAAGCAGTTTGAAACGGAGTTTTTTCGTATTGAGGCGGTTGATCGGGAGCGCTGTCGTGGCATCGTATCGCTCCTAAGGGCTTTTGATTATGAGGGGAAAGATACCAATCATATTGGAGATGTGATTAGGCTAGAAAAAACGACTACGGAGAAAGCTATTGAGCTAAGTGGTATTTCTGCAATTCAGCTTCTAAAGCCAGATATGTTAAAAGGGAAATTTATTATTGAGCCTAAATGGTAGTGTGAGATGACAATGAAAGGAAGTTTAGTAATGACGATTATTGGTATGCTACATCACCGACTTGACCCAACAACGGTTCTTAAGTCTTATGCCTATGCAGCGGTTGCGAAGGCGGAGGGGGCGCAGTTTTTTTACTTTACGCCTAAAAGTGTGGATTTTGCCAAACGCTCCATTCAGGCAAAGGTTTATGAAAATGGACAATGGCAGGAAAAAACAATGCCCTTTCCAGATGTAATTTATAATGCGGGCAGTCCTGAAAAATTATCGGTATCGCAAGCGATTATTGATCGTTTAAAAGAGGAGATTCCTTTTACAACACATTCGATAGGGAATAAATGGAATGTAATGAAGCGCTTAAAGGAAGCACAGGAGTTTGAGCAATATTTAATTCCATCTGAAATCGTGAAAAATGTAGAATTATTCCATAAGTTTATTCAGTACTATAAAAAAGTTGTGTTTAAGCCGATTGATGGACGAAAGGGGAAGGGCATTTATTTTATTACAAAGGTTGGCAAAATACATTATGAGGTAAGGAAGGATCAGACAACTAACTACTATTCACAGCAGCAGCTAGATGCACTGCTAAATGAGCAGCTTGCCACAGGAACATTTATTATGCAGCCTTATATTCAATCGGTTACAAAGTCAGGGCAAGTGTATGATTTCCGTTTGCACGTCCAAAAAAATGGAGAAGGGAAATGGGTCATAACAACTGTCTATCCACGTATTGCTCCAGCAGGCTCGATTATACCGAATATTAACAATGGTGGCTATACGAATTATTTAGACCCTTTTTTAGAGCAGGAATTTCAGGAGGAGGCTTACAATATTCGCCGCATGCTAGAGCATTTCTCCCTGGCACTAGCCCATCATCTTGATGAAATTCAAATGGTGAAATTTGGCGAGGTCATTGATGAAATTGGAATTGATGTTGGCTTAGATCAGCACCAAAAAATTTGGATGTATGAGGTCAATTGGCGTCCGGGCTGTCCTCCTGCCTTTTACTTAGAATTAGATGTGGTGATCAACTCCATTCGCTATGCTATGTATCTTGCCAATCATCAAAAGCAATTAAAGCAAGAGATCGTCCAACAAAAAAGTAAGCATCTTGCAACGAAAAAAAGCTTGCCAATTATTGCGATTACAGGCAGTGCTGGTAAAACAACGACAAAGGCATTTGTTGGCTCAATTTTATCGAAAAAGTGGAATATTTTTGAATCGAAGGATTATTGGAATACAACAGAGCATACGAAAAAGCATGCAGAGGAAATTAACGATACACATCAGGCTGTTGTATTAGAGTATGGTATGGCTTATCCGGGCATTATTACAAATCATTGTAGCATTATCCAGCCGAATATTAGTATTGTTACCAATATTGGCTTAGCGCATGTTGGGAACTTTGATGGTGATGTAAAAGGCGTAGCCAAAGCAAAATCGGAGTTAATTCACGGCATGGATCAGCAAGGCGTATTAATTATTAATAAGGATGACGATAATTCTAAGTTTTTGGAAATCGAGCAGTTTCAGGGGAAAATCCTAACGGTAGGGCTTCAACATGATGCGGATTACCGTGCATATGATTTGCGCTATAAGGAAATGGGCATGTCCTTTAAAATGCAGCTACAGGGGCAGGAAATTGAGCTATATATCCCGATTTTAGGGCAGCATCATGTTTATAATGCATTAAATGCAGTGGCAGTAGCAGATTACTTAGGATTTAGTCCATTGGATATTCAGGCAGGGCTGAACTTTAAAAAGCCGCCACGACGTTTAACGCTTTATCATTGTCGTGATGGGATTACATTAATTGATGATACAGTGCATTCTCATCCACAGGGCGTACGTGCTGCCATTGATGTGCTAACAAATATTGCAAAGCAGCGCAAAGTCGCCATTATTGGGCAAATGCGTGAGCTTGGTATTTTAAGAGAGGAGGAGTATCGCAAGGTTGGGGAGTATGCTTATGAGGCTGGTATTGACGAATTAATTACCTATGGATTCCGCACAGATGAAATTAGTAATGCCGCGATTGCGAAAGGGATGGACCCATCGAAGGTACATCATTTTATCAATAAAGATCAATTACATGCACTGCTAGAGCAGCTTGTACAGCCTAATGATACGATTCTTGTAAAAGGCGCTAGTAAAACAAATATGTTTGAAACCGTGAAGTTTTTAGATCAAACATTTAAAGAATAATTAAAAAAGCCCGAGTAACTGTCCACTGGCAAGCGGCAATTATTCGGGAAATTTTTTTCATACGCGTAAAATAAATTTAATTTCCTTGGCAGCATTGATTGCATTACTGCGAGCCTCGCTTAAGGTTGCTCCTTCTGCAATGACATAGGCATAGCGATGACCCATTGATAAAGGGGGGGTGAGCATTGTGCCTTTTTTCGGCTTCACATAAACCTCCACCACACCCGTTGCTCTTGTCGCTCGTGCTTTGCCAATCACCTTTTCTAAAATGCCCTTATTTTCCACAATCATATATTTGGTGTAGACAAATTTTTGATGTCTTGGCTGAATATTAGGCTGTTCACCAAGCAATAGCTTGAGTGTTTCCTCCACTAAACTAAATCCGAGTGCCGCATGTAACATATTATTCATCGCACCACCAGAAATACGTGGATTAATCTCGATGAGCTTCCAGCCATGTGCTGTAAAGCGCAGCTCTAAATGGAGCGCACCGTTTTCAATATTAAACGCTTTAACAATGGAGTGCAGCACTTCCTCAATGCCTGCTTGAATAGCTGGCGGCGCTTTAACCAGCACGCCATAGCCTGTAATAATAAAGCGTTTACCCTGTGTAATTTCCTGCTCAATAATGCCGATAATATGTGCCTGTCGCTGAAAGACAAGAGCCTCTACTAAATATTGTGGACCGTCTAAATATTCCTCCATCATAATGTTTTCCTTAGGGTTTTTGGCGCGTAATGTTTGGAGGTGCTGCTGAAGCTGCTCAAGATTATGTGCGAGTAAGACATCTTTTGAGCCTGTTGATTTTGGTGATTTCACGATTAATGGGAATGTTAAGTTTGCTGCAAGGGGATCATTCGGCTTGAGCAATGAGAACTTCGGTGAATATGGCTGATCCTTTAATAAATTTCTTGTTTGTTCCTTATCCTCCATTATTTCAATGGCAGAGGAGGATATATAGTTATGACAAAACTCATCACAGAGCATTGCAGCAATATGCACAAATGGATCAACAAAGCTCACAATATTTTTAATCTGCAATCCGCTTTTCTCTAGTCTATCAATTTCCTCTTTCATTTTTTCGATATTGAAAGTATCAATGAGTATCATTTTATGAATATCAGGATAGGCTCGGCGCTGCTGGAGCTGCTTTTCGTTGTTGGTAAACAGTACGGTGAAGTAGCCTAGCTTTTCGGCTGCTTTTGTTGCTTCGCGACTTGACCCAGATTTGTTTGTACCGATAAAGATAATGGCTTTCAGGTATATCACTCCTTCTATTGGTACTTAGATACTTAATCACCTTTATATATATGCAACCATCTAGATTTCTTCTAGTTATGTATCTTGTCTTCATCCAAGCAACTTTCAAAAGGTTACATATACTAGAAGAGAAAGGAGGGAGAAAAGATATGAAGCCTCTTTCGGTGAAAAAATTAGCAATGATTACGACAGGCAATCTTGTGCAAGGGGCGGAGGAAGTTCTAATTCAGCATGGTGCTTATCGGCTAAAGCAAGTGAAAAAGCCTAATACAGCCCTCTTTACAAGTAAACGTATTGTTAACTGGAAAAGTCTTGAGCCACTTTCTCCTCTAATACTAGTGACCGATAGAGCTTATCGCCCACAGGAAATGCCTAAGCATGTGATTTTTATACAGGTAACAGATGCAGAAGCAGCGTATTGGCAGTTTGTGCATTTTTATCGCAATCAGTTTCATATTCCCGTTGTTGCGATTACAGGTACATCAGGTAAAACAACAACAAAAGAGATGATTAAACATATTCTTGCTGCTGATCGACAAGTAACAGCAACAACATTAAGCAGTAATTCTAGAACGGCATCGTTACAATATTTACTTGGGATTGATGATGATACGGAAGCGGCTGTTTTTGAAACGGCTGTTGGTTCACCAGGGGATGTGACAAATGCGGGAAAGTATTTTAAGCCAACAATTGGTATTATTACAAATATTGGCGCACATCATTTAAACTATTGTAAAACGCTGGAGGGCTATATTCAGGCGAAGGCAGAAATGCTTGATATTATTCATCCAACAGGCACGTTAATTATCAATGCAGAAGACTTGAATACGAAGAAAATTGAGTTGGCTAAATTTCGAGGGCGTGTGCTAAAGGTAGGAAAGCATGAGTCCTGTGATTTTCGAGCAAGTCATATTCATTACGATCAAAAGGGCATGAAATTTATATTGCAGCATGGCAAAAATAGCTATGACGTTGTTGTGCCGGGATTTGGTGAGCATCAAGTATACAATGCCCTTGCAGCAATTGCGGCAGTGTATGAAATGGGTGTATCCATTCCGATGGCAGCTAAGCAGCTTCAATCATTTCGTCAATTGAAAAAACAGCTACAGCTTTTTGAGGGCATTCATCATTCCATGCTATTGGATGATACATGGAGCATTACAACAACGTCCTTAGAGGCAGCCTTACATGTATTAAATGCACTAGGGAATGGCAAGAAAAAGATAGCAATTATTGGAACGATTACCGATTTAGGCTCGTGGGGCTATATTATTCACGAACAAGCGGGGGAATGTATTCAACGCATTGGCGTGGATGTGCTGATTACCATTGGGGAGCACGCCAGAATTATGGCTGACCATGCCGTAAAATTAGGGTTTAATGCACCTGTCTATACATTTAAAAATAGCACATTGGTCTACCCATTATTACAGAAAATTGTAGATGCCAATACGATTATTTTAGTAAAGGGTGATATGTATAGTCAGCAGGTTTCTAAATTAGCAACTGAGCTTAGATTAAAACCTACACCGCCTGTAGAATAGCGGTCTTAATTGATAAAGAGAGGAGGCGTCGTACACTTGCAATCCATTAGTGTGCAAAAGCTGAAGAACATACTACAGGGAAAGCTTATCCATGGCTCAGAGCAATGGTCTGTACAACACGCTATCTACTATAATCGTCATGAATTAACACAAAGTCATACGCTGATGTTTGTTAGTCGCAACGATCATATCAACTGGCAAGAAGTCGATCGCAAAGGTCCATCCCTCATCATATCCGATAAACCGTCCACGGATTTAAAAAATGCACTAGCCAATACAACAGTCTTACAGGTCAAAAGTGTGGCACAGGCGTATTGGACATTTATCGAATATTATCGAGGTCTTTTCCAAATTCCTGTTGCCGCATTAACAGGAACCTGTGGTAAAACAACGACAAAGGAGATGCTGAAGCATATTGTTAGCAAGCATTGGCATGTGCAAGCATCCGTTAGCAGTAAAAATGAGCCAAGGCAATCATTACCTTACTTAACAGGCATTGAGCAGCAAACACAAGCAGCTATCTTTGAGCTGGGGCTAGGCAATACAGGCAATATTAAGCATCAATGTATGATCTATCAGCCAACGATTGGCATTATTACAAATATCGGCGTGCATCATTTAGATGGCTGTTTAAATCTTGAAGGCTATATTAAGGCAAAGGCAGAAATTGTAGAAGGCATTCAAGAGGGTGGGACATTAATTATTAATGCAGATGATGCCAATATTAAAAAAATTTCGCTGCAAAAATTTAAGGGCAAGATTATTCGCTTTGGCTTACAGGACACAGCAGATTACAAAGCTTCCAATATACAATTTGCCAATACGGGCATGAAGTTTGTCTTAGAGGTAGCTGCAACAAAATACAATGTATTTGTGCCTGGCTATGGCGAGCATCAAGTTTATAATGCTTTAGCCGCAATTGCTGCTTGTCATGAGATGGGGCTGACAATTCGTCAGGCAATTGCAGGGCTACGGTCATTTAAACCAATGGCAAGGCATTTAGAGCTCACATCAGGGATTGGTAATAGTACAATTGTTGATGATACATGGACAAATAACCCAACATCCGTAGAAGCAGCCTTAAAGGTATTAGATACAATCGGAAAAGATAAAAAAGTTATTTTAATTTTAGGTGATATTAAGCGTTTAGGGCATTTTGAAGAGCATTATCATCGTGAAATTGGCTCCATGGTTGCTGAGCGCAAGGTTGATACATTAATTACCATTGGCAAAAGGGCACAGGCGATTGCCGACCAAGCACAAAAGGATGGCACAAGCGCAGAAGTCTATACATTCCATGAAGTAGCAGGTGTATTAGAGCTATTGCAGCCAAAGCTTGATGCCAATACAATTGTGTTAATTAAAGGGCCCATGTCAAGCAGGTCTATGATTGAATTTGCCCATCAGCTTAAAAATTTACCTTAATGAAAAAGAAGCATTCCTCCATATTGGGGAAAGCTTCTTTTTACATTATTTGATAACACGTCGAGCCGTTACATAGTTTTTTTGCGCCCAAGTGGAAGTAAGATTTTGCTTTACAATATTATTTGTGGTCATACTAATATATTGGTTATTGCCAAGATAGATACCTGTTTGTGTGATGTTTTGTCTGCCATTATCCGTAGAGAAGAACAGCAAATCGCCCTTTTGCAGCTGTGACTTTTGTACATGTGTACCTGCTAAAGCCTGTTTGCTTGCTAATTTTTCCTTTAGATTAATGCCGTGTTTTTGAAAGACATAATACGTAAAGCCTGCACTTGTAAAGGTTAATGTTTGCTCATTATACGTATAACCAAATTTTGCTTTATTCGTTAAATTTGTAGCTGTTGCAATAATTTGATTGGCTGAGGGGCTTATGCTCACAGTAGGTGCTGAGCCGCCTTCAGAGAAAACCCGCTTAGCCGTGATATAGTGCTCCGTATAATAATCAACAAGCAATACTCTTGTCATAACACCATCTGAGTTAGGGATGATAACACGGTGATCACCCGCATAAATCCCTACAAGAGTAGGTGTTTTCGAGCCCTTGGCACTATTGAAGAAGACTAGGTCACCTTTTTTTAAATTACCGCGCGCCACTGTTGATCCTTGCTGCATTAAATCCTTTAAGGTAGTAGCGCCAAGTGTAATGCCGCTTTTACGATAAATAAAGTCCACAAAGGCTGGCGCTGTAAAACGAAGGCTTGATTCATTTGTTGTGGCACCGATAGTTACTTTATTTTTATAAGTAAGCGTATTTTCTACAATTTTATCGCCCTTTGTGGCAGGGTTAGCTGAGAGTAGTGTTGGTAATACACGGCGGGCAGCTACATAATTTTCAGTATAGTATGGCTTACTATTTAAGTCAGAAATTATAATGTTTTGCTTAGGGTCTGCCATATGAATCATTTTATTATCCCCAATATACATCCCTACATGGTCGGGATCAGTTCCTGTTTTTTTGCTTTTAAAGAACAGTAAATCGCCTTTTTGCAATTGGTTTCGTGCCACAGGTGTTCCTTGCTGTAGCATATAGTTTTCATTATATGTGCCAAGGTCTACACCATTTTTCTCGAAGATATACATTAAGAAAGAAGCACAAGAAAATTTATAGGGATAGGTAGGCTTGTATTCTGCATCGCTATATGTTGCTTTGCCCATTAAACCTTTGGCAGTCTGAATAAGTTGGTCTGCTTTGGCAGCAACCGCCTGTCCATTATTTTGTGCATTCGTTGTCGCTGCTTCTACTTGAATTGGCTGCACCGCTGCTTGCATTAGACTCAAAGAGCTGAAGCCAATCGTTAGCGCAAGTGTTGTTGATAAAAATCGTTTATTCATGTTGTTGATAACCTCCTGAATTGCTGTACCATGGCAATAATCGTAGCATGAAAAAGTAGGGCTTCTGAGAGGTAAATGTTGCCAAGGAGTGAGTGCGATAGGCTTCAGCACTTGCTAGTAAAGGCTTCACCGTAGGAATTTACAGTTTTATTACAAATGTTTCAGTAGGTTGTCATATAGTACAGGGAGAGTGGCGGATAGAATCTCGAAATAGACGGATAGCGCAGCGAAAGTGACGGATAGAACACAAAAAAATAGACGGATAGACAAATATTGAAGTAGCTATTTTGCTTGTAATAAATAGCTAAATTTCATTCATATTTCACTTTTACCCTATATAATTAGTAGGCGATTGGTGAATAGATGGGAGAGGAACGATGAAGAATTTGCTTTACACAAGGTTTTGGCGTCTGCATTTTTTTGCGGCACTTTTTATTACACCGCTATTGTTATCATTAACATTAAGTGGAATTGGCTATTTATTTTACACAGATGTTGAAAATCAGCTATATGATGATTATTTTTTTGGGCAAAGTAAGGGCGAAGAGGCTTTAACGATTGATGAGGCAGTGGAAAAGGCTGAAGCGGCGTTTGCTGGCTATTCTACACGTAAAGTGATTATGCTGGAGGAGCCCTATAATACGCGTTTAACATTATCAAATGGACACGATGAGAAATATGTGTTTTTAGATGACCATAATCAACGGGTTGGTAGTCAGGATGCAAATTATACATTTTCAAATATTATGCGTAATATCCATAGCTCCTTATTTATTGGTGGGACGTTTGTTAATTATTTAGTGGAGCTAGCGGCTTGCTGGACGATTTTCTTGCTCTTATCAGGACTTTATATGACATTTAAGGGGAATCACTTAAAAAAGCACAAAGCCGAGAATAAAAGACAAAAAAATAAACGATTGCACGCCTTAGTTGGCACAATTATTACGATTCCAATGGTTATTTTTATTTTTACAGGACTTTTATGGTCTGCTTTGTTAGGCTCTATATTGTCAAATATTGCTTCCGATAGCTATCCAGCCTTACAGCAACAGCCACCGACCTCAGAGATAGCTGAAATTCCATGGGCAACACGACAGTTAGATGCACCTGCTTCTGATGGGGATGCACATGCGCTTCATCATGGCGGTGGGGCAACACGTTATACAAATCCAAATCAAATTACGATTGCTCAGCTTGAACAGGAAATACAAGCCCAGCATATTGAGAAGCCATATACAATTCTTTATCCAGCAAATGAAGAGGGCGTATTTACAGTGGCAAAGGCAAGTAACTCTGGTGTCACGGGTCTTGATGTGAAGCCTTCCGAGGAAGCAACGATGTATTTTGATCAATATAGTGGGAATTTGATTGATCAGGTGAACTATGAGGATTATGGCTTGCTAGCGAAGGTCTTTACATGGGGCATTCCTTTACATGAAGGACATTTATTTGGCTGGCCTAATAAATTATTAAACTTAGTAGTTTGCTTAGCCTTTTTAGCCGTTATTATGTGGGGCATTCGCACATGGATTTTACGAAAGAAAAAAGGTGAGCTATCTGCACCACCACAAATTTCTGCTAAAATATCACGATCTTTTAGTGTTTTCTTACTATTTTTAGGTGTGATAATGCCGTTATTTGGCATTTCATTAATCGTTGTTGTCTTGATTGAATGTGTGCTAATATGGCAGCGGAAACGTCGTGCTTTAGGAAGTTGAGAAAAGCAAATGTAATGCAATACAAATAGACAAAGTCGACATCATCGGCTTTGTCTATTTTTTATTATAGCCAGCCTTTTTCACTGGCGATTTGAGCGGCTTGCTGTCGTGATTCCACTTGAAGCTTTTGAATGGAGGTTGATAAATAATTGCGGATAGTGCCCTTTGTTAAAAATAATTGCTTGCTTATTTCATTTGTGGTTAAGCCCTCTTTAACAAGCTTTAGCACGGCGATTTCTCGTTCATTTAGAGGGTTTTGCTCCTTTATAAACAAGGTTGCGGCTAAATCCTTGCTTACAACTTTCTCCCCTTGCATAATTTTTCGAATCGTAGCAATTAAATAATCAATAGGCTCATCTTTTAATAAATAGCCATGTACCCCACAATCCATAGCTTTTTGTAAATAGCCAGGACGTGCAAAGGTTGTCACAATCATTACTTTACAGGGAAGGCCTGCTTGCTTTATTTTTTCAGCAAGCTCTAATCCTGATAAATTAGGCATTTCAATATCAACAAGGCAAATATCTGGTAGCTCCTGCTGGATAGAGTCCCAAGCCTGTTGCCCATCCGCAACCTCAGCGATTACATCAATGTCGGGCTCAAATGCTAGCAATGATGTTAAGGCTCCACGTAACATTTGCTGGTCCTCTGCTAATAATACACGTATCATATTGGCGACTCCTTTCCACCTTGAATAGGGATGCTACATAAAACGGTTGTACCAGTGGGCACACTACCTTCAATCAAGGCATAGCCTTGAAGGAGATGCATTCTTTCTTTTATTGAGCTAATGCCGTTGCCGAGCCCCTGCTGCTGTAAGCCAATGCCATCATCTTTTATCACAAGCCTATACTGTCCATTTTGACATTGTATCGTTATAGAGCAATGTTTTGCTTGGCTATGCTTCAGTATATTTGTCGTAGCCTCCCGCATACATAAAGCAAGCATTGTTTCCTCCACGCTTGAAAGAACGATTTGAGGACATTGTTTGGGGAGTGTTACGGTGATATTAGCGCTTTGCAGTAGTTGCTGACAGTGTAGCAGCTCTGTTTGTAAGGACACGAAATTCATATCAGATACTAGCTCACGTACTTGCTTTAAGGCTGTTCGTGTTGTCGCTAATATATCATTTAGTTCTTGCTTAACGCTTGTAGGGTCATGGTCAATCAGCTTTGTTGTGAGCTCTGTTTTAATTTTAATCATTGTTAAGGTATGACCGATTGTATCATGAAGGTCCCTAGCAATTCGCTGTCGTTCCTCTTGCTGCACAAGCTGCGTATTGACATCGGCTAATTCAGATTGCAGATTTTGCGACTTTTCTACAAAATAAATAAGGATAGGGAACAACAATTGAATAATCATCATAGGGATTAAAAATTGTAACTCAATAGACACAAGAGAGTCTGTTGTCAATTGCATAACGGTCCAAAACATAATAGCAATGGCGAACATACCACATGCAATATGCCATTTTGAGCGCGCTCGTCCAAGTAAATCTGCAAAGGTAAAGCCAAATAGAAGCATTAAAGCATCCTCATAAATGCCTAATATGGTGATTAACAGAAAGGCTACTAATGATGCTAGCAGCAGCCTCCAATCCTGATACCATAAAGCAATATAGAAAGCGACTAAATATAACAGTAGCAGCATGATTTTAGCACTGAGAGGAATTGCTGAATTTGATCCTAGCACAACGGTTATCAGCAAAATTAACGATACTACGTCAATAATTAAATAATGTTTTGCTTGCTCTCTTGGATAAATTTTTATAGCTTACACCATCCTTTATTGCTGGGTTATGGCTTGTGTCATTTTTTTACGAATCCATTCCATGGGACCGATCTGAAAGTGCCGTAACCAAAGTGATGCGACAACAAGCTGTAGAAGTGTCAGAGCAAGCCAAATACTAATAATAAGAACGCTATTTAATTGCCCGCCTAAACCAAGTCCCCAGCCGTAAAAAATAATAGATGCTACTATATTTTGTAGCACATAGCAGCTTAAAGACATTTTACCGACATTTGCAAAGTATTGCCAAAGCCAATCTAGTTGCTTATACTCTACCAGTTTACCAAAAAGACCAATATAACCAATTGATAAAATTGGTGCACATAAATAGCGCACAGGCAAATCAAACAGCCCACCCGGTATAAAAATTAACAGATTAAGAGGAACACCAATAAATACACCTATTAGCAATAGCTTGTGGCGAGCTTGACGTCCTTTAGCTGTTTGGGCAAATATATCATTGCGCATAAATTTGACACCAAGTAAAAATAAAAAGATATTCATTGGAATAATAAAAATAGCTTCTGTTCGATAAAATAAAAAGTTGGTTAGACGATGCTGTACTTGTGCAAGCCATGTTCCATCTTCATATAATACTGCAATGCTTTCCATGCCACTTAGGGAGATAGGAGCGCCCTGTAATGAAATGGTGAAAACAAGCAATATTAGGAGAATATGGAAGCTGCCAAAAAGATAGTAAGCCACTGTAATCGCTTTGTCGCCCCAGCGCATAATAAAGGCAACAATGAAGGCGGTGACAGCATAGCTCATTAAAATATCATATTCCATCACAAGTGTGTAATGAAGTAGCCCTTCCAGCCCTAAAAAGGCGATTGTCCAAAGATAGACACCAGGCCAAGCATTGCCTTTTCTTAATGCCTGCTGATATTTTAACTGTAAGCCTACACCAAACATAATTGTTAAAAGCCCAAGCAGCTTACCATTCACCAAAAATAAGACGACCATGCGCAAAAAATCGTTGAAGGACCACCAACCAGCATAGGTAGCCGTTGTAATATACGATAAATTCCCTAGATAGGCAAAAATCCAAATATTTGTGCCAAGTGTTCCTAAAACAGCGAGCCCTCTTACGATATCAATAAAGGGTAGTCTTTGCTGTGTTTGCATCCTATAATCCCTCTTTCTTTGTCTTCTTACATATATGATAAGAAAACAGAAAAAGAAAACCTATTCACACCAGTCAAAGAATTGTGATGACAGGTGTCATTTTGTGCAGGAATAAATGCGGTAGTCCAAACTATTCGCATATTTTTCATTCATCATCATATGCTGCTCCATTACTTGATAAAGTGCAGGTTCAATATCTTTGGAGAGCTGAAATTCAGTGGGAGATGAGAGCGTTTTATTTTTTTGGATACGAATTGCTTGAAAGCCTGCCTGTTGCAATAGATCAACCCATTCCTTTTTTGTCAGAAGCGCCTCAAATCCATAAAATTGCTGAATTGTCTTTGCTAGCGGAGAGGGCAGCGATGTCGGAATGGTGCATTCAATGGCAATAAAGCGACCACCATGCTTTAATAAACGATGCATTTCTTGTAAAGCACGTTGCTGAGGAACAAATGCCAGCACAGATTCGGCAATAATTAAATCAAATGATTCATTTGGTAATGGTAGCTGCTCCATCGAACCGTGTATAACTTGAACAGGTAATTGAGCCTTGTGCATTCTTTGCTTCGCTTTAGCTACCATAATGGGATGGCTATCAATTGCTGTTATATTGGCTTGATAATGAGCAGCCAAATAGGCAGCCGTTTGCCCTGTACCACATCCAATATCTAAAATATCGGAGGTTTGCTGAATGTTTTCTGCCTTCAATAGCTCCTTTGAAAGCTGAATGCCACCGGGATGTGCGCCACCAATGCCAAATTTAGCTAAAAAATCGAGATAATATGAATCTTGAATGAGTATCACCTTCTTTTTCTTATCATATGTAAAGAAAGCGAGCTACCCACTGCGAATCACTAGAGAGTGATATCTCCTTCTACATATACTAGTAAAAAATGTAGATAGGGGGTGAATGGATGCCATTTTTTCAGCCACAACCTAGAAGAAGACCCTATCCGCCAAGGTATCGTCAAAACTTTGGCCCTCCTTATCGAGCTAGACAGATGCAGCCCTATGCTTCTCCCAATCAGCCAGCACAAAATAGACTACCAGACCATGTCAACACCATTATGGGGCATGTTGGAACAATTACAAACGGTGTCAATATGCTAAGACAAATGGGCTCATTGCTGAGTTTATTTAGGTAGAGAGAGGCGGATAGATTGTACGGAGTGACGGATAGAATATCGAAGCAGATAAATAATACGTAGCACTCGTTTCAGCTTGAATACTCAAGCTTTTTATCTAGCAAAACTTTATGAAAAATTTATTTTGCATAAGATGGATGACAAGTTTTTAGGAACCTCCTTTGTTGGGGTTCTTTTTTATATAATGCTAGTAGGAGGTGAATAGATGATTGCACTTGCACGACAGCCATCAGATGGACAAAAAATAGTAGAGGCAATCATTCGAAGATTGCCTAGCACGCATCCTGAATACCCATATTATTATGAGCATTTACAGCGCATACTGGCAGGCTTTGCGGGTGAACAGCGCATGGATGCCGAATGGCTGGAAATCGAGTTACCTTACCCATATTATTTTCTTCATGGTCTTCAAATGATAAACCGCTCCGGCTCCACACATCAAATAGATACCATTTTTCTATATGCTCACTTTGTCCTTATTTTAGAGATTAAAAATATAACAGGCATTCTCTCCTATCATGCACCCTTTTCACAGTTTACACGCACAACGGCAGAAGGTGTATTGGAAAGCATGGCCGATCCATTTCAGCAGGTAGCACGACATGTAGCATGGATAAAATCATTACTACAGCAAGAGCGCCTTGACCTGCCTGTTTTGTCTGCTGTTGTTATAGCAACGAAAAACGGAATTTTAACAGAAGGCTTTAGAGAGCAGCCTGTTTTTCATGTAACAGGCTTACGTACACATCTGCAAAAATGGCTGCAACAATATCCGCAATCGGAGAAGGATACAAAGATGCTTTTTCGCTTTGCTATGCTACTGTTGTCGATGCATCAAAAAATAACAAAAGAAATGAAAGTGCCGCTTCAAGATATTATAAAGGGTGTGCTCTGTAGCCGATGTGCCAATGGGCAACGTTTGCGTTATCACTATAAAAAATGGCTTTGCCCGCGCTGTGGAGTAGAAGAACACAATGCATTGCACCGAGCATTAGAGGATTATCGCTTATTAGTTGGAACAATGCTAACCAATAAAAGCTTTTGCGAGTTTTTTGCTATTGATTCTCCAAATATAGCCTATAAATTATTACAGCAGCTTCCTTTAAAAGCAGAGGGCACTAAAAGACATCGAAAATATTGGATTACACATTAAAGGAGAGGCTACCAATTCAAGTGGTCTGAATGGTAGCTTATGTTATTACAGACGGATAGAATAACGAGAGTGACGGATAGAACACAAAAAATGACGGATAGGCATGAATAATAGTATATGTCATACATATTTGCTCATATCTTACTAGACAAATGTGAATTCAAGGTATATAGTTAGTTAAGCTAACTAATTTATAAGGAAGTGAGATTGTGACGATTGAGCAGGATTTTTTTAATCAGTACCGTTTGATGTACAGACCTTTTATTAAACAGCTGAATGTTCAGCTTGAACCATACCATCTATATAGCTCGCAATGGGCGGTGCTGCGCTTCTTAAGAGATAATGGGCCGCATTCTTTTGTGGAAATTGCTAATTTTATGGCGATTGAGAAGCCGAGTGTGACAAAGCTTGTTCATAAATTGATCGAGCTAGGCTATGTGGAAACAGCGACAGGCAGGGATAAGCGTGAAAAGCTTGTGCGTTTATCGCCATATGGGGAGGAGCTTGTGCAGAAAATTCAACTACAGCTACAACCATTTTTTGAGCAGGCATTAGCAGGAGTGGCAAAGCAGGATATTGACATTGCCACACAAGTTTTAGCGAAAATTTGTATGAATATCAATCAATAGGGGCGAGTAATGTGGAAGCAACACAACAGAAATTATGGACAAAGGATTTTTTAATTGTTTCATTAATTAATTTTACGATTACATTAATTTTTTACTTATTAATGGTGACGATTGCTGCTTATGCGGTGGAGCATTTTCATGCCTCTACAAGTACAGCAGGGCTTGTATCAAGTATTTTTATTATTGGGACGCTTTTTGGACGTCTTGGGACAGGACGGATTATTGGCGATTGGGGCAGTAAAAAGACATTATTTATTGGCTTACTATTATTTATGCTGTCAACGATGTCTTATTTTATAGCAGGCAATTTGCCACTGTTGATGTTAAATCGCTTAGTACAAGGGATTGCGCTTGGAGTGGCAAGTACAGCAACAGGGACAATTATTGCGCAAATTTTACCACCTGAACGCCGTGGGGAGGGCATTGGCTATTATAGCTTAAGCGCGATTTTAGCGACAGCGATTGGTCCATTTATTGGCATTTTATTAACCCAGCTATTTGAGGATTATCGGATGATTTTTGCAGTGGATTCAGTATTAGCAATTATTTGCTTTTTTATGTACTTTGTTGTGACAGTTCCAGATGCACCGAAAAATGTGAAGCATACGGCTGTGAAGGCTGGCTTTAAAGTAACGAGCTTTATTGAAATGCGCGCTGTACCAATTGCTTTTGTAGCGCTGGTAATTGGCTTTGCTTATTCTGGTGTTATGTCGTTTATGACGTTTTACGCAAAAGAGCTGCATCTTGTAACAGCAGGTAGTTATTTCTTTATTATTTATGCCATTGTGATTTTAGCGACACGTCCCTTTACAGGAAAATTACTAGATACTAAAGGTGGTAATATTGTTATTTATCCGTGCTTGGTGATTTTTGCCATCGGTATGTATGCCTTTAGTTCAGCAACAACAACGATTGCCTTTTTCATTGCTGCTGCTTGTATTGGGATAGGCTATGGTAATTTTAACTCCGCTGCACAGGCAATTGCGATTAAGGTGACGCCACATGAGCGATTAGGACTTGCAACATCCACTTATTTTATCTTTTTTGATTTAGGTTTAGGTGTTGGGCCTTATGTATTAGGCTTATTCGTACCAATAATCGGCTACAGTGCCATTTTCTTTGCAATGGTTTTTGTTATTGTACTGTCCATTGTGCTTTATTATTTCTTGTACGGAAAGCATGAAAATTTGAAACAAGCGGAAATTTCGTAGATGAGAATCGGTATACTATGTAGGCTTACTGGCAACAGCCATGATGATTGGTCAGGCTATGTTGCTTGTGCTAGTAGCAGCAACCATTTTCTATAAGAGGCGACAAGCACGATAGATGGCGTTTATGGCCATCTATCTTTTTTCACTGCCAGTGTGCAGGGCGCTTTATATAAGAAGGTAATTTCGTAGCATGATCCCCTTGTGCAGCATTGATTTGCATTTGTGTTAAAAACATACTAGTGGATAAATCAGCCCCACACAAATTAGCATCTCGTAAGTCAGCCCCAATAAAATCTACCTCACGTAAATCAGCATTTTGTAGATTTGCAGCAATTAAATAGCTACCTCTTAGGTCAGTAGCACGTAAATCCTTGCCCTTTAAATTTTTCCCCATCCAATCGGCTCCGCGCTGATTCAACTTTTTAGAGGGCTTTTTCTGTAAACGAATATATTCGCTTGTTTGCAGCAGCAGTGCGTTCACTGGCATACGGATAGTGACAATATCGAGTGCTAGGAGGGCATCTGCATCGCATGCTATTAGTTGCTGGAGCTGTTCCAATTGGGCTAAAAGCTGCTTATAAAGCGACTTGTCCACCTTATAGGATAATGCCTCAGCTACATAGGCAATCATTTCATAAAGCTGCTCCATAATCGGGAAAACCTGAAACATCTTCTCAGCATGTTCGCGCGACTGTCGCCAATCCTGCCCTTGAAATGTCATTTGTGAAACATGCTGCCCTGCTCCTAAGCAGTCAAAAACTGTACAGCCCTTAAAGCCTGTATCTCTTAGCTCATGATGAATACGACAGCGATAGTCCTCCTGCAAATTTGGACATGGCTTGCCCGCTGGTTTATGTATTGCAAAGTCACTGGAAGCGACAATATTTAAAGCTGTACAGCATAAGCCAAAACAATTTTGGCAATCTGCCTGTAAGCTTTTTCGGGTAGTTATACCGATGGATGCATCGTTAGACATTGTTGTTGCCCTCCTTCATTTAGTGTATATTTTATCATGAATAGGCTAGCTATTGAACGTTGGACATTTTGAAAGATGCTAGGGAATATGGTATTCTTCTTCGCAAGAATGATGGAAAAGTCGGTGATGAAACATGGGGTAACGGTCAAGGATTTACTACAATTGCCCTCCTTTCGAGGAGCAGAGGTGTTAACGGGTCAGGATAATTTGCATCGCACGGTATCTTCATTATCTGTACTAGAGGTATCGAATGTTGATTTTTACTCTAAAATTGTCAATCGTGTACAGGAGGAATGGTATGCGGAGGAGCTTGTTATTAGCTCGTTTTATTCCATTCGCGATAGTGTGGAGAAGCAATGTGAAACGATTCAGCATTTACATGATTTAGGGGAGCTTGGACTGATTTTATATTATGTAGGAATTGTGCTGCCTGATATTCCTGAGGAGGTTCTTGCTTTAGCAGAGGAGCAAGGCTTTATTATTATTTGTATGCCAAGAAATGATTACTCCTTGCGCTATAATGAGGTCATTTATGAGGTGATGGAGGCAATTGTTAACAATGAGAGCGTCAATGATCATTTTGTTCAGGAAACATTAGAAAAGGTATCCTTGCTGCCAGAGCATTTAAGAAGTGTGGAAATTACGCTAAAAATGCTATCGGATCGCTTAAAGGTCAATATTGTGCTAACAACTAGCCATTTTGATATTATGAACCAAGTGATGTGGCCTAGAAATTCCACATTGGATGTGGTGGATGTTATTGCTACATGTGCTGAAGCATATACGCACCGAGAAGCAGGCAAGCTGGCAGTGGAAAAAAGGGATGTTTCCTGTGTTGTGGAATATAAGCGTTTACAGCAAAAAAATGGTGAGCCACTTTTCTTATTTTTAATTAAGGAAAATACGAAGCTACCTACGAAAACAATGGAAAAGGTTAGTGAGGTTGTGCAAGTAGCCATTAATTTATGGGGAGATAAGCATGATGAGGTGAGTGAGTATGCCCTTGTAAAGGCGATTATTAATGATGAAAGTGAAAAAATGCGAAGATTGGCTAACCGCCTGCAGATTGATGTTTCTGCCATTCAAATGATGTGGCTTGTTTATATCCACGATTTGGCGGATGAAAAAAGCATTCGAGAGGAGTTAGAGGGACAGCTTTCCACCTATTATCAAACAAGGGTAATTCAATGTATCGACCATTGTATTATTGTGCTATTAGGCAATTGCTTGTATAAGCATCATGAGTTTGATATTGCGGTGGAATATAGCGAAACAACGATGTATGATGCACAGCTTGCCAAAATTGTCTATGCGCCAAAAATGAAAAGCACAAAAACCGTAAGGCAAATGTATCAATTGGTCAATCAAGTAGGCGACAAGGCACAGACCATTTATCCGATGCGTAAATTATTTACAGCCGCGGAAGTGCGGTCAATGAAGCGGGCAATTGATGTCAGCACACAGGGCGAGGCAATGCTTGAGGATTATTTAATGGTGATTGAGCCTATTTTGCATGATGCGGATTCCTTGCAAACCTTAATTGCCTTTTTACTTGATGCAAATGGCAGTGTAGAGCGCTGTGCGGAGCTGCTCTATATTCATAAAAATACGGTGAAATACCGCATTAAAAAAATTAGTGAGCTGCTTGGGACAGATATTACAGCTTACTCGGAATTTTATGATGTTTATATGGCTTGTATGCTGTATCGATTGATTAATGATTAGAATAATCTGAAATTTTGTCATTTTGAACAAAATTTCAGATTATTTTTTTCATTTAGGCAAAAGACGTGTAGTGTAGCTTTCTCTTATAATTAAAAACATTCATCTAACAGGGAGGGAGTCGCATGAAAAACGACAATAACGTTCAATCTTGGTATAGCCTAGGTATTATTTGGGCTGGGGCTATGATCTGTATTCCCAGCTTATTAGTAGGAAACGCACTTATTACTAATATGAGCTTACCAAAGGCACTTGCTGTTGCTTTGGTCGGCTATGCCATTGTGGTTTTTATTATGGTCTTGCAGGGCATGCAAAGCAGTGATTTGGCAAAGCCAACCGTTCATATTGCTGGACAAGTATTTGGCAAAAAAGGCTCTCGTACCATTTTATCTATTATTTTAAGCATTGCTTGTTTAGGGTGGTTTGGGATTCAGGCAAATGTTTGTGGGGTTGCACTTGCCAATTTATTAGCAGCCTATAATTTGACGATCCCCGTACCGCTTGCATCATTAATGAGCGGGCTAGTAATGGTTGTATCTGCTATGTATGGTATGAAGGTGCTACGTGTTTTAAGCTATATTGCCGTACCTATTTTAGTTATTATTTGTATTTATGGTCTAGTCCAAACATTAACAGGTGATCAACTGCAATTAATTCGTAGCTATGAGCCACAGGGCACGATGAGCTTTATGGATGGGCTAGCAGTAACAATTGGCTCCTTTGCATTGGGGGCAGTGATCGCAGGCGATTATTCGCAATTTTCCAAAAAGCGCTCAGATGTTTTTAAGGCTGCTACCTTAGGAATTATTCCTGCGGGTGTGCTGATGATTGGCGTAGGAGCTGTATTAACAATTGCTTATCAAACAAGTGATTTAACAGCCGTATTTTTGCATATTGCTACACCGTTTATTGGTGGCGTTGCTTTAATTTTAGCGACATGGAAAACAAACTTAGTCAATGCGATTTCAGGAGGCATTGCGCTTATTAATGTTTTTGATATTGCTAAAAAGAAAGAAAAAATTGCAATTGGCGTTGCAGGAACAATTGGCACAGTTTTAGCGGTGATTGGCATTTTAAACTACTTTACACCGATTATGTCGATTTTATCAGCGATGATTCCACCTGTTGCAGGGGTAATGATTGCTTCATATTGGGTGATTCATAAAGGCAATAAGGCGAGCTGGCAGGAGGTAGAGGGTGTGAATCGATTAGGCGTCTTCTCTTGGCTTGTAGGGGCAGTGATAGCTTGCTTACCTGTTGTCTTCTCTTTATTCCCTGAGTTACCAGCATTACCGAATAATCCGATGATTGGTATTATTATTTCCTTTATTCTTTACTATATTGGGTATCGTATATCCGCACAAAAAACGGTCGTACTGGAGGAACAGCAATGAGATATTTAGATCAAGCAGCTATTGAACATATTGCGATTGGCGCAGCATTTCTAGGAACAGGTGGAGGTGGTGATCCATATATTGGCAAGCTAATGGCACTTTCCGCTATTGAAAAAAATGGTCCTGTCAAGCTATATTCAGTCGATGAAGTGGCAGATGATGACTTTTTTATTCCAGCAGCGATGATGGGTGCACCATCCGTACTAATTGAAAAATTCCCGCGTGGCGATGAATTTGTCAAGGTTTTTCAAAAGCTTGCCCAATATTTAGGTAAGGATAAAATTGCTGGCACATATCCTATGGAGGCGGGCGGTGTCAATTCTATGATTCCGATTGTTGTAGCAGCACAGCTAGGCTTACCATTAATTGATTGTGATGGCATGGGACGCGCATTCCCAGAGCTGCAAATGGTAACCTTCCACCTTGATGGTATTTCCGCAACACCAATGGCGATTACAGATGAAAAAGGTAATATTGGTATTTTTGAAACCATTGATAATAAATGGACAGAGCGCATAGCACGATCAGCTACTGTTGAGATGGGGGCTAGCTCCTTAGTAAGCTTGTATCCAACAACAGGCGCGCAAATTAAGCAAAGTGGTGTGCATCATATTATTACACTATCTGAGCAAATCGGTGCAATTATTGCTTCTAAAGATCAGGAGGTAAATGATAAGCTAGAGAGCCTGCTTACGCTTGTAAAAGGATACGAGCTATTCCAAGGAAAAATTGTCGATGTTATTCGTGAAACAAAGGGCGGCTTTAACCTTGGAAAAATGGTGCTAGAGGGTATTGATACGTATAAAGCAGACGAAATGAAGGTTCATTTCCAAAATGAAAATTTAATTGCAGAGAAAAACGAGCAGGTTGTTGCAATGACACCAGATTTAATTTGCTTGGTGGATTATGAAACATTACAGCCTGTTACAACAGAAAGCTTAAAATATGGTAAACGTGTGCGTGTAATTGGCTTACCAGCGCATGAAAAATGGCGTACAGCTAAGGGCATTGAAACGGCAGGTCCAAAATACTTTGGCTATGACTATGACTACACGCCAATTGAGGAAATGGTGAAAAAGGGGGAAGCAGAGCATGTATAAAATTGGAATTGATGTAGGTGGAACAAATACGGATGCCATCCTTTTAGACCATGATAGTCAGTTAATTTACAGTGTAAAATCACCAACAAGCCTAGATATCAAATCAGGCATTGAGCAAGCATTGCAGGAGCTGCTACGGGGTGCAAATATTGATAAAACAAAAATTACCCATGCCATGCTAGGCACAACGCAATGTACAAATGCGATTGTAGAGCGTAAAAAATTAGCAAAGGTCGGTGTGATTCGACTAGGCTATCCAGCAACAGCCTCTGTACTTCCTTATACAGCATGGCCAAGGGATATGATTGATACATTATCAGGGCAATATGTGATTGCACATGGCGGCTATGAATATGATGGTCAATTACTAAGTGCGCTTGATAAGGAGGAAATTACAAAGCTATTAGCAGAATGGCACGATCAAGTAGAGTCAATTGCGATTGTGGGTGTCTTTTCTTCTATTAAAAATGACCAAGAATTACAGGTTCGCCAATGGATACAGGAGATATATGGTACGGACTTTCCTATTTCCTGCTCTTCATTAATTGGCTCTGTTGGCTTAATTGAGCGTGAAAATGCAACAATTTTAAATGCTGCTTTGTGTAAGGTAATTGATACAACGACACAGGGCTTTGTGCAAGCACTACAGGCGGAGGGAATTTCAAATGTAGAGGTCTATCTCTGTCAAAATGATGGCACATTAATGTCCATTGATTATGCCAAGCAGTTCCCGATTTTAACAATTGCCTGTGGACCAACAAATAGTATACGTGGTGCATCGTATTTATCCCAAATTCAAAATACAATGGTGCTAGATGTCGGTGGCACAACCTCCGATATTGGTGTATTGCAGGATGGCTTTCCACGAGAATCCTCTGTTGCCGTGGAGGTAGGGGATATTCGTACAAACTTTAGAATGCCTGATATCATTTCTGTTGGTCTTGGTGGCGGCAGTATTGTGCGTGTACAGGATGATAACATTACGGTAGGGCCAGATAGTGTTGGCTATCGCATTAATGAGGAGGCACTTGTTTTTGGTGGCTCTACATTAACAACAACAGATATTGCTGTGCGACTAGGCTTGGCAGACGTTGGTGATCCTCAATTAGTGGCACATATTGATGAAGCCTTTGCCAAGGCTGTGCAGGAGGAAATCGCTAGCTTACTAGAGCAGGCCATTGATAAAATGAAAACCTCCTCAGAGGATGTATCGCTTGTATTAGTCGGTGGTGGCAGTATTATTGTCCCTGAGAAAATCAAAGGCGTTTCCCGTATTGTGAAGTCAGAATATGGCGGCGTAGCCAATGCCATTGGTGCATCCATCGCCCAAATTAGCGGCCAATACGAGCAAATTTATATTTATGCAAGAGAATCTCGTGAGGATTCCCTCAAGGATGCCCAAAGCAAAGCCGTTAAACAGGCTGTTTTAGCAGGCGCAATCGAGGAATCAATTGAGCTTGTGGAGGTGGAGGAAGTCCCACTTGCCTACCACCCAGAAAACGCTACACGCTTAAAGGTGAAAGTGGTTGGGCACATGGTTTAATAAGAAAAGTATGAATTTTAGTGATTCATCAACATGTGAGCGAATGACAACTTTGCTCAGACGCTTCTATGATAAATATATAAAATAAGTGTAAAGCCAAGTCCAGTACTCAATTGATTTTGAGGCTGGTCTTTTTTGCTTCTGCAAATTAATAGTTATTAAAACGTAACTAGAGCTATTCATTCGTAAATATTTAAAAAATATCATTAGATTTTATATACAATGATGAAAGGGGAAGCGTTATCGAAATAATATAGTTTATCAGGCATGTTGATTAACCTTTATTTTACAGAGAATCGCATAGAATTCGTTGATTTCTGTTACAGGTGGACGCTTTCTGCGGGTGCGGCTTCAACTCATTTATTTCGGCAAATGCCGAAATAAATGGATTTTCAGCTCGCACTTTTTCCGCTAGAGTCGCCACCTTTCACGCCAATCAACGAGAGAATGCTTTAGACAAAGCGTTTTTCTTCTAACAACACGCAAATGAATAACCAATATTTAGATCATCAACACGCTTGATGGTTTATTATAGTATTGATTTGATGGAAGAACAGTAGAAGAAAGGAATGGAAATTATATGATTAATAAGGAAATTCAAGAGTTGTTTGATGATTACAATTCATTTGCCAGACAAATTGCAAATGTAAGGTTATCAAATTTATCTTTTGATGTATATGAATTCAGAGATAAAGCTGTCATGCAAGTGGATTTAATATTTGCGGAAAAAAGTCAGTTTGATCATATTCAAGAGGCATTTTCTGCAATATTTAAAAAAGAATTGTTCGATGCAGAGGAATGGGCTATTAATGATGACCCAGACCCTTCAGATGAACGATGGATAACAGCATTAAAAGATCGCTGGATTAATGATTATTACCCCCAAAAATATGTTTGTATGGAGATAGTAAACAAAGATGAGTTTCTATGTAGATTTAAAAATGAATTAGCCTATCTGGATGTAACAGAATCAATTGTTAAAGAGCTTTTCACTAGATTGAATCACATTGAAGCTATTCAAATAAAAAAGGGCTATACATATGATTACATATTTGGACAATCTGATAGTCATTATTTTTTGTTTGAATGGGGAATATATGATTAGTGTGACCTCTCTCTATTTTTAGGCAAATGCCAATATATCTCATAATAGATAACAATTTTCATTGTTGGTTATTTACTTTAGATTAAATAGAGGAAGCCGATACTACATATAAGGAAGGAAAGGAATACTGTTCATAGTTTACGGTAACAAAATGATAGATGGAGTGAAAGGAGTAGAATGTTAATGAAAATGACTAAGGAATTAGCTGTTAGTATGCAGTTATTTATGCTGAGAGGCGCATATGGCTACAAGGGATTTAAGGTAGATATAAAAGACGAACATGGACAAGTTATCGGGTATAGAAATGATACGAAGGGGTTTATGGATGCGCTAGAAAATGCCACTGAACCGATTGATGCAAGTAAAGTTTCTCAATTATCATTTGGTCAAATACGTATGTTAAATGGTGCATCAAGTGGCAGTTGGCTAGTTCCTTTACTGAACAGAATGGGTGAGCTAGGCATGATGGATTTACGTGAAGGGCTCGGCAATCCTAAATATGCTAGGTTATTTAAGCAAAACACCTTTACTTCAGCTATCAATGCATATACAAGGGCAATTTAAGATTTAAGTTTCTACTGTGCTTCAATATCGTAAATAACTATTATGAGGAAAGGGTGAAAATAGAATGGTAAACGCAATTACTGCTCAGCAACTTGGTTCTTGGTACACTGCCAGTCAGCGTATGGCAACACCGTCACAGCAAGCTTCATTTTCAATACAGGAGGTCAATGACACAACACCTGCTGCTACAAATAACAATGTGTGGGAGGAGCTTTCACAAACGTATAATATACGAAATGCTACATTTAATGAGGTGAAGGAAGTAGCAGCAAGGCTTTATAAAGCTGGCGAAATTACGCTTAAGGAAGTGGTAACCTTAACATTCGATTATGAAAGGGCTACTAATTATATTAAACAACATGCTCCTATACATGTTTCAGCTAATTTTAATATGTATGAAACGGATGCAGATGAACTTGGTCGAAGGGATTGGATTGCTGAGTTTGGTGCACGTGCACAAAAAGACCTTCAATTTGGAAATTTAGTAGGTTATTCTGCGAAAACGAAAATACTAACTATTTTGCAACAGTTAGAAAAGTAATGACAGGTAGGTGTAAAGAATAGCGGGGGTAGCTTTTTAAAATAAGTGGAATTTGCAACATTTTAACAATAGATGCGTCTAATTTGATGATAAATATAGCGTATAGGAGCTTATTATGACAAGAACTCCACTTGTGATTATATTGCTATCTTTTTCTCTGTTTCTTATTAGCTGTAGTGAAGAAGAACAGCCAACAGAAAAATTTCAGTTTACAGCAGAGATTGACAAGGTCATTGTGATGGGTAAAGGAATGAAAAGAGAGCTAGGAAGACGTACAATTGATGATACTGCTGACATAACTATTATTCAGGAAGCGATGCACAATGCCAGTGTATCCACAAGGAATCATACAGATGAAGGACCTTTATTTGAACTTGAAGTAATCTATAAGGATGGTTCAAGCGAAACCTTTGGGTTAAAGTATTATATTTCAGCTGAAAGAGGGATTTTTTATACAGATTCCTTCTATTATGCATTTAACAATCAAGCTTTTCCTGCGTTTATGGAACTTTTTGAGTCTTTTAAATAGCTGGTGAGAGGAGGCTGTGTATGCTATTACTTTGGAGCATATCTTTTGTTATTGCCATTTTTTCCATTGTTTTAGCCATTGTGAAACACTCATGGATGTTTATGCTTATGAGTACAATTACATCTATACCTGTTGCAGCTTATTTTTGGGGTGCTACGAATGCTTGGCAAGCTATTAGTTTTATACCGATGTTCTTATTTATGCTCACCATAGCTTTTTGGTTTTTCGAAAAGAGAGCAATAGCATAACTTAAAAAATGGAGTGGATGTAGTTGAAAAAAGTTGGAGGAGTGCTAATCATTCTTATAGCAGGTGTTCTAGCCTTGGGGTTTGTTAATAAATGGTACTATCCTGCACTGCCAATAGATGCTCTAACGCCAAAGGAGGCGCTTCAAAAACTAAAAACATCCGATCAAAAGCTTGTAGCAATCGGAACTGATAATGATGTGACTTGGTATATTACAAAGAATCCTGAAAAGGGCATGTTAGAAGTAGATGAAACAATCCAGCAATTGCTGAGCCGTAATGGATGGGCATTGAAGGAGAAGGAAGGTAGCGGTCTTTTCTTTGAAAAAGATGGTGAGCGTTTAATTGTTAGTAAGGAAATGTGGACATCACGCTATGTGCTTATTAAAGTTCCTTCATTTTAATGGAGCTGACCAAAAGGAGCATACTTTTTGGTCAGCCCTAGCTTCGATAATAACTATTGGCAGTTTATCTGACATCAACATCAAAAATAAAAGATTCTTTTCCTTTATCCCACGTTGCTTTGAGTTCATAAATATAATAGCCTTCGTTAGTTGGGGCAGTGATTTGATTGTCGTCCATTTCAACAATATCACTTGAACCATCCTCATTCCATTGAATCACCGTAATAGACAGAGGATTTTGATCAATATCAAACTTTAAGCTTTCTCCTTTTTCTACTTCTAATGTTGGAAATTCATCTGCTAATGTGTCTATATCAGGAGAACCTAAGTCTTTTATTTCAATGTTATCTTCGCTCCACTCAAGCTCATGTGGTATCATAACATACTGTTCTCCAGCCACAATTACTTTCCCTTCTGGATTACTGATAGAGCCATTACAGCCATGTAAAAAAGTAATAAGTAAGGTGGATAATACCAGTTTTTTCATGCCAACACCCTTTTTAAAAATCTATATTGCTAGCTCTTCTTTATTGGCAGGGTTAAATATACCTGGTGTTGCATTCGGTATTTTTCCGACAGCGCCAATTATTTCTCCTTGATACTCATAGATATATACAATGAGATGATCGTTTTCAGGATCTTTCTCTTTTAGTGTATAGCTTGTGACTGTTACCTCTTTTCCAATATACGCTTCCATAAAGTTAATCGTAGCGTCTTTGTAGCTGGCGATCGTTTCAGGTGCTAATGCCAGTGTTACCTGCTCAGTTGAGCCAAATGATTGAATCGTCCAGCCTAAATTTTCTATATATGCAAGATGTTCCTTGTCGATATTTTGAGAGGAGCAGGCAGCTAGTAGCAAAAGACAGCTTACAAGAAGTATGAAATTTCTTATCATGATCCCTCCTATTTAAGTTGCTTTCATTATAATAAATTGGAAGACGTTAGACAAATAGTAATCGATAACTATGATTAAAATAAAGATAATAGTGAGCCACCTATAGCTCCAGTAAGCACGATAGCCCATGGTGGTAGTTTCCAATAGACAAGCATACTAAACAATATGACGGCTAATGCAAAATCCAGAGGCGCTGCTATTGAACTTGTCCAAATAGGATGATAAAAGACAGAGATTAATATACCTACAACTGCCGCATTTACCCCCATTACCGCTCCATGAATGCTACGGTTATTGCGTAAATAGTCCCAAAGCGGTAAAGTGCCGACAATCAGGAGAAAGGCGGGTAAGAATATGGCAGCTGTTGCGATTAACCCTCCTTGCCAGCCATTCATAGCAGTTCCTAAATAAGAAGCGAAAGTAAATAGAGGACCCGGCATTGCCTGTGTCACGCCATAGCCTGCTAAAAATGCTTCTTCGCTTATCCAGCCAGTTGGCACAAGCTCCTGCTCTAATAAAGGTAACAAGACATGCCCACCACCAAAAACGAAAGAGCCAGCTTGATAAAAGCTATTAAATAAAGCAACCCAGTACGATCCAGTTATGCTCTTCATAATCGGTAACAGCAAAAATAAGCCAAAAAACAGCAGAAGACATATCACTGAAGCACGTTTAGAAATGGGGAATTGCGAATTAGCTTCTTCCGTTTTAGGATGCTGTTTATATAGAAGAAACCCGAAAAGCGCAGCACTTAAGATCACAGCTACTTGCGTATAAGCCGTTTGCCATAAAAGCGTACAGAGGAGCGCAAATAAAGCAATGTTTTTTCGAGTTACATCAGGCGTTAAATTTTTTGCCATACCGATGATAGCGTGCGCCACTACTACAACTGCTACAATTTTAAGCCCATGTATCCAGCCAGCATGGTCAATGCTAGCCCCTGTGAGAACAGAGGCAAAAAGGATAAGTGCTAGAACAGAAGGTAAGGTAAAACCAAGAAAGGCTAGTATGCCGCCTACTATACCGCCTCGCATAATGCCAATACCGATGCCGACTTGACTACTTGCTGGGCCTGGTAAAAACTGTGCTAAAGCTACTAAATCCGCATAGCTTTTTTCATCCAGCCATTTTCGTCTTCGTACATATTCTTCATGAAAATAGCCTAAATGCGCAGTTGGTCCACCAAAAGAGGTAAGCCCAAGCCGTGCTGAAACAAGTAATATTTCTAATAGTAGATGGAAGCCTCTAGTTGGATTAGTTTTTTTCATTATTAGCTCCTTTAGATCAACCTTGAATGTAGGGTGGAATAGAAAGCCTCTGCATGAAATAGCTTTCATAGTTGCTTGCGATATTGTGAATATAACATCTTTAATACCATTAACCTACACTACAATAAGAAACTTTACATATGCTTAATATTTTTGTAGCTTCCCACTAGTTACATGAAAGAATTTTTATAAATCAAAAAAAGTTGATTTAATAGCTGCAATTATTTTATTATAGTGTATATACTCTATATATCAAAAAAATTGATGAAAGGAAAGTTGTATATGGATGCTATTAAGAAGCAATTTGAACAATATGAAAAGCAATTTAAGGCACTAGCTGACCAAAAACGTTTGGAAATACTGTATGCACTTTGCCAACAAGGGCAGACCTGTGTATGTGATTTAACAGAAACTTTTGAGATGAGCCAATCGAAGCTTTCGTATCATCTTAAAATTTTATTAGATGCGAACTTGATTACAAAAGAAACGAAAGGTACATGGAGCTATTACGACTTAAATGATGTAGAAGTAAATAATTTACTATCCGAAGAACTTTGTTGTGTCTTTAGAAAAACTGGAAAAGGCTCTTGTTGCTAATTTTTTAACCTATAAATCGAATTTTTTTGATTAAATAAAATTATTGGAGGCATAACGTATGAAGTATGTTCATATTGGCGTTAATGTGACAAATTTAGAGAAATCAATGGCATTTTATCAAAAGGTATTTGGCGTAGAGCCTGTGAAGGTAGAAGAGGACTATGTGAAATTTTTATTAGAAAAGCCAGGGCTTAACTTTACCTTAAATGTTCGTAATGAAGTGAAGGGGAATCAAGTCAACCATTTTGGCTTCCAAGTTGAAACAGGCGAAGAAATACGCTTCCATAAAGCACGGCTTGAAAAAGAAGGGTTCTTTACACAAGATGAAATGGATACAACATGTTGCTATGCTGTTCAAGATAAATTTTGGCTAACAGACCCAGACGGGAATGAGTGGGAATTTTTCTTTACAAAAGCAGATTGTGACACACATAAAATAGAAGCTGCTTGTTGTTGCTAAATGGGGGTAATTTAGTGATTACAGCAATATTGGCAACAGCACTATTTTTAATAACACTTATTTTAGTCATTTGGCAACCAAAGGGGTTAAATATTGGTTGGAGTGCCTGTGGTGGAGCGATTGTTGCGCTCTTACTAGGTGTAGTAGGCTTTAGCGATGTAGCGGATGTTATTGGCATTACATGGAACGCTACGCTTTCTTTTGTCGCCATTATTCTTATCTCTTTAATTTTAGATGAGATTGGCTTGTTTGAGTGGGCAGCTCTTCATATGGCAAAAATTGCGAATGGCAACGGGATTAAAATGTTTGTTTATATTAGTTTGTTAGGAGCGATTGTGGCTGCTTTATTTGCAAATGATGGTGCAGCATTGATCCTAACACCAATTGTACTGGCAATGGTGCGCAATTTACAATTTAGTGAAAAAATGATTTTCCCATTTATTATGGCAAGTGGCTTTATCGCAGATACAACTTCGCTTCCATTTGTTGTTAGTAACTTAGTCAATATTGTATCAGCAGATTTCTTTCAGATTGGCTTTGCAGAATATGCTTTTAGAATGGTACTGCCAAATCTTTTTTCCATTATAGCGACTATCACTGTCTTGTTTCTTTATTTTAGAGGAAATATCCCTAAAAGATATGATTTATCGAAGCTAAGAAAACCGACAGAAGCGATAAGGGATAGGATGATGTTTCGTCTGTCATGGCTTATTTTAGGGCTGTTAATGCTCGGCTATTTTTCGAGCGAATTTACGAAAATACCTGTTTCCATTATTGCTGGGAGTATTGCTATTTTCTTTTTAGTAATGGCTCATAGAAGTTCCGCTGTACATACAAAGAACGTTCTTAAAGGAGCACCTTGGGCAGTGGTTTTCTTCTCTATCGGTATGTACGTTGTCGTATATGGTTTAGGAAATGCTTGGCTTACAGAATCATTAGCTATGATCATTCAAGCAACCGCTGAACAAGGCTTATTTATCGCAACAATCGGTATGGGGTTTATTGCCGCTTTCCTATCATCCATTATGAATAATATGCCAACTGTTATGATTGATGCATTAGCTATTGCCGAAACTTCTACAAGTGGTACGTTACGTGAAGCGTTAATTTATGCCAATGTGATTGGCTCTGATTTAGGACCCAAAATTACACCGATTGGGTCATTAGCAACATTAGTGTGGCTGCATGTACTGTCACAAAAAGGCGTGAAAATCTCATGGGGTACTTATTTCAAAATAGGGATTCTTTTAACCATTCCAATCTTATTTATAACACTAACAGGACTATATCTTACATTATTAATGAAGTAATCAGAATATAGCGATTGCTAAATTGGACGTCGATGATTAGATAATTTCTTTTTCTGTAAATATATGACTATTATAGAGGTGGCTGAATACGTATTTTGTTAAATTTTGGAAAATATAATATATACTATATCATAGTATGATTATGCAAAAGAATTATGGAATGGAGGGTAGGCTTGATTTGAAAAGGGAACGATTACTTAGTATGCCAGCAGTTGTAGGGCTAGGTTTAGCAGCTTGATGTAACAGCAATATCGTTGTCTGCGGAGAATGGGGTGGCAACGCTTCATGATATTTATCTAGACGCGAAGTTATCTGTAGCAGAGAAAAAATTTAAGCTTGTTTACGATATAAATGGCTTTGATGATAATAATTCAACAAGTGCAAAATCTGGTATAATCTTGCTAAATGAATCCTCTGATGAGATTTTTACTTAAAAGGAGGAATTAGGAGGGTGGTAGTTTATGGAGATAAAACCAATTTCGTTTAAAAATTTAGGAACTATTGCTAGTTTGCAAGTCCATCAAAATCAAAAGCCTTTTCAATTGGAAGAAATGAGAACAGATTATAAGCAAGGTAAAATTGAAGCATCACGTAAAAGTTATGCTGAATTAGTACAATCCTATAGCAATATTCGTAGAGAGATAAGCCCAACAAAACTCGTTAACGAGCAAACCAATTCCATTGATATTGCGAATGGTGTGTACTATCATCTAGGTTTAGTAAATGGAAAACCTCTGAATGGGACACTTTTAACTGGTGGCGGTTTTAATTCAAATTTCAGTCCTATGATATGGGATAATCCAAACTCTAATGTTGTAACACCAGAGCAACGAGAAGCCCTTAAAATACATCGCTCTTATTCACAAGTTGAACGTCAAGGAGCCAATGAACTTGTGAATGTTTTCATGAGGCTTGCTCGTATGACCGATGGAAATGCTGTAGCAAATGCCAATAATGATAAAATGTTCACACAACATTTTCCGAAGTTTGCGGAAGGAGTAGGACTTGATTTAAGTAAGCCCTTCACTATTAATGGCAAGTCATTTATGTATTCAAAGGGGGTATTACAGGCACTAAATAACGAAGTTTAGAGATGGTAGTATTGGTATTGTCAGTTCCGCATTTACTCATAAAACATACCTACCTGTTTCCATTTGTTGATATAACACCTGAGGAGTATGAGCAGCAGAAAAAAATAAGTGTTATACCTTATGCTTCTGCCCCACCTTTCAGTTATGTAGAAGTTTATGTAGCAGTATCAACTAATTACCCTACTTATGAGTATTTTAGCCAAAATCAATTATCTTTTGTTCAAGACCATGGTGGAGCTGAAATATACATCGTAACAGAAGAAATCGGTTATGGACATATAAGAAAAGCAGAATTAAACGGTAGTAAACTAACAGAAAAACAACGCTTATTTATAGATTATAATAATGATACTATTGTAGATGGTTACTATATTTGGTGAGATGCTAGTGGCTACGAGGATGGCTCTTTCTATTATGAAAATACATCTACGAATTACCCATGGAATAAAATGTTTGATTCAATGTATATTAAGTAAATATTAATAGGAAAGGGTGAAAATAGAATGGTAAACGCAATTACTGCTCAGCAACTTGGTTCTTGGTACACTGTCAGTCAGCGTATGACAACATCGTCACAGCAAGCTTCATTTTCAATACAAAAGGTAAATGACACAACACCTTCTACTACAAATAACAATGTGTGGGAGGAGCTTTCACAAACGTATAATATACGAAATGCTACATTTAATGAAATAAAAGAAATAGCAAGTACACTCCATAAAGCAGGTGCAATTTCTGGTAGGGATGTAGCGATCTTAACATTTGATTATGACAGAGCTGCGAATGATATTGGAAGATATGCACCAATATCTGTTTCTACTAATTTCAGCCTGTATGAAACGGATGCAGATGAACTTGGTCGAAGGGATTGGATTGCTGAGTTTGGTGCACGCGCACAAAAAGACCTTCAATTTGGAAATTTAGTAGGTTATTCTGCGAAAACAAAAATACTGAATATTTTGCAGCAGCTAGAAAAGTAAGCTAGGCATTTCATTTAGGTGATAAATATAAATAAAGAGTAGCAAATGAGTAGTCATTCAAAGTAAATTTTACTTTTGAAGATACCAACTTTGCTACTCTATTTTTGTCATTATTTTAGTTAGCAAAGGAAAAGAGTTTAAAAACTGGAGTGTCCTTATCTTCATCATAGTTATCTAGTGTGTAAAGTTGATTTGCTTCCTGAGGTGTAAGGTCAGAAAAGGTTGATTCTTGTGCTTGTTGTTTTCGCTTTTGTCGATAAACATCAACCGCTTCATGCTTTAATACTTGTTTACAAAAGCTATTAAATGCACAACGCACTTGCCACTCGGTACGAATAGATTCCATGCGCTCACCTCTCTTCACTAGCGCAAAGGTGTCGGTGATTTCCCCTTTCATAACCTTCAACGGAATTTTTTCTAAAATGCCAAAACTATGATGAAAATTTTTAGACTTTGAAGTAAAAAGTTGAATCTAAGTCAAGTAGATATAAAACAGCATTCAAATAGGTTTTATGTAATAAGGGAATTTAGGTAATAAGAGATGGTTGGAATGTCAACACTAAACTAGACAAAAATTATGTGGGCTGTAGCTTGAATTCCATCGGCGTTAAATAGCCCAAAGTTCCATGGATACGGATGTTATTAAACCAGTGAACATAATCATCCAGTTCAAGAGCGAGCTGTTGAAGGGAAGAGAAGTGGGCTTGGTTGGCGAATTCGGTTTTAAATACCTGAAATGTCGCTTCGGCCACGGCGTTATCATAAGGGCAACCCTTCATACTTAACGAACGCTGGATACCAAACGTTTCAAGTGCTTCAGAAATCAGCTTGTTATCGAATTCCTTCCCTCGATCGGTGTGAAACATGTTCACTTCATTTAGGTTCGTTTTCATACTTGCTAATGCTTTATACACAAGGTCTGCTGTTTTGTTTTCTCCAACACTATGACCAATGATTTCTCGATTGAAAAGATCAATAAATAAGCATACATCGTGCCACTTTTTTCCGACACGGACGTATGTTAAATCACTAACAACGACAGCTAATTGCTTGTCCTGTTTGAATTTTCGTTGTAATTCATTCTTTACTGGTGCTTCATTACCGTTTGATTTATGTGGCTTAAATTGCGCTACTGTGTAGTTTGAAACCAAGCCGATTTCACGCATTAAACGGCCAATTCGGCGTCTTGAAACTTGTTTTGGCTCTGCTAATTTCATTAGTTCCTTTTTGATTTTGCGTGTACCATAGTTATTTCGACTGGCTTTGAAAATACGTGCAATTTCTTTTGAAAGAGCCGCATCTTCTGCTTTTTTCGCACGTTCACCCGATAAATCTGCATGGTAGTAATACGTGCTTCTTTTAATCTCGAGGACGGCACACATTGCTGATACCGAATACTTGTGAGCGTTATGACGAATCACATTTATTTTCGTCCCATGATCAGCGCCGCTTGCTTTAAAATATCGTTTTCCATCAGTAAGCGTTGATTTTCTTTTCGTAAGCGATTCAGTTCATTTTCTTCTTCTGTACGGTTATCCTTTGCAGCGAAAGAACCGGTTGCTTGGTGATTTTTGATCCATTTATCTAAGGCTGACGCAGTTAAATCGTATTCACGGACAATATCTGCACGTGACTTTCCGTTTTCATAAAGCTTCACCATTTGCAGTTTAAATTCAGGTGTAAATGTTCGACGTTGACGTGTTATAAAAGCACGCTCCCTTTATTTAATAGTCTAAGTTTACAACCCCTCATTTATTCTGTCTAACTTAGTGTAGCCTATCCACTACTAGGTCATCGTTTTGAGTACTGTATCACCTAAACTGCTAATTTCCGAAGTGCTTATTATATAATATGGTAAGCCATTTTAAAATATCTATTTATAATCACTAGCGTCGCATTAAAATAATCTAACACATTCAAGGAGATTGAATTTTCTGTAATATAAGCCAAGCACAAAAAAATCCTTTATACTGGTTGGGCGGTAGGTAACCATCCAAATCCAAAATAAAGGACACATACATGAATAAGTTTACACGAAAAACATCCTTTGAACAATGGCTTTCACCAATTTCTACTACAAAACTTGCGGAATTGGTTGAAATCCATCAATTAAATGCCTATACCAAGAAGCTACACATTACTTCCTTCTTGAAATTACTGCTGTTTGCGCAGCTAAATGAAATTGAAAGCTTACGTGCGGTCAGTGAAACACTGTTTTCAGATGACCTTCAACAAGCAACTGCATTGGATTCTATCAGCTTTTCACAACTAGGCCGCCGATTGAATCAAGTCCCAACTGAAGTTTTTCAACAGGTGTTTCTCGATTTAGTCACGCAAATTCATAAGAAGTCGCAGTATGAACAACGTCGTAAGGACTCGACACCGCTGAAAATCATGGATTCGAGTACATTGCCACTTCATTTAAACCATCACAAATGGGCTGAATTCCGCAAAACCAAATCGGGCATCAAGCTTCATTTGCGCTTTGTTTTCTTAGAAAAAGGCTGTTCCTACCCAGATAAAGCGGTGCTAACAAACGCGAAAGAACACGATCGAGGCCAGCTAGAAGTACTCGTTGACGACAAGGAATGCCTGTACGTGTTTGACCGTGGTTACTTGGATTACGAACGCTTTGATCGCATGACAGACGATGGTTATTTCTTCGTCTCTCGCTTGCGGAAAAACGCTGTTATTCGTGTAGTTGAACGGTTTGAACGTTCAAAAGATTCACTTGTCTCATCGGATGAGATGATTTTAATTGGCAGCACACAAAATCGAGCAGAAAATGTCTTTCGTCGCATCCAAGTGTTGGATTCAAGAGGAAACGAACTGCAACTCATCACCAATCGGTTCGACCTCAGCGCTGACGAAATCGCGGAATTGTACAAATCACGCTGGGCCATCGAGCTGTTTTTCAAATGGTTAAAGCAGCACTTGAACATCAAAAAGTTCTACGCGCAGCGTGAGCAAGGTGTGCACAACCAAGTGTACATCGCGCTGATTGTCTATTGTCTGCATGTGCTAGCACAGCTGAACACAAACAGCTCAAAAACGTACTGACAAATCAGTCGTTTACTCCAAGCAGCACCGTGGAAATCCGCTCACTTATGGATTCGAAAAATCGCCGGAAAAGTAGTACCATAAAGGCTTGACCATTTCTGTCGCATTCGCCAAAAGTTATAGTAAAAAAATGGATGATTACTACCGCTGTTCAAGTGTCTTTGTTTTTCTTCTCAAACGGAAAAATAAAAAAACAGAAAATTCAATTAAAATTTATGCAACGCTAGTGATTTATAATATATACTAAACTCAAACTTAAAGTTTGAAGTTAGAGTTGTTTAAGAAGTAATCTTTAGAAGGGAGGCTATAATAATTTATACTACAATAATTAGAAAAGGACTATATAAATGAGGGGTGTTAAGTATTTATGGATCAATCGTTAGCTATTCGGAATATTAAAATTGTTCTGAGAATATTAAATGTATTATTAATATCTACAATAGTAATCATATCTTCATTAATTTTATTACTCTTGGGTGTATTAGTTGTAGCTTTAACAGTCTCTGGTGATAAGATTAGTGAACTAGTTTTACATTCTAACATTGACATTTCTTTTAATTTTAATGGAATAACGATTCTTTTAAATAAAGATATTGTAAGTAATTTTGTTTATGATAAAAGTGAAACTATCTTATTAATAATACTCTCGACGATCTTTACCTTGGTTATTATGTCAATTCTTGTTTTATTAAAAAAGTTTATTAAAGCAGTAATTGCTGGGGATATATTTACTGTTAGAAATAGTAAAAGAATAGAGTTGGTAGCATATAGTTTATTGGTTTTAAGTTTTTTAAGTAATACGGTTCATGCATACTTAATTTCAACTGTATTACATATGTTTTTAAATAATAATGAATTACAAAATATTGAATGGATTCAATCAGTTTCTCTTAGATTTTTTGATATAAATTGGAGTATACTACTTTGTAGTTTTATAGTTTGGACAATAGGTAGGATATTTAGATATGGATCTTTTTTACAAGAAGAGTATGATGCAACAGCATAGGAAGTGAAGAGATTGGCGATTATAGTAAGGTTGGACCGTGTATTGGCTGATAGAAAAATGCAATTAAGTGAGCTTGCAGAAGCAGTAGATATTTCGATTGTCAATTTATCTAATTTAAAAACGGGGAAGGTAAAGGCAATACGTTTTTCTACTTTAAATGCAATTTGTAAAGTTTTGCAATGTCAGCCAGGGGATATTTTAGAGTATGCTGATGATACCAATGAATAAAAAAATATATTTTCTAAAATGGGGCTGGGACAAAACCCATTCCCAAATTTAAAAGCCGGTGAAATTTTACTGATTGTAAAATTTCACCGGCTTTTATTTTCGGATTAAAAATAAGGACCTCTTCTGATAAAATTAAGTTACCACACAAAATCAATCTATATATAAGGTGATTAACTTTTAGACTTACACTCTTTTTCTTCGTTTTCCTGTATACTATTCTTAATAGATATGAAACGGAGAAAAATGAT
>NZ_JBIWBA010000011.1:0-108013 GCF_044760715.1 Lysinibacillus sp. NPDC098008
GGAAATCAACGGCATCGAAGAAAAAGAGAGTACAGGAACGAATATTCGTTCCTGTACTCTCTCACTTGTGCCTGAGGGACTTTTTCAGTGCCCTCTACAAATAGTGAAGGCTTTTTCTTTTGTATTATAATAGAATCACCGTTTTTTAAGTTGCTATAAAACAGCTTAAACCCCTTGCTATTACTGACTTTATCTATCCTCTTACTAAAAAACGAACAAAATGAACAATAAAAACATTACGGTCATAAAAACCATTGTCGGAAAATTTCAGCTATGATTACTTCATTGAAAGCGTTCACACTAGTGATAGGAGGAAAAGAGATGCGAATAAATTTTAAAAACTTAACAGTACAAGTGATTATCGCTATTATACTCGGTATTATTGTTGGGGCTGTCTTCCCAGAGTTTGGCGCAAAATTAAAAATATTAGCAGATATTTTTATTAAGCTTATCAAAATGTTAATTGCACCAATCATCTTCTTAACAGTTGTTATCGGGATTGGCAGCATGGGTGATGTGAAAAAGGTTGGGAAAATTGGTGGAAAGGCATTAATTTATTTTGAAGTTGTTTCTACATTTGCGCTGGCAATTGGCTTAATCGTTGTCAACCTTGTTCAGCCAGGTAAAGGCTTTAATACAGATGCAGCTAGCAAAGCAGATATTTCTCAATATACAAATGCAGCGGCTGAGGATCATGGCTTTGGAGCATTTATTTTACAAATTATTCCTGAAAATGTAGTAGGAGCTCTAGCAAATGGTGAGTTATTGCCTGTTTTATTCTCTGCTGTTTTATTTGGACTAGCTGCTGCTGCTATTGGCGAACCAGCAAAGCCTGTTATTAAATTTTTCGAACAGGTAGCGGATATTTTCTTTAAAATTGTTAATATGGTAATGAAAATCTCGCCAATTGGGGCATTTGGGGCAATGAGTTATACAATTGGTAATTTTGGTCTAAAATCGCTGCAAAATTTAGGATTTTTAATGTTATCAGTCTATATGACAATGTTTATTTTTATCGTTGTTGTTATCGGTATTATTGCATACTACTTTAAATTTAATATTTTTAAATTTATTAAATATATTAAAGATGAAATATTTATTGTTGTTGGAACATCCTCATCAGAGTCAGCATTGCCTTCAATGATGCGTAAGCTAGAAAATTACGGCTGTTCAAAGCAAGTAGTTGGACTAGTATTACCAACAGGCTATTCCTTTAACCTTGATGGAACATCTATTTATCTATCGATGGCAGCGCTGTTTATTGCCCAAGCCTATGGTATCGATTTAGATATTTGGCAACAGCTTACATTGCTTGCAATTTTAATGCTTACATCTAAAGGGGCTGCGGGTGTAACAGGCTCTGGCTTTATTACACTTGCTGCCACACTTGCTGCATTCCCAATGATACCAGTAGAGGGAATTGCCCTATTAATCGGTGTAGACCGCTTTATGTCAGAGGCACGTGCTGTGACCAACCTGATTGGTAATGGTGTAGCAACAGTTGTTGTATCAAAAGTAGAAAAAGAATTCGATTTTGAGCAGGAGAAACGTGCGCTTGCAGGACAAGTGACAACGGCTCCATAAGTAATAAAAACTGCTGAAAGAGCATGGCTATCGCCTTCAGCAGTTTTTTTATGGCTAATTAATTTTTTCTCGTTGTGCATTTAAAATATGAATAACGTATGCAGCCTGCTGTGGTGCATTTGTTTGGACAATTTTATTAATGGTATCTTCCATTTTAGCAACTAGTGTCAGTGCTTCATGATTGGCATCTTTTATCGTTGTGTGAATCGTAATGGTCGTTTGATTTTCAAGCGTTAAATATTCATAGACATCGAAAGCTTGGAGACCTTCCAGTAAAGCCTCTATTAAAAAATTCGTGCTATCATCCATTTTTTGATAATCCAGCAATGATGTTAGCTCCCATCTTTCAAAAACAATTGTATAATCCTTCAACACAGAGTTTTGGATCGTATTTTTAGCAATGGACATTAGATCATCTTTTATGGCAAGAAAGTACTCCTCTCCTCCAACAACCTGTATAACCAATTCTTTGTCTGCCGTTCTTTTTACATCAATCCCTACATATGTTTCAAGCAGCTTTTCTTTTAATGTAGCCTGCGTGAATGCTTCCTGCGTGATGAGCCGCTGCTCCTCTTGCACAATTTTGGGCTCTCTACCCTCTGCAAACAATATGACGACAGCTATAGTCGCTAACAGTAACCCTATAATTATTCGTAGCCTTCTATGCATATCACCCCTCCTGATAGGAAGGTATGACTAGCAGAAATGCAATATTCACTACCTAAAAAGATGACCGCTTCCATGCGAGAAAACGGTCATCCTATTATTTTCTATTGATTGGTCGTTCTAATGCCATTAGCTCTTCTTCAATAGAAGCATATTGTCTTTCTACCACATACTTTGCATCGGATAATGCCGCATTGTAAATGTATGGCGCAATATGTTCTTTCATAAAGTCCAATAAACGCTCTGCCTCAAATTCGCTTAGCTCTTCATCTCGCTGATTATAGAAAAAACGTTGAATATCCTCAATCATCATTTCTTGTTGTGCCTTTGTAAAACGAATAAACATAGCCATCTCCCTTTCTGCAAGTATATTAATAAGCGTATTTTTTAGCCGAATACTAATTTACCTAGTATTCGGCTTGTTGATTACTTTTGACATTCAAAGCCATATTTCGTAGATAGAAAGCTTTTTTCCTTTGTTACAATGGCTTGTCCACCTTCACTTTCACATTGCTGTGTCATTGCATCGATTTTTTTATCATTCATCATATTGGTCATCATTGTCATACCAATGCCAAATACGGCGATAAATAGACCAATAATAATCCATAGCTTACCAGCAGATTGTTTAGTTGCCATATGTGCTCTCCTCACTTATACAAATAAAAATGGTTCTGTATGGATGGCTGATTGGACAAATTCAACATGATATTTTTTCTCTGCGCATAGTGTCGCCATTTTCTTGGCAACGCCTGCAATCATCACCTTTTCCACATGATGACCAGGGTCAACAATTTGTAAGCCAATCGCCTGTGCATCCTGCGCTGTATGGAAATACATATCTCCTGTTAAAAAGACATCTGCTCCTGCACGTTTTGCTGCATAAATATATTTATTGCCATCACCACCAACGAGTGCAACTTTCTGAACCTTTGACTGTAAATCGCCTACTACACGCACTGCTGGTACATCTAGCTGCTGCTTTACATAGCTTGCAAATTGCTGTAAGGTCATTTCCTCTGGTAGATAGCCTACACGCCCTAAGCCCATTTGATTTGTACGCTGTTCAAGACGGATAATATCATAGGCAGGCTCCTCATATGGATGGCTGTTTAGCATCGCTTTTATGACGCGATTTTTAATGGATTCTGGAAAGACAACCTCTACCTTTACCTCTTCCTCCATATGTAATTCGCCAACAGTCCCTACGAATGGATTTGCACCTGCTGCTGCACGAAAGCGCCCTTCACCAATAGATGTATAGCTACATGCCTCATAATCACCAAGTCGTCCTGCACCTGCCGTTGCTAGTGCCTCACGCAAATGTTCAGCATTCGCTGTTGGGATAAAGACAGCAAGCTTTAAAAGGCTTTCTGAATAAGTTTCTTCTAAAATGGTACGCTGCTCAAGCTGTAAAGCATCTGCCAATAAATCATTAACACCACCTGCAGCTACATCTAAGTTCGTATGAGCTGCATACACAGCAATATCATGCTTAATTAGCTTTTCATATAAGCGTCCTGCTGGATTGTCTGTGCGAATATTAGCAAGACGTCTAAAAATTGGAGGATGGTGTGCAATAATTAGCTCACAGCCTTTGTCAATCGCCTCACTCGCTACAGCTTCATTGACATCCAATGTAACTAACACTTTATGAACAGGTTTATTTAATGTACCAATGGCAAGTCCAATTGGATCATTATCCATACAAGCTAGCTTTTTCGGTGACCATGATTCAAACACTTGAATGATTTCTTGACCATTTACTGCTTTCATCTTACAAAACCCCTTCCACTAAATGAATCAGAGCCGTTAACTCTGCACGTTTTGCTTCAATTTCAGGTGTTTGTTCTGCATCTGCAATGGATCGCAATACTCGTTGCCAATTTTCCTTTTCACGCAGCCACTTTTTAATAAATGCCGGTGAGCGACGTTGGCTTAATCGAGGACCAACTAAAATTTCTGCCTCTGAAAGCTCCATTTGTCCTCGTTGTAATACGAGAATTTCATAGATTTTATCATCTTCTTCTAAAATTTCTTCATCAACAATTGCCCATTGATGTGCTAAAGCCCATTCGCGAATTACTTTGGCATGAATATTCGGCTGTAAAATAAGACGTGTTACACCTTGCAGCTTTTCTGGATGCTTCTCTAAAATAGAAACAATTAAAGGTCCGCCCATGCCAGCAATTGTTATTGTGTCTACATGGTCAGCCGCTTCAATCGCTGCCAGCCCATCAGCAAGACGTACTGTAATTTTTTCTGTTAGCCCTTCCTTTTGTACCTGCCCGACTGCTGATTCATAAGGTCCTTTAACAACCTCTCCTGCAATGGCATACGAGGCAATCCCCCTATGAACGGAATAGCATGGTAAATAAGCATGATCACTCCCAATATCAGCAACAATAGCTCCTGAAGGAATAAATTTTGCGACTGTTTCTAATCGCTTTGATAGTTTTTGTGCGTTCATTTTATACCGCCTACCTTAAAATAGAGTCCACTCTTAGTATGGATGATGTAAAGAAAAAAAACAAATGGCGTCGCCCAAAGTTTATCATCTAAAGAAACAACCCCATATGCATGATTTTTTGCATTAAAAAGTAGCTGCACCATTTCAGTACAGCTACTTGTCATTCATCCTATTCTAATGTAGAGATGTATTCAGCAATTGCTTTTGCTTCATCTTCTGTTTTCATGTTTGGTTGCATTGGTGTACCTTCAATACCGTTTACTAAAACGTCTACGATATGCTCTTCATCTAAACCATGTAGATTTGGACCCATACCGCCTGTTAAGTCACCGCCATGACAACCGATACAAGATTGTACTAATGCAGAGCCATCATCATTCGCCTCTGTTGTTTCTGTAGATTCGCCACCTTCATGTTCAGCAGCAATTTCTTTCTTGTTATCTGCACCTTGTAAAGACATGAAGAAAATAAGACCAATACCAAATGCGAGAATTAAGATGTAAGGAACGACTGGATTGTTTTTCATAAGTTTCCCCTCCTCATTTTAAGTCTACTTCTATCTATAATATAGAATCAGTCAACATCTAATATTGTACTTCATTCCTAGAGAAACGAAAAGCCCTATTCGCTAAGTTTTCCTTTGTTTGTAACAAATTCGACATTTCTGTATCTATTGGCTAAAATATGTCTTGCCATTCCAAAAATGGATACTAATCAGTTGCTATTTATATGCGCTACTAAAAATCAAAGTTTCCTTTTGCTACTAATGATAACTACTAAAGCTCACACTAAATTTATGATATAATACCCAATCAGCGCTAGTAATCCTAGTACACCTGAAACAGTGAAATAGAGTAGCTTCATTTTGATGCCTGACCAAAGCCAAATCACACAATTGGCAGCAATTAAGCAAAATAACACGAGATTATCACCACTAAAATAAGTAGTGCAAATGCGAATAGACATGCTAAATAGTAAAATGGCAGCAAGTAAATGAAAAATAGGGGCTAATAGATGTTTTTTTCGCGCCATATTCCATGCAATGATAAATAAGATACACGCACTAATCCCCACTACAATGGTTAAAATCAATGTCAAGGAAGTGATTGTAAAATAGATGGCTAGCATCGCAATAATCACGATACATAGCCCTACGATTAACAAAATCATTTTGCGTTTTTCTGTTGGCAAAACAGCTTGTTTTGGGTGTTGTACAGGCTCTAATTCTTCTGGGTCTGCTCCTTCTGTATAAAGAGCTGCTAAAAAATCACAATAGTGTTCTGGTAAAAGTTTATTTTGTTTCCAAAACAAAATCTCATTCAGAATTATCTTTTTTCGAGGATTTGTCATAGTGTTAGCTCCAAACATTGCTTAATAATGGTTGTTGTTACAATTTTATCTCACACTATAAAAAAACACATCTGTATAAAGTAGCAAATCTATTATTTTGTTCCTTCTAATTATCTATTATTACCCATCATGCTATAGGCGAATAGCTTTTGTTTTGCAGCTTTAAGCTATTAAAAAGGAGCTATCCTCATGAGCTTGTTGCTCATTATACGGACAGCTCCATCTATATTCAATTTATTCTAAGAAATCTTTTAGACGTTTACTGCGAGAAGGGTGGCGTAATTTTCTTAGCGCTTTCGCTTCAATTTGACGAATACGCTCACGTGTCACACCAAATACTTTCCCTACTTCTTCTAATGTACGTGTGCGACCATCATCCAAACCAAAACGTAAACGAAGCACGTTTTCTTCACGGTCTGTTAATGTATCTAGCACATCTTCTAATTGCTCTTTTAACAATTCATAAGCTGCATGGTCAGATGGAGATTGAGCTTCAGAGTCCTCGATAAAATCTCCTAAATGGGAGTCGTCTTCTTCCCCAATTGGTGTTTCAAGAGATACAGGTTCTTGGGCAATTTTTAAAATTTCGCGTACTTTCTCAGGTGTTAAATCCATTTCTTCGCCAATTTCTTCTGGAGAAGGCTCACGACCTAAATCCTGTAATAATTGACGTTGTACACGGATTAATTTATTAATCGTTTCGACCATATGAACAGGAATACGAATTGTACGTGCTTGGTCAGCAATTGCACGTGTAATTGCCTGACGAATCCACCATGTTGCATACGTAGAAAATTTAAAACCTTTACGGTAATCGAATTTTTCAACGGCCTTAATAAGCCCCATGTTCCCCTCTTGAATTAAATCAAGGAATAGCATACCACGACCAACGTAGCGCTTCGCAATCGATACAACAAGACGTAAATTCGCTTCTGCCAGACGTTTACGCGCTTCCTCATCACCTTGCTCAATACGCTCTGCTAATGCTATTTCTTGCTCTGCAGATAATAAGTCCACACGACCAATTTCCTTTAAATACATACGTACAGGATCGTTAATTTTAACACCTGGTGGTACACTTAAATCATTTAAGTCAAAAGTTTCCTCATTTGCTTCTTCTTTCATTAAGCTTTCTTCTTCAAATTCTTCTTTACCGATAATTTGAATATCTTTATGCTTTTCAAGGTCTTCAGCAAAATGGAAAATTTCTTCGTTTTCCAATTCATAAGGAGCAAGTTTCTCTGAAATTTCTTTCATTGAAATTTCACCTTCTGTTTTTGCCTTTTCTTGTAGGATTTTTTTTGCATCATCTAATGTAACTTCTACTTCTATCTCTTTTGAACGTTCTGACTTGTCCGCCATAAACCTTCCTCCTTCTAAACAACCGAATCGGGTTAAATCGCCGATAACGATTTTCTTAAATGAATAATCTGTTGGGCGATTTCAAGTGCACGTGCATACTCATGCATCTTCTCCGCTTCCTTTGACTCATGCATCTTTTGTTCAATTTCTTGCTCAATTCTATATTTTTGAAGCTGGCGTATAGAGTCTAGTACCTCTGCCTCTGCTTGATCAGGATCTCGCTCCACTAAAGCCGCTTCCATCACAATTTTTCGCAATTCAGCATCATCCAAAATTTCCATAAAGCGTTGATAATCAGGATGACCATATTCCTCATAAAACCCTACTAAGCGAACAAACACTGCCATATAAGCATCTCGTACAAATGGTTCTTTTTGCTCACTTCGTAATACCCTGTCTACTACATCTATATTATGAAGCATATGTGCAAGTAATAAACGTTCGGCACGTTCGGCTGCATCCATAGGCTTATGTTGTTGCGTGACTGGCATCGAAGGCTGATATATCGGTAATTCTGCTTTTGTAGAACGTACCTGATTTGCCTCTAGCTTTCGGAATTGAGCATAAATGGCTTCCTCTGAGATATTCGTTTCATTTGATAGCTGCCGTATATACAAATCTCGCTCGACTGGTGAGGACCTACCTATTAGCTGCTCTAGTACTTCTTGAATATATTGAAGCGTATCATTTTCAAATTGAAAATTCTTATTGCGTCTAGCATGCATCATCATAAAAGCAATATACGCGTGAGGATTTTCCAAAATTTTCTCTTTAAAGGCTTGTCCTCCAAAAGTACGAATATATTCATCTGGGTCTAATTTTTCTGGTAGCACCGCAATATTCACTTTCATGCGCTCCGTATGCAGTAGTTGCGCCGCTCTTTTCGCTGCATCAAAACCAGCATTATCACCATCATAGCAAATTGTAACTTGCTCTACTAAGCGCTTCAGCTTTGTGATATGCTGATTTGTTAGCGAAGTCCCCATTGTTGCAACGGCATTGCTAACGCCTGCTGAGCTAGCTGCCAACACATCCATAAAACCTTCCATCAATATTACTTGACGATTTTTCCTGATAGAAGTTCGTGCTTGATCTAGGTTATAAAGCACTTCACTTTTTTGAAATATTGGTGATTCTGGACTATTTAAATATTTTGCCTCTTCACCAGTAGCTGAAAGTATCCGTCCTGAGAAAGCAATGATTTTGCCGTTCTCATCACGAATCGGAAACATAATGCGCCCTCTAAAACGATCAAAATAACGCTCTTCCCCTTCTCGCTTAATGATTAAACCACTTTCTGCAATCTCTTGTAAGTTATAACCTTTTCTTTCAAGCAATATTGTTAATGCATCAAAGCTTGGGAGAGACCAACCGATGTTATTAGATTCGATAAGTTCCCTTGTAAATCCTCTTTCTAGCAAATAATTTAAAGGTTCCTCACCATCTTCGGTGTTCAACAGTAAATGATGAAAAAAATCTGCCGCAAAAGCATGTGCCTCTTTCATCCGCTCTTCTGCTTTTGAAACCTTTTTCGTAACGCCTGGGAAACTTGGCTCAATATCTAAATGTATGCCAGCACGCTCCCCAAGTTTCACAACTGCATCAGGAAAAGAAATGCCCTCTATATCCATTACAAAAGTAATGGCATTACCACCTGCACCACAGCCAAAGCAATGAAAAATTTGCTTGTCCGTTGATACAGAAAAAGACGGTGTTTGCTCTCCGTGAAATGGACAGAGCCCAAACCAATTTCGCCCACGTTTTGTAAGCTGCATATATTCACTAATCACATCAACAATATCTGACTGTGTGCGAATTTGCTCAATTACTTCTTCTGGAATCTTCCCTGCCAAATCCATCACCATCTTAAATATTTACGTTCTAAAAACACAATTCGCTATCCATTTTAAAATTCCTTTATTTCTCGACAAAAAATAGGATTTTTCTCTTTTCAATATTTTTACCACAATTTTATTATTATAAAACAAAAATTAGTATTTATCTATACCATTTTCAAAATCCACTCAAAAAAACCGCCTCTATGAACCGAGGTGGCTTATGGAAGTCCCATCTTTATTTACAAGTTAAAATATATTCAATAATCGTATTTGCTGTTTCTTCAACAGCCTTATTTGTGACATCAATGACTCGGCAGCCTATTTTATCGACAATTTTCTCAAAATGTTGAATTTCTTCTAATATACGATGATGTTGCGCATAGATGGCATCATCATTTAAGCCAAGCGATAGCAATCTTTCTTTTCTGATAGAATTTAACTTTTCAGGCGAGATAATTAACCCAAAGCATTTTTTCGGATCTATCTGTAAAAGCTCTTCGGGTGGCTCTACCTCTGGAACTAAAGGTACATTCGCCACCTTATATTTTTTATGGGCCAAATACTGTGATAGTGGTGTTTTCGATGTTCTTGACACACCGACAAGTACAATATCAGCTTGCAATAATCCACGTGGGTCTCTACCATCATCATATTTTACGGCAAATTCAATCGCTTCGATTTTTTTAAAATAGTCATCATCTAGCATATGAACAATACCTGGTGCTTCCAATGGTATTTCTTCCATAAAGGTTGCCATGGACTGTAAAGCTGGCCCTAAAATATCAACAGCCTGTACATTTTCTTGTGCACATAGCTCATGTAATAATGAGCGCATCTCTTGCCGCACAAGCGTATAAACAATAAATGCTCGTTGCTGTGCTGCAAGACGAACAATTTTACGGATAAGGTCCTCAGATTGAATATGAGGGAATCGACGAATCATCGTATTTTCTAAGCCTGGTCGGAACTGGCTAATAACAGCTTTCGCTACTTGATCACCAGTTTCACCGACAGAATCTGATACAACAAATACGCGTAATCTTTTCATACAGCTCTCCTTCAAATCTCGATGTTTTGTGCAAGTGATAAGAAAGCTCTTGTAATCGTTGTTTTTGTTAAACGACCTACAATGTTTAAGCCACCTTCTTTTGGCTCAACAACTGGTAGCGAATCGACTTCCCTTTCAATTAGCTTATTCGCTGCCACAACTAAAGAATCTGATCTTTCACAATACGAAATATTTGGCATACGCGTCATAATAATGTGTACAGGAATTTTGTTTAAATCCTGTGAACCGATACTTGTACGTAATAAATCCTTACGTGATAGGACGCCTGTCAAAAACTCATTCTTATCTACGACAAAGAGTGTACCAACATCTTCTGAAAACATAAAGCAAATTGCATCATAAACTGTCATCGTTTCTGGTACAACGACAGGACCAGAGTGAAAATCTTTCACTTTCAATGAATGAATACTATCTAGCAATGTAACAGATGCCTTTTTACCTGAATAAAAATAACCGACTCTCGGCCTTGCATCTAAAAATCCTGCCATTGTTAAAATTGCTAAATCTGGTCTTAACGTTGCCCTTGTCAGATTGAGACGCTCTGCAATATGCTCACCCGTAATAGGGCCATTTTCTTTCACAATCTGTAAAATGTCTTCCTGACGTTTATTGAGTTCGATTGGACTCACCGCCTCAAATCTAATAGTGTTATACTTATGCTCGATTATTATATACTATTTTAATAATTATTGCGAATTAAAGAACTACATGCTACAATATCAACACATACGCTTCTGTTCGATACATGTTCGAGCAAGATTGTGTTATACAGGCGATGAGGGGAAAAAAGTATCTGTTCCATATACAAGCGAGTAGAGATGGTGAAAGTCTACACAGTAACAGAGAAAAGGCACTCCCTGAGCTAACTTTTTGAAAAGAGGTTTTAAACATAACGTTTAAAACAATCAGGGTGGAACCGCGGGTATTAGCACTCGTCCCTGGGCATACATTGTGCCCGGCGACGGGTGCTATTTTCATGTAGTGTAATTTAAAGGAGGCTATTTTCATGACAAACAAATCAATGGAAACAATCGTATCATTAGCAAAGCATCGTGGCTTTGTCTTCCCAGGTTCTGAAATTTACGGAGGTCTTGCAAACACTTGGGATTACGGTCCACTTGGTGTGGAATTAAAAAATAATATTAAAAAAGCTTGGTGGCAAAAATTTGTCCAAGAATCTGAGTACAATGTAGGTCTTGATGCTGCTATTCTGATGAATCCTAAAGCTTGGGTGGCATCAGGTCATGTTGGTAACTTTAATGACCCAATGATTGACTGTAAAGCTTGTAAGGCTCGCCATCGTGCAGATAAAATTATTGAGGATGCTGCACTGGCACAGGGCGATGAAATTATTGTAGACGGTATGACGTTTGACCAAATGAAAGAAACAATGGTGAAATACAATGTTGTTTGCCCTGATTGTGGAAAGGCTGATTTCACAGATATTCGCCAATTTAACCTAATGTTTAAAACATTCCAGGGTGTAACAGAGTCTTCTACAAATGAAATTTACTTACGCCCAGAAACAGCTCAAGGTATTTTTGTCAACTTTAAAAATGTCCAACGCTCAATGCGCAAACGTACACCATTTGGTATAGCACAAATCGGTAAATCATTCCGTAATGAAATCACACCAGGTAACTTCACATTCCGTACACGTGAATTTGAACAAATGGAGCTTGAGTTCTTCTGTAAACCTGGCGAAGACCTTGAGTGGCATGCATATTGGAAAGAATTCTGTAAAAATTGGTTACTAAATTTAGGGATGAAAGAAGAATCTATGCGTCTTCGTGACCATGAGGATGATGAGCTATCTCACTACTCTAACGCTACAACAGATATCGAATTCAAATTCCCATTTGGCTGGGGAGAGCTGTGGGGTGTAGCGGATCGTACAGATTACGACTTAAAGCAACATATGGAGCATTCAGGTGAAGATTTCACATATATCGACCCTGTATCAAATGAGCGCTATGTTCCTTATTGTATCGAGCCATCATTAGGGGCTGACCGTGTAACATTAGCATTCCTATGTGATGCGTATGATGAGGAGGAGCTTGAAGGTGACGATAAACGTACTGTTTTACGTTTCCATCCTGCACTAGCACCATTTAAAGCGGCTGTACTACCGCTTTCTAAAAAATTATCTGATGAAGCGGCTGATGTTTGGGCTGAGCTTCGCAAAGCATTCCCTGTTGACTTTGATGAATCACAATCAATCGGTAAACGCTACCGCCGTCAAGATGAAATTGGTACTCCATTCTGTATCACATATGATTTCGACTCCAAAGAGGATGGTCAAGTAACAGTGCGTCATCGTGATTCTATGACACAGGTTCGTATGCCAATTGCCGAAGTAAAAGCATATATCGAAAAACACCTTCAATTCTAATGCACAAAAAGAGAGAGTTCGCCATCTGTTAGGCAACTCTCTCTTTATGCTTTATAGGTTGAAAATAAACGCTCCTGCATTTTTTCCTCAAATGAAAACTTTTTCATGCTCATACCGATTAAGCTTACAAGGATTTCCTCAATATCTGCTAGCGAGTAATAAAGAAATGCTCCTTCTCGCATAGGGCGAACTCGCTTTTCCACAGTCGGTTCATCCTCAATAAAATAGGCAACATTTACATTACAATGCTCCATTAACTGTGTAATCTGTTGGTCATCACCAGGGTTTATAAAGAACGGAACAATTTTATCAATATATAAAATGCTTTGCACAAGTTTAATAAAGAAGTTTTCACGAAGAGGCGTTTCCACCACTAAAATGGTTGTATGTTCATGCTGGTAATCCATATATAAAACAGCTAATTGCTCCTCCAGTAACTTCTTTAATATATAAATAGAATTTTGATATTTTGTTTGATCTGTTTGTATTTCTCTTGTTAATAGGCGCAAGATACGAAAGGCTGGTAAGAAAATTTTTAATACAATCTCTTTTGGATGTAGATGATCAATTAATTTACTATAGTGCATTCTTAAATTATTTTCATCACAGCGGATTAATTGCTCCACAAATAAATTAAAAATCTCCTCAAAACTATCTGCACGGTAATCAATCATTTTGACAATTTTCACACTATAATTCAACGGCAGATTCATGGATGTTTGCTCATCTAGCAATCTTACCTTTGGCAATGTTGGAAATAAATCATAGACAAGCTCCACTCGTGCACTACGGTTATCGGATAATAAAACAACCGAGTTCACAGGATAAATACCTAAACATTCCACAAATTTATGCATAAAGCCTTCATTATATAAATGTCGATCCCTATATAAGACAGCTAAAGCATCTGTAGCGCCATAGCCAGTATGATACACACGCTTCGATGTCATCGCTGAATAGCCATCAATAATTTGCAGCAATTGTACACCTTCACTCATTTCATCTGCACATAGCTGATTCGGATAGCCTTTGCCTGCAAATCGTTCATGATGATCGCGTGCTAAATAAGCAATATCTTCCTCACCATTTTCCACCAACAGCTCATAGCCCCTTGTTGTATGTGTTTTAACAATATCAAATTCATCCTCAGATAGCTTTCGTTTTAAATTTAATATTTCTTGTGGAATAAATACTTTTCCAATATCATGAAATAAATAGCCTCTTGCCAATGTTTCAATATCTGTTAAGCCAAGGTAACGAGCAAAAATAGTACCTAAGACAAACACATCAAATGAATGGACAAATGAATATTCGTCCCATTCCTTTAAGCGCATTAGTAAATCATAGCGATGCTTCTCTTCCAAAATCTTTTCAAAAACACCTCGTACATAGGCTGTATCCTGTATGCTTTTCAATATTTGCCCATAGCGTAATTCATGCACAACATTCTCGAGCGTTGTCATAAAAAGCTGGCTTACCTTTTCTTTATAGTCATCTACTGGTTCTTTTTCATCAAGGAATGGCTCAAATAAATCTTCATATTCTCTTGCTCGCTGCACACTTAAATCATGGACAACACGAACCGAATCAGCAGGTATATAAACAGACAATTCATCTACTTTTCGAAGCTTCAGTAATGCAATAATGCGTTCCGTTAAAACTAAATCTTTTTTAGCTAATAAACGATATTCCGAAAAAATATCTTCGGCTAATATATCATTTGCTTCAACTTCATTAATGCTTAAGGTTACTTTTCGCAGCATATTTTATGCCACATTATACATAAAGGATGCATAATGTGACTCCCTCCTTTTTCCATAGGAATGCATTATTCTGATAAACGTATCCATAACACCTCCGCTAACTCTCGTCTAAACCACAGAAAAATCTGTGACATTGGTTAGAGGCTTTATCATAGTTCAACGAATGGTTGTATAGCATTATTTTTTACTATAAAAACAGTTGTAAAACTAAGATAAAAGGACGTTTTGCTGATAGAGGCATGTTAAAGCTATATAAAGTTTATTTTAATCATTCACAATCATTAAATTTCAAAACAATTAGTTCCATTCTATCGCAGATAAAAGAGCTTTCTATAGGCTTGGCTTTCTCCTCTTTCATGTTCAACGCTTCGCACTGCCGCCACAAGCTCTAGCTTATTACATGGAAATATCCGTCATCATTTTCACTCATTTAGAGCTCATAATCAAAAAGAAATATCAACAGGATGATCTATATTTATTACAATATCATAGGTTAAAATGCCTTTTCAACTAGTATATGGTGTTCATATGATTAGTTTATACTATTAAAATGATGCAAACTATGTAAAAATAAGATTACTTTAGACTATTTTATATCTAAAAAATAATTAATTTCAAATATAACTATTTCTAAGGTACTATTAAATTCTTTTTATAAGCAAATGTATTATTATATATATTAATTTTATATAATACTCCCTCTTTTTAAAAATTTGAAATTTTATTTATTTACACTACTTATGATTTATATAAAGCAGCCTTTCAATGACCAAATAAATAGGTCTTTTCACTTAATTCATTTGATTGTTATAATAGGGGGGAAATTGCCTAGAGGCTATGAAAATATAAAATGCCAGAAGCATTTTAATCGTCTTCTGGCATTTCATCTTTTGTAGTAGTGGAGCGAATTTGTAATTCGGGCGTACGCTCTAGCTGGTCAATAAATTTCCTTGTTTTAAAGCGTATCCCTGTTTGCTCCTCATAGATGGTGGTAATAATCTTCTTAATAAAATATTTTGTTTCTTTTTTCAATTCTATTTTGCCAATTTGCTCAATTGGTACAGTATAAAACATGCGAATTAGCTTAAGCTGTGTTGGTGTTAGACGAATAATATAAGGATCATGCTGGTAGCAGCGGTGGCATAAAAATCCCCCTTGTGCAAAGGAAAAAGCAAATTCACCATCAACAGCCCCACATGAGGCACAAGCATGTAAAATAGGCTGCACACCTGTATAAGGGAGCATTTTCCATTCTACAAATAATGTAATCGCTTCAGGATCATACCCTTCCTCTATTGCTTGTAATGCTTGAAGTAGCACCTCAAATGCAAAAGGCTCAGGCTTTCCTTCCTCTACAACGCGCTCCACTAGCTCCATAATATAGCTAGCATAGGCTGTCGCTACAATATCCTCACGAATATGGCGCATTGAATGAAGGTGCTCCCCTTGTTGCAATGTTCCCATGCCTGTATGGTGCTGTACCATAAACATGCCATATGTAAAGGGCTGTGTCACAGATGCCAATCTACTAGAAGGCTTCTTGGCTCCTCTAGCCATCGTCGCCACCTTACCAGCCTCTCGCGTTAATAATGTAACGATTTTATTGGATTCTCCGTAGGCGCGTGCTTTTATGACAATCCCCTCCCATTTATGAAGCATCATACCGCCTCCTTTCTTCAAAAAATAGAGCTCTCCAAAATTTTTGGACAGCTCCACATACACCTATAACAGCACCTTAATATTCATCATCACGGAATCCAAAGTCACGTAAATGTGTTGATTTATTGCGCCAATCTTTTTGCACCTTCACCCATAGCTCTAAATATACTTTAGAGCCTAGCAGCATTTCAATATCTTTACGTGCACGTATCCCCACTTCTTTTAATAGTGCACCACGTTTCCCAATAACAATCCCCTTTTGAGAGTCACGTTCTACAATAATCGTTGCCGCCACATGAATTTTACCTTCATTTTCCTCGTCACGGCGAATTTTATCAATGACTACTGCTATGGAATGGGGAATCTCCTCACGTGTTAAATGCAATACCTTTTCACGAATAAGTTCAGAAATAATAAATCGCTCAGGATGATCAGTCACTTGATCTGCTGGATAATATTGTGGACCCTCTGGTAAATATTTTGATAGTGTTGCTAATAGGTTTTCAACATTATTACCTTGCAGGGCAGAAATCGGCACAATCTCCGCAAATTCATAGCGCTCTTTATAGCTCTCAATAATACCGATTAATTCATCTGGATGAATTTGATCAATTTTATTAATCACAAGGAACACAGGCGTTGAATTTCCTGCTAGCATATCGAGAATAAATTCATCACCTTTACCAAGCTTTTGCTCTGCATTGACCATAAACATAATAATATCGACTTCACGCAATGTATTTTTTGCAACTTTTAACATAAAGTCACCTAGTTTATGTTTAGGCTTATGAATACCTGGTGTATCAATAAAAACCATTTGGCTATCATTTGTTGTTAGTACGCCCTGTACTTTATTTCGTGTTGTTTGCGGCTTATCACTCATAATGGCAATTTTTTGACCAATCACACGATTTAAAAATGTTGATTTCCCTACGTTGGGACGGCCGATAATGGAGATAAAGCCTGATTTATAGCCCTCTTTAGTTTCCAGCATTCTCTAAATCCTCCGTTGTAAATGCAAACGGTAATAATTCGCCCACTGAGGTTACCGTCACATCACCTTTTAAATTCGTTAAATAAACAGGCATTGTTGGCGCACAAAACTCCATCATTACCTGACGACACGCTCCACAAGGGGCACATGGACCATCTGTATCCGCCACAATTGCAATCGCCTCAAAGTCATAAATCCCCTCTGATACAGCTTTAAAAAACGCTGTACGCTCGGCACAATTTGTCATACTATAGCCTGCATTTTCAATATTACAGCCGTGAATAACCTCTCCATCCTTCGTTAAAAGCGCTGCACCTACCTTAAATTTAGAATACGGTACATAGGCTTTTTCTCGTGCTTTTTTTGATTCCTCTAACAATGCTTGCATATCGATTGTCATCTATATAAATTCTCCCTTATGTCATTATTCAAGGCACTCTTTTTGCTTAAAACCATTTTGGTAGAAAGATGAGTAACCCGATGATAGCACTGAATAGCGCAAATACTAACACTGCACCTGCCGCAATATCTTTTGCCTGCTTTGCGAGCGGATGGATGTCTGGTGACGCTAAATCAACGACCCGCTCGATGGCTGTATTGATCATTTCGAGTGCCAGCATTAGTGCTATTAATAGTAGCACAATATACCATTCTATACGAGATAAACCTGTAAAATAACCAGCCAGTATAACAATGATTGCACTTAGTACATGCGATTTCATATTTTGCTCTTTACTTGCTGCAATAATGCCCTCAAATGCATAGCCAAAAGACCGCAAGTATTTACGCATATTCATTTAGTTTCTTCCTAAGCCAAATGTTTGTAAAATTTCATCCTGCTTGGTAAACATCACTTTCTCTTCTGCTGGCTCCATATGATCATACCCAAGTAAATGTAAAAAGCCATGTACGGCTAAAAAGCCTAGCTCTCTTTCAAAGGAATGATTATATTCCTCTGCCTGCTCCTTTGCACGATCCGTTGAAATAATAATATCGCCTAGCACACGCGGCATCCCTTCAAAAATGATTTCCATTTCACCTTCACCTAGCTCCTCTAGCGCAAAGGAAATAACATCAGTTGGTTGATCCTTGCCACGATATTCACGGTTAATCTCCTGAATCGCCTCATTTGTCACAAATGTAACAGAAACTTCTGCTTCAGGTTCAATATTTTCTACACTTGCAGCATGCTGTAACAGCTTTTCCACAAGCTCGATATGTTGTGCTGCGACTTCATGTGTGTCATCTGTAAAATCAATTGTTAAAACCATAGACCCTCCTACTTATCTGCCTTTGGATATTCAATACGTGAATGGAAAATGCCATTCATCGTTTCACAAAGTACCCGCTCTATACATTTTAACTCTTTTATCGAAATATCGCATTCATCAAACTGATTATCTTGTACACGGTCATCAATAATAGCTCGCACTAGCTTGCGAATTTTCTCAGCATTTGGCTCTTTCATGGAACGTACCGCTGCCTCGACACTATCCGCAACACTGATAACTGCCGCTTCCTTTGTTTGCGGCTTTGGTCCCGGATAGCGGAACTTTGCCTCATCCATACCTTCTCCTGCTTCTTTTGCTTTATACCAGAAGAATTTTAACAAGCTTGTCCCATGATGCTGTAACGCAATATCAATAATTTCCTGCGGCATTTTATAACGTTTAAGCATCTCGGCTCCGTCTGTTGTATGTGCAATAATAATTTCAGCACTTGTTTCAGGTGGTAATGAATCGTGCGGATTAATGCCCGACATCTGATTTTCAATGAAAAATGCTGGACGCTTTGTTTTACCAATATCATGATAATAACAGCCAACACGCGCGAGTAAACCATCCGCTCCTATTTCTTCACAGGCAGCCTCCGCTAAGTTCGCCACCATTACACTATGATGATAGGTTCCCGGCGCTTCCATTAATAATTTCTTTAATAATGGATGGTTTGGGTTTGATAGCTCAATTAAGCGTAAAGATGACAACAAGCTAAATGCTGATTCAAAGAATGGTAAAAGCCCCATCGTTAACGCGCCTGAAAGCAGCGCAGATAATATAGCTGCAATAAAGTAAAAGACTAACTCTTTTAGATCATAGGATGATTGTGTCATTAATAAATAAAAGGCAATAAAGGTCATGTTGACAAAAGAAATTACACCTACCGCCTGTAAAATATGCGAGCGCTTTTCCACATTACGTAAAAAGAATAGGCTTGCAAACCCACCAAAAATAATATAGAGCGTAATTTCCATTTGCATCACGGATGAATAGCCTTCTTGAAAAATAACACCCGCAGAAGCAGCAGTCATCACCGTGATTAGCACAGCAGTACGCTCATCTGCTAACAATCGCACAAGCATTGTTGCCAATGCTGTTGGGAATAAAAACGCAATCGTTACATCAAAGCCTCCTGCCACTAAGCTAATAAACTTCATCAGCAGGATGGAAAATGTATAAACAATGGCTGTTACTAACAAGGCATTACGTTTTTTACGTTCGTCAGCCTGCCAACGCTCAAATAAAATAAACATAAACATCATTTGCAACAATGTTAAAATAAGCAGTCCTGCAATCGGCTTTAAGGAAGGTTTATTACTAATCATCCCTAATAGCTCTAATTGTCGATAAGCCTCATTATCAATAATTTGTCCTTCCTGCACAATAATTTGCCCTTGCAAAATACGTGTAGGCTCAACACTTTCTTTTACCTGCTCTCGTCTAGCTTTTGTTTGTTCTTCGCTAATTGTTTCATTCTCAATAATACTTGTGCGCGCTATTAATACAACGGTATTAAAAATTCTATCTGGATAGCCACGCTGTCCTCGAATTTTTGCTTCAAAATCATTTTGCGCAACAAAGACATTTTCTGGTCGTATGGATTTTTGTAAGTATTCTTCTACAGATTTAGATAGTTGCGTACTTGTTCGATTCAAATCTGCCTCACTTTGTGTTAACAGACCTTCTAGCTGTGAATCTGTAAAGTTTAAAGGCATTTGACCTTCATCAATCGATTCAAACTTTTTACGGAGCTGTGTCACTTGATCCGCTATTGGAATAGGTTCTTTACTGTCTTCAACATCTTTTTTCACTTCAAGCACATAGCCAAATAATGATGTAATAATCGCTGCCCTTTGCTTGGCGACATCCTCCGAAAATTGATAGACAGGCTCTACTGCATTTGCGGCTTTTTCCCGCTCTTGCTGCGTCTTATAGGTGTCTTCAATTGTTTTAGTAGATCGTACAGTTTCAGGCGCAAGCTGTAGTGGTTTGAAATCGTATGTAACTCCTTTAACATTCCCGTACATAAATGCAAACTGTAGGGCTCCTGTTAAAATGAGAATAATGATAAGAAAATAGCGAAAACCAATAAGCTCTGTAAATTTTCGAAGTTGTTTCTCCATCTGGCACCTCCTCTATCTACCTACTATCATACCAATTCAACATACATTTTTCTCGAAAAATGTATAAGAAAGCAAAAAACAGCTATACAATTTCGCATAGCTGTCACATATTTTGATAAATTTCGATTCATCAATATCCGAACGGATGGCGAATTGAGCGCTTGTGCCTGATAATTGAGCGGTTTTATAGCCAAATTGATTACATGCTATTTTAGGGACAAATTATTGCCCCTGCCGCTAGCGCTTTCGGGGCAGACTTTAACCCTGTTGCCCCTGCCGCTTCGCTTTCGGGGCAGACTTTAGCCCTGTTGCCCCTGCCGCTTCGCTTTCGGGGCAGACTTTAGCCCTGTTGCCCCTGCCGCTTCGCTTTCGGGGCAGACTTTAACCCTGTTGCCCCTGCCGCTTCGCTTTCGGGGCAGACTTTAGAATTGCTACGCAATTCTAAAGTTGCTGCTCTTCATAGGCTTGGATAATTTTAGCTACGATTGGATGGCGCACGACATCGCCTTGTTCTAGCACTTGGAAATGGATGGATTTTACGTATTTTAATGTACGTTCAGCAACGATTAATCCTGACTCTGTATTTTTAGGCAAATCAATTTGTGTTTTATCGCCTGTAATGACCATTTTAGAGCCAAAGCCTAGACGTGTTAAAAACATTTTCATTTGCTGATGTGTTGTATTTTGTGCTTCATCTAAAATGACAAAGGCATCGTCTAATGTACGGCCACGCATATAGGCTAGTGGGGCGATTTCAATTGTTCCTCGCTCAATTAGGCGCTGTGTTTGTTCTGCCCCGTAAATGTCGTTTAAAGCGTCGTAGAGAGGTCTTAGATATGGGTCTACCTTTTCCTTTAAATCACCTGGAAGAAACCCTAGGGACTCTCCTGCTTCAACGGCTGGGCGCGTTAAAATAATGCGCTTTACATGTCCATTTTTCAGCGCTTGTGTTGCCATCACTACTGCCAAATACGTTTTCCCAGTACCTGCTGGTCCAATACCGAAAACAACGTCCTTGTGACGGATTGCTTGTATGTATTCTCGCTGACCAATTGTTTTTGCACGAATGGACTTGCCCTTTGTCGTGCGTGCTATTTCTTCGTCATATAGTTCTGCAAAATATTCAATCGTTCCTTTTTGTGTCATTTCAATTGCTGTTGTGACATCACGCTGATCAATATTGATGCCTTTGCGAATCACTTTTAATAATGCATGCAGAAGAAGTGTCGCTTGTTCCTTAGCATTCTCTTCACCTGCAAGTTGAATTTGTTCACCACGTGTAATAATGTGAACATTTAGTGCCTCTTCAATTAATTTCATATTGGCATCGGAAATACCGAGTAGCATAACCGCTTCATTTGGATTATCCACCTGTAATACAGTTAACTGTTCTGACATAATCATTCTCCTTGTAGGCCTTGTATTGGACTTGCAATGTTCTCATTGATTAAAAAGAGAACTTTCCCTTCAACTGTACCATTCCCCCACTTTGCCTGTAAAAGGTTTTCTTTTTTGATAATCGTTTTTGTTGGTAATGTACGTAATACTTTCTCATGAAGCAGCGGTATTAGCAATGACTCTATTTTTGATTCATCAAGCTCTACTTGCATTGTTTTTGTCTGTTGCTCCTCTACAATCGAAACATATGGGTCTAACCAATTTGGCAAATCCTTCTTTTGCACATAATCAATCTGCTCTTCATGAATTCCCTTTATCAATACGCGCCACTGCTTATGCTGTAATGTTTCCAGTGTTATTTTCGTAGGTATTTTGAACGAACATTCCAACCAATAATCCGCAAAAACCTCTCCCTTTGCTCCTACAAAAACTTGCTCTGTACCGCTTTCAATAACACCGCTAACAAGCACATCTCCATTATAAGCTGTATCATTAACGGAAATTTTACGTTCACCATTTTGAATATTAAAATGCGTAATGACACCGCTTTTTGTCGCTACTAAATGTGAGGCTAGCTTATCATTTGCTTGCTCTGTCTGCTTAGGCGATTCTTGCGGTCTAAGAATCATACGCCCGCCATGCTTATCAATATGCACCCATGACAGCTCACGATGCTGTTCCAATAGCTTTTGTCGTATCACTGTATTAGACGGTATATTCTTTTTCGATAATGGCGTTGCAATATGAAAGGTATCTTGAAAGGTCTTTCCAAGACGTTGCTCCATTTCAGGTGTTGCGGCTTCAATATCGACCTGCCAAATCACTTGCGCACATAGCACTGGAATAATAATCATTAAAGCCATACCAAGCAATGTCCAAAGCTGTGCTCGAACAACTTGTAGCTCATCTGCATAAAAAACCATCATTTTCAAGCGAAAGCGTCTACGCGCTCGGCGAATTTTTGGTAAATAACGCATTGTTGTTTCAAAAGAAACCTCTTGTTCACGAAAAACAACACGCTTTAAAGGCACATGTTGAGCATGCAATGTTTGAATAAAAGGATGAACATTTTCATGACGCTTTATACGTATAATAATTGGCCGATTATTCCACATGTTAGCTCACATCCATCTTCTTTGTTATTTTCATATGCAGCTCCTGAAGATTTTCAACCGAAAGATGGAGCATTTCTTCCTTTAACGCATGAATTGTCACTGCTTCAGCATGTACAGTAATATGATATTGTGCATAAATAAATGAGCATGTTGTAGCATCAGCATGGAGAAAACGATACGGTCCAATAATTTTTAATGATTCAAATTGTGACAATTCAAGTAGTGGCGTTAATTGAAATAATTTTTTCATAAAAAATGCCTCCTTCTTCGGCAATATATGCATCAAAAAAGGAGGACATACTTATTTATTTTCTTTTTGCTTTCGGAGGGCCTAATACTTCAGCCATGACAATTGCTTGCATTAACGCATTTTTAGAGCGTGGTATTTGCAAAGTTGATGGTGCGCCCACCACTACTTCTTTTTTTCCAGCAGCCAAACGTCCTACATTTTTTCGTTGTACGGAATCAGTTGGCATAGCTGGTGGTGCTACATAGCTTGGTACAGCCTTTTTTCCCTGTTCTTCAACAATTTGTTTAGATTCTTCTACCTGTTCATTTGCCGGAATCCAATCACCTATAAACTCACGGGCAAAGTCTTCAAAGCTCTGCGTTTTCTCTGCACGGCGTGACAGTTCCTCAGAGGCAGGAGGCTCTACATACGTGTTTTGCTTAGGAGTTGCCTCTTTTTCTGGCTTTTTACTTTTAGCCTTCCCGAAAATAGAGCTAACTATGGCAATTATTGCGAAAATAATTAATTGTTCCATATGCTAGTTCCACTCCTTTCCGTTTTTAGGCATTTGGTTCATTTGTTTCAGGCTTATCCGTACCCACTTTTGAAATCGAATCACGCATTGCTGTATCAGCTTGAATATTGCGATAGTTCATATAATCCATAATGCCTAGATTACCAGAGCGTAAAGCTTCCGCCATTGCTTGTGGTACTTCTGCTTCTGCCTCTACAACTTTTGCCTTCATCTCTTGAACACGGGCAATCATTTCCTGCTCATTCGCTACCGCCATTGCACGGCGTTCCTCAGCCTTCGCTTGGGCAATATTTTTATCTGCCTGCGCTTGTTCAATTTGTAACTCTGCCCCAATGTTTTTACCGATATCCACATCAGCAATATCAATGGATAAAATTTCAAAGGCAGTTCCTGAGTCTAATCCTTTGGCTAATACTGTTTGTGAAATCATATCAGGATTTTCCAATACTTCTGTATGATGTTCAGCCGAACCGATTGTCGAAACAATCCCCTCACCTACACGGGCAATAACTGTTTCTTCACCTGCACCACCGACTAAACGTTCAATATTGGCACGCACTGTAATACGTGCTTTTGCCTTTACTTCAATCCCATTCATTGCCACACCTGAAATAAACGGTGTTTCAATAACTTTCGGATTAACGGACATTTGTACAGCCTCTAATACATCACGACCTGCTAAATCAATCGCTGCACAGCGCTCAAACGATAGTTCAATATTGGCACGATGCGCTGCAATTAAAGCATTAACAACTCGGTCTACATTACCACCTGCTAAATAGTGACTCTCCAATTGATTAATCGTCACAGGTAAGCCCGCCTTATGCGCTTTAATTAACGGATTCACAATACGAGAAGGAATTACGCGACGTAAGCGCATCCCAATTAATGTAAAAATACTAACACGAACACCTGCAGCTAGTGCAGAAATCCAAAGCGCTACTGGTACAAAGGTAAAGAATACCGCAAGAACAATAAATAAAATTACCAGCCCAGCAATTGGACCTATTAAAGCTAAATCAAAACCCATTTTTTTATTCCTCCATCTCTTTTTCTGTTGGCCTCACAACAATGCGTGAGCCTTCAACTTTAATCACTTCCACATGTTTATTTGCATCAATATAGCCGCCTTCTGATACAACGTCAATGCGTTCACTACCAAAGACCATTGTGCCTGCAGGACGTAGTGGTGTCAGTGTTTTCCCTACCTTCCCTAACAGCTCGGTGCGATTAACGTTAGACACATAACCTTCTTCAGTTGTCGTTGCATCCATTAACACAAGCTTATTTAACACATGTAACTTTTTACCAAAAAATTTCATCAGAATCACCATTCCTATCATTGCGATTACAAGCGCAATGAGAATTGCTATTACCATTTGCATCATATTTGCACCTGCCAGTATAAGACTTAGTAATATAAATACACCACCTAAAATACCGACAATACCACCGGGGACAAAAAACTCCGCAATGATAAGCGCCAAACCAATAATAAATAATAATAAGGTTTCATAGCCAGCAAAGCCTGCAACCATATGTCCAAAGAAAAATAGCCCTAAGGCTGATAGCCCCATAATCCCCGGGACACCAAACCCTGGTGAATACAGCTCCATCACAAGCCCTAAACTTGCCACAGACAATAAAATAGGTACAATAATTGGGTTTGTAATAAAACGTGCCAGCTTTTCTGTAAACGTTGGTTCAATTGGCACAATATCACTACCATCTAGCTTTGTTACCTCTAAAAGCTCCTGAAAATTACGAACCGTTCCTTCAGAGTATCCCACCTTCAACGCTTCTGCTGCTGATAAGGTTAATAAATTCTCTCCACCAGCACGATATTCAGGAAGATTATAAGTAGAATCTGCCATTGCTAATGCATACTTTGGATCACGGTCTGACGTTTCTGCTGCTGCCTGCATTTGTGCAAGCCACGCACTATGCGCTTTTAAATCGGCTGCGTTCCCTGCTGAATCAATCACTGCTGCAGCGCCAATTGTTCCATTAGGGACCATATAGATTTCATCCGCATGTAAGGCTAGAAAAGCACCTGCTGAATGTGCATCCTTATTAATATACGCTATTGTGTGTAATTCCGTAGCATCCATAAGCTTGGCGATCTCACCTGCTGCATTGACAAAACCGCCAGGCGTATGTATATCCAAAATAATCGCCTTCGCATAGTTTTCTTCAGCCTCTTGAAAAGCTCGCTCTAAAAATGCATGAAGTCCTCGCTCCACTTCATTATGAATAGGAATGTGATAAACCTTGCTGCTGGCAAACGCTGAAGTTAATGGAAACGCTAACAAAAGAGCCATCCATATGACCAGTGAAAAACTGAGGATTCTCCTTTTTCGCACCTTCTTCCCTCCCTTCTAACATGCTTCTCTACTCTATATACGGCTGGTCATGTAAAAAGTTTCACAAATTTAAAAAAATTTTAATATGCTATCTACCTATAGTGTGACATAAAAAAGCCGAATGCATCAACAAAAGTGCATTCGGCTTTTTCCATATGTACGTAAAATAGAGCAATGTAAAATACCTGAAATTAATCACAAACATGATTAATTTCAGGTATAACGTTGTCTGCTCAATGAATCATACAATTGCGTGTTATGAACGTAGGGATTTTTAATGGGAAATTAAATTACCACTTACGTTTACGTGCAGCTTCTGATTTCTTTTTACGTTTTACGCTAGGTTTTTCGTAGAACTCGCGCTTTCTAACTTCTTGAATTGTACCACTTTTTGATACAGTACGTTTGAAGCGGCGAAGAGCATCTTCAAGCGATTCGTTTTTGCGAACGACAGTTTTTGACATCTCTCTTTCCCTCCCTCCGAACACACGTCAATACACAATTAGGCAAATTACCTTCTGTTGTGTACTAAAAAATTATATCGTATTGTCTAATAATGGTCAATAGAAAGTGTGCGAAAATATCAAGTGAATTTTTTGTAGTCGTTTTCTTCCTAAAAACATCTATTTTATTTTATGCCTATAGAATTGTAGCTGTTAAACATTTTAGCTATCGTCTTATGTATTGTTCGAAAACCTTCTTATTACTTAAAATTCAAAAATAAACCCTCCCTATTTATGGCAGGATGAATGGCAAATCGGTCTAGAGTAAACTTTGCAATCGTTCCAATTCTAGCTCTAAAGTGACAAGCAACTTCTTTCGGCGCGGTTAAAACATCCTTCAGCTTGGATGTATGCCAACTCTGTGGCATTAATATCACATTACGCCCCAATGTAATTGCGTTCAGACAGCCACTGAACAGAGGAAAAAATCTTCTGTATCTGCTGCTAATGCCTTGCTTTCGCGCAAAAAAGATTTGTTGCTTCACTTTCGATATAAAAAGAATTTGCTGAATCAAGATAAAACATTACGTGATTCGCTGAATTGCCAGAAGATTTTTGGATATTAAAGATATAAATTCAGTTTTCGGTTGTCTTATAAAAATTTAAATCTTTCTCATGCTTGGAGAGGAATAGCTTTATATCCTGCTTGAGCATAGTATGAAAGATTTGCTGCAAATATCACACCCCCTACGATAGAATATATCCATTCATTAAAGTATTGATTTTAAATTAAATATGTTATCATAAATCAGTGTTATCATAAAACATGTATCGAATAAAAATCAAAGGCTCTATAAAGCGTAAAGGTACAAAGTGTAATTGAAAGGATGATATATATTATGAGTAACGAGCGATCAAAAATCGTGAGTTTTCATACTCTAGGTTGTAAAGTAAATCATTATGAAACAGAAGCCATTTGGCAACTATTTAAAGAGGAAGGCTATGAACGTACGGAGTTTGATCAACAAGCAGATGTTTATGTGATTAATACATGTACGGTGACGAATACTGGAGATAAAAAGTCACGTCAGGTCATTCGCCGAGCAATTCGTCAAAATCCCGATGCTGTCATTTGTGTCACAGGATGCTATGCACAAACATCCCCAGCAGAAATTATGGCAATCCCCGGTGTTGATATTGTTGTTGGAACGCAGGATCGTACAAAACTACTGGGCTATATTGACCAATATCGCGCTGAACGTCAACCGATTAATGCCGTACGTAATATTATGAAAAATCGTGTCTATGAGGAATTAGATGTACCAGCATTTACTGACCGTACACGTGCCTCATTAAAAATTCAAGAAGGCTGTAATAACTTCTGTACATTTTGTATTATTCCATGGGCACGTGGCTTAATGCGCTCTCGTGATCCAAAGGAAGTATTACATCAGGCGCAGCAATTAGTCGATGCAGGCTATCTTGAAATCGTCTTAACAGGTATTCATACAGGTGGTTATGGACAAGACTTAAAAGATTATAATCTAGCTCAATTATTGCGCGATTTAGAAACTCATGTAAAGGGACTAAAACGCCTTCGTATTTCTTCGATTGAAGCGAGCCAATTAACAGATGAGGTCATCGATGTATTGCGCGAATCGAATATTGTTGTCAATCATTTACACATTCCAATTCAATCTGGCTCTGATACGGTGCTAAAACGTATGCGCCGTAAATATACAATGGAATTTTTCGGCGAACGTTTAACAAAGCTACATGAGGCACTGCCTGATTTAGCTGTTACCTCTGATGTGATTGTTGGATTCCCTGGCGAAACAGAGGAAGAGTTTATGGAAACTTATAATTTTATTCGTGACCATAAATTTTCTGAGCTCCATGTCTTCCCATTCTCTCCGCGTACAGGCACACCTGCTGCACGTATGGAAGATCAAATTGATGAAGAGATTAAAAATGAACGTGTTCATCGTTTAATTGCTTTAAATGATCAGCTTGCAAAAGAGTATGCTAGTCGTTTTGAGGATCAGGTGTTAGAAGTAATCCCTGAAGAATTTGTGCATGATGGTGAGGAAAAAGGTCTTTTAACAGGCTATACAGATAATTACTTAAAAGTAGTTTTTGAAGGCTCAGAAGACCTAATTGGGCAGCTTGTAAAAGTAAAAATTACACAAGCTGGCTATCCATATTCAAAAGGGCAATTTGTTCGTCTATTAGAAACGGTTCATTAAGTAATTTTTAAATGCCAAAGTGCTGTTTATTCAACGCTTTGGCATTTTATTTTGGATGCAACACTCTTTGTTACCCGCCATAGCGTGTTGTCTTCGCAAGAAATTAGACGCAGACAAAAAAAAATGATATGATGCGAAGAGGTACGTACATCTTCAGTTATAAAGGAGTGTTCAAAATGGAACAAAATTTTGCACGTATGATTGACCATACATTATTAAAAGCGGAAACAACAAAGGAACAAATTGAGAAACTATGTGCAGAAGCCAAACAATTTAATTTTGCTTCTGTCTGTGTGAATCCAACATGGGTAAAGCAGAGCAGTGAGCTTTTACAAGGTTCAGATGTTTTAGTGTGTACAGTAATTGGCTTCCCACTTGGAGCTAATACGCCAGCTGTCAAAGCATTTGAAGCAAAAGATGCCATTGCGAATGGGGCAAAAGAGGTCGATATGGTCATTAATATCGGCGCTTTAAAGGATAAAAACTATGACCTTGTACAAGCGGATATTGCAGCAGTAGTGGAAGCAGCTAAAGGGCAAGCACTTGTCAAAGTTATCATCGAAACATGCTTATTAACAGATGAAGAAAAAGTAAAAGCATGTGAACTAGCAGTAGCAGCAGGTGCTGATTATGTCAAAACATCTACTGGTTTTTCTACTGGTGGTGCAACAGCAGAGGATATCGCTCTCATGCGTAAAACAGTAGGCCCTGAGCTTGGCGTAAAAGCTTCAGGTGGTGTTCGCAGCTTAGAGGATATGAAAAAAATGGTGGAAGCTGGAGCAACTCGTATTGGCGCAAGCTCTGGTGTAGCCATTATGAATGGTTTAATTGCTGATTCTAATTATTAATCATGACTTTACTTTATAAGCCTCAAGCTTTTGCCAAACATGGCATGCGCTTGGGGCTTATGCTATTGAGCATAAAAAAATTTTTAAACACATATACTCTACGGATAAATCGACGAACAGAAAGGAGGAAGCCATGTTTACCCAATATAAGTCTTGGAGGCCCTATATTAGCCCTTTCGACCCCTGCAAGCCGATTAGAGTGAAATATTTTGCAACTCCCCCACAATTATATATGGGATTTCAGCCATATGGATTGCCGCAATTTGAAACACCTAAGGAAGCTCTAAGGGCTGGAACATTATGGCCACAACTATCTAGCCCTTATCCATTTCCAATAAAGGGAGGGACGAAGCATGACTAACAAGATGCCGCCCGAATTTTATACACTATTAGAGGAAATACAGGCTATTGACTTCGTGATTGTTGAATTAAATCTCTATTTAGATACCCATCCCCATGATTATGATGCTATTCAGCAATTTAATGAATACACCGAGAAAAGCATGAAGCTGAAAGTTAATTTTGAGCAAAAATATGGCCCGCTAATGAATTTCGGGAGAAGCTATTCCAATTATCCTTTTAATTGGATTGATACACCATGGCCATGGCAAGTTTAACGCTATAACTTAGGAGGAATAAGCGATGTGGTATTACGAAAAAAAGCTCCAATATCCTGTTAAAGTAAGCACCTGTAATCCTATGCTTGCTAAGTTTTTAATCGAGCAGTACGGAGGGGCGGATGGAGAGCTTGCGGCTGCTCTACGCTATATGAATCAACGTTATACAATTCCAGATAAAGTAGTTGGGCTATTAACAGATATTGCAACAGAGGAATTTTCGCATTTAGAAATGATTGCTACGATGATTTATAAGCTTACAAAGGACGCTACGCCAGAAATGCTAAAGGAGGCGGGATTAGGGGATCATTATGTAAATCATGATAGCGCATTATTTTATCAAAATGCCTCTGGTGTACCATTTACAGCCACTTATATTCAGGCAAAGGGCGATCCAATCGCCGATTTATATGAGGATATTGCTGCTGAAGAAAAAGCACGTGCTACTTATCAATGGATTATCGACTTATCCGATGATACTGACTTAAACGATAGCTTGAAATTTTTACGAGAACGAGAAATTGTCCATTCTCAGCGCTTTAGAGAGGCTGTAGAAATTTTAAAAGATGATCGCGATCAAAAGAAGGTTTTCTAGTAAATTAAGTGCTTGGCTGTATCAAGAAAAACTTGAAGCAGCCTTTTTATTTTAGGCAACATCAATTACGCTGAAGCTTTTATCTTGGTTCAGCAGGCGTTGGATATCCACTGAACCAAGATAAAATGATAGCAATTGCATTAGTAATAACATCACCTTGCCATTAACCTATCTATAAATTAATGGCAAGGTGATAGGTGCTTTATTCAAATTCATATGATATAGCAGATAGTGCATAGAGTGGGGCTGTTTCTGCTCGTAAAATTCTCGGCCCTAGCGACATCGTTTGTGCACCTGCCTGCAATAGTGCCTCAGCTTCTTTGCGCGAAATGCCCCCCTCTGGTCCAAAAATAACAAGCATAGACTGTGCCTTCTGCTCCTTAATAAGTTGCAGTTTGTCGGCAAAGCTTGTGCGTTGCTCAGCCCTTGCATCCTCTTCATCTGCCAAAAAAACAGCATCGAACTGGCTGGCTTGCTGGACGAGTTGTGAAAAAGAAATCGGCTCGTACACTTCTGGAATATATGTACGATGGGCTTGCTCTGCTGCCTCTTTTGCAATTTTTTGTAAGCGCTCTTGCTTTTTTGCCCCCTTTTTCTTGTCCCATTTCACAATTGAACGTTCAGCCTCAAATGGTAATAAAGCAAACATACCAAGCTCTGTTGCCTTTTGTGTAATAAGCTCAAGCTTATCCCCCTTTGGTAAGCCACACGCTACTGTAACTTGAATGGGTAGCTCTGGTGAAGGGATCGTTTGATCTGTTGCTTGAATAACTACTTCATTCTCCTCAAATGCTTCAATTGTACAAATATAAGCTGTATTTTGTGCCACAACAACAATTTTATCGCCCTGCTTCATGCGCATTACTCGCTCAATATGTCGTGCATCCTCTCCGTAAATACGTGCATTGTCTATAGGCGTTTCAATAAAATATCGCTGCATTGTCTAGTATGCTCCTTTCTAGCAAGAGAAAAAACGCCAACTTGCAAGCACACGGCTCACAACTTGGCACTTTCTTAGTCAAGTTATTGTGGACGGCGGGCAATAATAGCTACCCAGTCTTCCATTAATAATACTTCTTCAATGACAAAGCCTGATGCTTCTAGCGCTGCTTTGACATCATCACGCTTTGCACCAATAATGCCTGAAGTGACATATAATCCACCCGGTTTCACAATTGTAAATGCATCGTCAGTAAAGGACATAATAACTTCTGCCAAAATATTTGCCACAACTACATCTGCAGGTTCCTTTACAGTATCCAATAAATTTCCATGAAATACCTGTACTGTATCTTCTACGTTGTTTAAGGCAATATTTTCTTGTGCTGCACGCACAGCTACCTCGTCTAAATCAAGCGCATGTACGCTTTTAGCACCGAGCAATGCGGCTCCAATTGCCAATACACCTGAGCCTGTACCAATATCAATGACTGTATCGCCTTCTTGAATCACTTTCTCTAGTCCCTGTAAGCACATAACAGTTGTTGGATGTGTACCTGTACCAAATGCCATACCCGGGTCTAATTCAATAATTAATTCATCTGTTGAAACAGGCGTATAGTCCTCCCATGTTGGTACAATTGTAAAGCGTTCAGAAATCTTGACAGGATGATAATATTGCTTCCAGGCAGTCGCCCAATCTTCCTCATTAACCTCAACAATAGATACAACATTTTCACCAATATCAATATTAAAGTTCGTCAGATTTGTAATGGCTGCTTTAATTTCTTCGACTGTTTCATTTAAAAAACTAGACTCCGATAAATATGCCTTCACAATGACACCGTCTTTTGGAAAATCTTCTTCATTTAATGCATAAATTTCACCATATTGATCTTCCCTTGGCTTCGCAAATTCTGCAGAATCTTCAATGACAACACCGCTTGCACCTGCTTCATGCAAAATATTCGAAATTGCTTCTACCGCTTCATTTTTTGTATGAATGGATAATTCTGACCACTTCACGTAGCTCTTCAGCTCCTCTAATTATTCGCCTTGGAATTTTTTCTTAATTTTATCGAATAGTGAACTACCTTGCTCTTCAGGAATATCGCCACTAATTTCTGCAAATTCACGCAGTAATTGCTTTTGTCTTTCTGTTAGCTTCTCTGGTGTAATAACTCTTACTGTTACATACTGATTCCCCATGCCATAGCCGTGTACATTTTTAACACCCTTATCTTTTAAACGGAATTGAGCACCTGATTGTGTACCTGCTGGAATGCGTAATTTTACTTTTCCATGAACAGTTGGTACTTCAATTTCATCACCAAGAGCTGCTTGTGGGAATGTCAATTTCAGCTCGTAGTAAATATCATCTCCATCACGCTCAAAGTCTTTATGCCCTTGCACGCGGAACATAATATATAAATCGCCTGCTGGACCACCGTTTATACCTGGTTCACCTTGACCAGATACACGTATTTGTTGACCATCATCAACACCTGCTGGAATCGTTACTTTAATTTTTTTGCGCTTTTGTACTTTTCCTTCTCCACGACATGTTGAACATTTTTCTTTAATAATTTTACCTGTACCATGACATGTTGAACATGTGCGGCGGTTCATCATACGCCCAAATGGTGTATCAACTGCTTGGTTAATTTGACCAGCACCTTTACATGTTGAACATGTTTCAGGCTGTGTACCTGGCTTTGCACCTGAGCCATGACATGTATCACATGTTTCATCCTTTGGAATTTCAATTTCTGTTTCTTTTCCAAAAATAGCTTCCTCAAATTTGATGTTCATGCGATATTGTAAATCATCACCTTTACGTGGTGCATTTGGGTCTTGACGGCGACCACCACCGCCAAAGAATGAGCTGAAAATATCCTCGAAGCCGCCAAAGCCACCGCCTCCGAAGCCACCGCCAAAGCCTGCATTTGGGTCTTCATGACCAAATTGGTCGTAGCGTGCTTTTTTCTCATCATCACTTAATACTTCGTATGCTTCAGCGATTTCTTTGAATTTTTCATCTGCACCTGGCTCTTTGTTCAGGTCAGGGTGATATTGTTTTGATAATTTACGATATGCTTTTTTAATCTCATCTTTTGTAGCTGATTTTGTTAAACCTAGCACCTCGTAATAATCGCGTTTCTCCATTATTCACACTCCGCTCTATTTGCATAAAATCTATTGTACCATGCAGTCGCTAAAACTGCCTTATTTTTTCGCTGAATCATTGATAAGCGCAAAATTTTGTTAGCGTATGCAATGATTTTGCCAATCATATAATTTACTCGTATCATAACCTCGCAATAAGAAAAGCCAAAGCCGCAAGCGGTCTTTGGCTTTTTCACTTAACTGTGCTGTGTATTATTTATCGTCTTTTACTTCTTCAAAGTCAGCATCTACAACACCATCATCTTTTTTGCCAGCGTCTGCACCTGCTTCGCCGCCTTGTGCTGCTTGAGCCGCTGCTGCTGCCTGCTCATACACTTTCATCACAAGTGGTTGTAACACGCCTTCTAATTTTTCTTTAGCTGCTTTAATGCCCTCTAATTCACCAGCTTCAAGCGCTTTTTTCAATTCATCGCGAGCATCTTCAACAGATTTTTTCTCATCTTCTGTAATTTGCTCACCAAGGTCAGCAATTGTTTTGTCCACTTGGAATACTAATTGGTCTGCTTCGTTACGAAGATCTGCTTCTTCTTTACGTTTAGCATCTGCTTCAGCATTAGCTTCAGCGTCTTTTACCATACGTTCGATTTCTTCCTCAGATAAGCCAGAATCAGATTGGATTACAATTGTTTGTTCTTTATTTGTACCAAGGTCTTTTGCTTTTACAGATACGATACCGTTTTTATCAATATCGAATGTTACCTCGATTTGTGGTACACCACGTGGTGCTGGTGGAATATCTGCTAATTGGAAGCGACCTAATGTTTTGTTGTCAGCTGCCATTGAGCGTTCACCTTGTAACACATGAATATCTACCGCTGGTTGGTTATCAGCTGCTGTAGAGAATACTTGTGATTTAGATGTAGGGATTGTTGTGTTACGGTCAATTAACTTTGTAAATACGCCACCCATTGTTTCAATACCAAGTGAAAGTGGTGTTACATCAAGTAAAACAACATCTTTTACATCTCCTGTTAAAACGCCACCTTGTACAGCAGCACCCATTGCCACAACCTCGTCAGGGTTTACACCACGGTGAGGCTCTTTACCAGTTTCTTTACGTACCGCTTCTTGTACTGCTGGAATACGTGTAGAACCACCAACTAAAATAACTTGGTCAATTTCTGATGTAGAAAGACCAGCATCTGATAATGCTTGACGTACTGGACCTACTGTACGATTCACTAATGGTAAAGTAATTTCGTCAAATTTCGCACGTGTTAAAGAAATTTCTAAGTGTAACGGACCCGCTTCACCAGCTGTAATAAACGGTAAAGAAATTTGTGTAGATGTTACGCCAGATAAATCTTTTTTCGCTTTTTCTGCCGCATCTTTTAAACGCTGCATTGCCATTTTATCTTTTGATAAGTCAATGCCATTTTCTTTTTTGAATTCAGCAACAAGATATTCGATTACTGCATCATCGAAATCATCCCCACCAAGTTTGTTGTCTCCAGCAGTTGCTAACACTTCAAAGACACCATCACCTAGCTCAAGGATAGATACGTCAAATGTACCACCACCAAGGTCAAATACTAATACTTTTTGGTCTGTATCTTGTTTGTCTAAGCCATAAGCAAGTGCAGCAGCAGTTGGCTCGTTAATAATACGCTCTACTTCAAGACCAGCAATCTTACCAGCGTCTTTTGTTGCTTGACGTTGTGCATCATTAAAGTAAGCAGGTACTGTAATAACTGCTTTTGTTACTTTTTCACCTAAGTAGTCTTCTGCATAGCCTTTTAAGTATTGAAGAATCATTGCAGATACTTCTTGTGGTGTATATTCTTTATCTTCAATTTTTACTTTTTCAGCTGTACCCATTTTTGATTTGATCGACATAATTGTGTTAGGATTTGTTACTGATTGACGTTTCGCTACTTCACCAACTTGACGTTCCCCATTTTTAAACGCCACAACAGATGGTGTTGTACGGTTACCTTCTGGGTTTGGAATTACTTTCGGTTCCCCACCTTCAAGTACAGAAACGCAAGAGTTTGTTGTTCCTAAGTCAATACCGATAATTTTGCTCATTTAAAATTTCCTCCTATTATTTCAACGCAAAGGATGCGTTTTCTCACTAGCTATAATTGATAAAATAGTACAATGACTATTCGTTCACAGATACCATTGTTGGGCGTAATACACGATCTTTCAGCATATACCCTTTTTGCAGCTCGCGTAAAACAACGCCTGCTTCTTTTTCACTATCTTGCTCTTGCATAACAGCTTGATGAACATTTGGATCAAATGGCTCACCTTCTGCTTTAATCACTTGCAAGCCTTCTTTTTCTGTTGCTTCTATTAAAGAGCGATAGACCATTTCAATTCCTTTAATAATAGATGCAGCTTCTTCTGAAGTTGTTTCTACTTGTAAAGCACGCTCAAAATTATCAAGAACTGGCAATAAATCAGCGAGTAAGCTTTGTGCTCGATATTTTTCAGCAGCCTCACGATCTATTTGTTGGCGGCGGCGCATATTATCAAAGTCAGCACGTAGGCGTAGATGACGGTTTTCCTCATCTGCCAATTTCGCTTCAAGCTCGGCAATCTTCGCCTCATACTGCTCTTCTATTGATAATTCTACTTCTTCTTGTACCTCTACTGTTTCTTCTGCAGTGTCAGCCTGTACATTTTCTTGCTTCTGTACATCCTCTTGTACTAGGTCTTTGTTTTCAGTTGTTTCTGTCACTTGAATCCTCCTCATTATTGCTCATTAAAATTCTTTGTAAGGGCCTGCGTTAAATCCAAGCGCATTACATCTAATAACGCTACAACACGCTTATAATCCATACGTGTTGGACCAATGATAGCAATAGCTCCCTGTTGATCATCACCAATGGAGTAGGTAGTTGTAATCACACTACAGTTTTCCATTTCTAATTGTTTGTTTTCTGACCCTATCCGAATATGAATGCCTGATTCATTTGGATGGAAAAGTGACTGTACTTGGCTTGTCGTTTCCATCAAGTCTAAAATCATACGAACTTTATTCAGATCATGGAATTCTGGTTGGTTAAACATATTTGTTTTGCCACCATAGAAAATCTTACTTTCTGAATTATGCATCGTTGCCGTTACAAGCGCATGAATAAAATCATCCGCTGAGCGAACGTGCTGCTGTAAAACGGCTAGCACTTCGGCCTCAAGCGTTTTATGAATATCTTCTAACGATACACCAATTAAGCGTTCATTTAAAATATTTACCATTTTCTCTAAATCAGAAGCGGTAACACCCGGTGGTAAGGTAAACATGCGATTTTCAACATGTCCTTTGTTCGTCACAATAATTGCTACTGCGGTATCGCTAGAAAGCGGCACAATGGAAAATCGTTTAACACGATGTCTTTGAACATCAGGTCCTAAAAGGATGGACGTATATGATGTCAGCTCTGATAAAATATTCGCTGACTTTCGGATAATATGCTCTACTTCTACAAGACGATCATTAAAAATTGATTGAATTTGTTGAATGTCCCTTGAGTTAATACCTTGTGGGTGCAACAAATGATCTACATAAAATCTATAACCCTTTTCCGAAGGCACTCGACCAGAGGAAGTATGTGTTTTTTCTAAAAATCCCAGTTCCTCTAAATCCGCCATTTCATTTCGAATAGTAGCTGGACTAAATGTAATCCCTTGTTTTTTGGAGATTTGGCGAGAACCTACCGGCTGCGCAGACATAATAAAATCGTCTACAATTACTTGCAATATTTGTAACTGCCGATTTGTTAGCATGATTATCACCTCTGTTAGCACTCAACTAAGAGGAGTGCTAATACTATTATTAAGTTATCAAATCCCACTTTTTATGTCAATGAAATCGCTCAATCTTCTTATAAAAATTGTTGAAATACTTCATTGCCTACAAAACGTCCTTTTCTTGTAAGACGAATTCCTTTATGGTCGTGTTCTAAAAGACCGTTTGCTACTAAGTTTTCAATAACAGCAGAATAATGTGCCATCATTGGTGCTTGAAATTTTTCTTCATATATTTTGTGCAAAACGCCCTCTGTTTTACGCAATCCTAAAAACATCTGCTCTTCTCGCTTCTCAGCTTGTGTGACAGTATGCTGATGCACAATTGGTAGCTCTCCTGCTAAAACAGCATCCATATATTTTTTTAATGGGCCGTGATTGGAATAGCGTACACCCGCTAAATAGCCATGAGCACCAGCGCCCAAGCCTATATATTCGTCATTATCCCAGTAAATTTTATTATGAATGGAATCAAAGCCAGGCTTTGCAAAATTACTGATTTCATATTGTTGACGTCCATGCAATGCCATCTGTTGCATTAACACATCATACATATCCGCCTCTAAATCTTCTGTCGGTAAATGTAGCTTCCCCTTTGTATACTGATTATAAAAAATCGTTTTTGGCTCTACAATAAGGGAGTAAGCTGAAAAATGCGGCAAATCAAGCGCCAATGCTTTGTTCAATGATTCCTGCCATTGCGCCATCGTTTGCCCCGGCAGACCATACATTAAATCAATGCTAATATTGTGGAAGCCAATCTTTTTAGCCAAAGCGATTGTTTCATAGACATGCTCATTGCTATGAGTACGTCCAATCTTCTTTAATAGCCCTTGGTCAAAGGATTGTACACCCATGCTTAAGCGATTAACGCCACCATCCAGCAATACTTGTAGCTTCTCAGCTGATAATTCATCAGGATTTGCCTCTGATGTAAATTCTGTCACACTATCCATTGGAATATACATTTGAATCAGTGTAAGCAGCTTGTCCAATTGCTGCGGAGCTAAAGCGGTTGGTGTGCCTCCACCCAGAAAAATTGTTTCAATATGACGAAAATGTGCAGGGTATTTTTCTGTCACAAGTGCCATTTCTTTTCCCAATGCTTCTATATATTCATCGACAGGCTGATTTTTAAAATAAAATTTATTGAAATCACAATAATTACAGATTTGATGACAGAAAGGAATGTGAATATAAACACCTCGTGCCACAGCAATCCCTTCTTTCTTGTTAAGTCTTTTCCATTTCTACATTATAACCAATCCATGCAAGGAACGCTATGAATCCCATCTAGTCAGCTTTACACATCTATATCTCCTTTTTCATCCAAGCAAAAAAGTATGCTAAAATTCATCATTCTAGCATACTTTACCTTATAATATGAAAGATTTTACTAGTCATCTTTCTTTATTGTCAGAGCTGGACCAAGCTTATTACCCTCCATATCGACAGGAAAAAGCTTATAATTTTTCTCTGTTAAATAAAGTGCATCCACGCGACTGCCCCATTTAGTACCTTCATGATTTAATGAATAAGGCTGTTTAAAATGCCATGTTTTCCCTCCCTTTGATTGAATTTTAAACGGAATCGCATCATTAACCAGACGTTGCTCTGTATAAAAATAAATTGTTGTCGAAATCGGTGTTGACACAATCCTGTCAATCTTTACTTCCTGCTGATCGACATGCTTGACTTTTTTTTCTACAGTAAAAACATGACGATCCTCTTGTAATTGCTCTTGTGAAGCCTCTACTTGAAATTCCCATGGCTCTTCGATGGGTGTTTCTACGTTCCAATCTTTATAACGAATGTCCAATTGTAAGCTATCACCTTTTGGTAAATTGTCCATCTTTATACTATTATAGATGGTATACGCTTTAGTAGATTGTGCAATGGACTGACCTCCACTGCGCACCATATAATCTTTACCATTAATAAGTATTTGCGGAAAGAAAAATAACTGATGACCTGGCGCAAACGTCTTTCCAGGTTCGAAGGTTGCATTTAGTAAAATTTGATTGTCATCAATGATTACTTCATGTAATGTTAAACATCCTAAGCTATTTTTAGAGGTTTTCTCTACTTCAGTTTTGTAGGCTTCAAATGCTACTTCCTTATCCCACCACAAATACAGCACAGCACCACTAGCAACTATCAATAACAGGAATGCAGCCATAACCCATTTTTTGCGTCCTCGATTTTCCTTATCCAGATCGATAACTCGAAGCATATCATCAGCCAACATGTACACCTCTTTTTAAAAATAGTTATGATTTATTGTAGTTAATAATGAGGCATTATATAACCTATATTGAATGACAGGCTGGGAGAATTTCGCTATGTATAAAAGGAATCCTAAAATTCCTTTATTGTTGGTGACGAGCTTTACTCGCTTCCTGCATTAAATAATCCACAAATACATCATCTCTTACTAGCCATGCTTGAAAGTTTCTTTTTAAAAAACATTCCGCTTCATAAAAGCTTGTAAAGGTATGCGTTAAAGGTATTTTATCTTTTTCAATTACCCAGTCAATCTCGTTCTTTGAATACAGCATAAATAATTCATCGTGCTGATTTTTATAAAAAGTACCAAATGTAGAGCCCTTTAAGTTATAGCGATTTCGTTTGGCATCCTCAGGTATTGGCTCAATATGGAATGTCGCTAACACAAACTGCTTATAAGCCTCCTCTGTTAAAGAACAACCAGCCGCTTTTTGATGCCCTCCTCCCTCAAATGCTGCCGCAATAGATGAAACATCTATATGCTCATGAATTGTACGCAAGGACATTTTTTTATTGCCCATATTAATCATGGCTATATAGTCAAGATGTACATTGTCATTGCCCAATTCATTGCCCAGCTCAGAAAGATAGGACTCTGCATAGACAACACCTACATAGAAATCTCCTATATTCGTTTGTATAAGCTCTCGTTTTTTTCGTCGAATATAACGCTCTATTTTGTCTTCTTCCATACTTAAAATTTTCTTTTCGAATTCATCAAAATCAAAATGCTCACTTGTTTTTAAGCGCTCCAGCATTTTCTCCTCAAATTCATCAATGGATACTAAGAAAAAGAGGGCATTGAGCCGCTGTGCTTGAAAATTTTCATTCTTTTCCCATTCCCATGTATCGTACTGTCTTATTAACTCTACAAATTCTGTTATAGCAGCCGTTCTTTCCAATAAGCCCTGTGCCACAAGATAGTGATAAAATAAAGATGTGGCTGATGTTAATAAACCTTGCTCATCTTCAATTAATACCCTTCCCCATTCATAATGATTGAAATGAAGGGCTGTTTTATGATGGTCCAGCAATTGTACATTACCAGTCGCTTGATAATAATCATTTAACAGTTGCTCATTCGTTTCATTTGGCGAAAGGTCTGTAATAAACAAAAAAGTATTTTGGTGATCATTTTCCAAAAAGAATTCAATCTCTCGATCTAATGAAGCAATGGAATTGTAGCGTATTTTTACTTTATCCTGAAAGGCAAGCTTTGCTAAAATGCCACACCCTACACCATCTAAATCGTTATGTGATAATAATTTATACATGTCTTCACCTCAAAAAGTAGTATGGTTGTTTTTCCGAAATTCAAACAAAAAGACGTTCTATCAATTACGCCCCAGCGTAATTGTACCTGTCGCTAATGCTTTCGGTACATAAAGCATCTGCCGCTTTCGATCCAAAAAGAATTTGCTGAAATGACCACGCTTCGATCTATCATGAAAAGATTTATCATTGAATAGAAATAACCATGACTACAAGAAGAAAGGAAACTGTCAATGAAACGAAAAATAATTTATACCGGAATTGGCATTTTATTTATCTTTGCTTTAGCATTTTCAGCATATAAATTGATGAATGCCCGAAACTATCAACTATTTGGTAATATTACCTCTCATATTGAAACCCATGAAAAAGTCGTTGCCTTAACGTTCGATGATGGACCTACTCAAAATACAGATGCTATTTTAACGCTTTTAGATACCTACAATGTGAAAGCAACCTTTTTCTTAATAGGTAAGGACATTGAAGAAAATCCTGAAGAGGCGAAAAAAATTGCTGAGGCAGGACATCAAATTGGCAATCATACGTATTCACACAAACGTATGGTATTCAAAAGTCAAAGCTTTATCAAAAGCGAAATCGAAAAAACAGATGCGTTAATTGCCAGTATTGGCTATACAGAAACACCTGCTGTTAGACCACCACATGGTAAAAAACTAATAGGCTTTCCCTATTATTTAAACAAGCACCATCGTAAAACCATTACATGGAATTTGGAGCCTGATACTTACTATACATCGACTGAGGATAAGATCACGTATATCAAAGAAAATATTCAACCTGGCTCAATTATACTTATGCACCCGATGTATGATACAACAGGCAAGGAATTGCAAACAATTGAAAAGGTTTTACAAACCCTTATCGATGATGGCTATACATTTGTAACGATTGAAGAACTACAAAAATTTAAAAATTAATTACTTTTACCTGTGAGGAAAAAATCTGCAACTTCATCGTTGCAGATTTTTTTATAACGTTAGTAGTTATAAAGCATTACATTATCAATAGTTTAAAATATAATTTCCCTCTTCTATTCACCTTCCTAACAAGGGCATAACCTTACTCTACTCTGAATTTAAAATTTTCGGAAATATTAATAAATATTTTTCTACTAAAATATAAGCCCCATCTATGCTATTATAACTCTAGTATAATGTCCTATTCTTATCGGATTAAAAACAAAGGAAAAACGAACTATAAAAGGATGATGATGATGAAAAATATCCAACAATTATTCCAGAGCGAAGATGGAAATATCCAACAACGAGAGCATTTTTTATTGCTATTAGAGAAAATTATGTCTTCCTTAGATGCTTTAAAAAACCCAAATACAACAACTCTTGGCCCAATAAAGGAGCGTTCTGCTAATTTTTATCAGGAGCTTATGCAGGAGCATGATGTGCCAGCAGCAGGCATTGGGCTTGAGCAAGTTGTAGAACAATTAACACAATTAATGCAAGGCCACCCTTACCATACACGTAACTTTGTAACAAATGTGTTACCAATGGCAAGCATTCCTGGTGTATTAGGTCAATTTACCACTGCACTACTAAATGGGAATAATTTATGGGATGTTTATGGACCTGCTGCTGCGGAATGTGAAGTCAAGGTCATAGCAATGATGTCCAAATTAGTTGGCTATGACTATACAAAAAGCTTTGGCTATACAACTTGGGGCGGACAGGGTGCTGTATTTAGCGGGCTACGTCTTGCTATCGCAAAGCAATTCCCACAGGCAAAGGAAAATGGCATACCAAATAATTTATATTGCTTTGCTTCAGAAAATGCACATTACAGCTTATTAAAATCGGTAGAAGCGGTAGGTATCGGCAGCAAGCATTTAGTGCGTGTGAAAGCAGGCAAAGATCACTCAATGGATGTGGAAGATTTACGTATGCGTATGACTGAAGTAGTTGAAAATGGCGGTATCCCGATTTATGTTGTCGCAACAACGGGCGCAACGGACCAATTTGGTATTGATGATGTACAAGCTATTAAAGAGGTAACAACAAGTCTTGAGAAAAAATACAACCTGCAACCAGTACATATTCATGCAGATTCAGCTTTAGGCGGTTTTTATGCGTTCTTTAATGACTATGATTTCAATAATAACCCACTACAGCTTGAGGAGCATGTTTTACAAGGGCTATTACAAATACAGAGCCGCATGCAGCATCTAGCCATTGCGGACAGCCTATGCTTTGACTTCCAAAAACTTGGACAAACACCTTATTTAACGAGCTTATTTTTATTAAAAGAAGGTAAGCATTTAGAGCTATTAGATATCGAAGACTTTGATACACCTTATGTTGGTAACCGAGGCTATGGTTCTTATCATACAGGCTATACATTGGAATGCTCTCGTATGGGCAGTTCTATCGCTATTTTTGCTGCATTACAAGCATTTGGTAAAGAAGGCTATCAACAATTACTCGCTAATTATGTACGAGTGAATCTAGCATTCCGCGCACAATTAGCAGAGAAAATACCAATGCTACAAGTTGTCAATGCACCAAATATCGGACCTGTTACAGCCTTTCGTTTATACCCTGAAGGCTTGAACTGGCAAGCCGAGCAAGCTGGTCATTATACACAAGATCAAATCGAACATATTAATGCTATGAATGCCTCTTTCTTTGAAATTATTGGCGAAGGCCGAGAGGAAGTATTTTTCGGTGACACAACACGCGTCTGCACAGTGAAGGCAAGTGATACAGCACAATCTGTTCCTGTTGCTGCAGCAAAATTCTTCTCAATTTCTCCTTATACTGAAACAGTGCATATTCCGAATATGATTGATTTCTTACAGGAAAAGCTTAACGTTTTGGAGGCAGCTCACCATGCGTATCATTAATAAATTTAAAAGTTCATTACTCTATAAATATATAGCTAGCTTTACCATACCAATAGCGATTATTTCAGTGTTATTTAGCATCGTGTTGTTTGTTGTTTCCTACCGTATTATTGATAATTTTGTACTAACACAATTTGAAGCTTCCCTTGAAACAACATCAAATGCTATTTTTGAAAACATTGAAAAAAATGATGTTGTTGCAGCGGATAATAGCAATCCTGATAAATATAAAAAGTTATTAGAGCAATTAAATGCAGCCGTTAAAAAATATGATATTGAAAATGCCTATGTTCTTTCAAGGGCAAATGGTAAGGAGCATATTGTTGCTTTAAGTAATACTGACAACCATCATCAGGACTATGTATTTGATGAAAAAATGCATGTAGCTCTGGATAATGGCTCTCCGCAAGTAAGTGATATTTATACAGATGAATATGGCACTCATAAATCGATCTTTATTCCATTTAACAATACAGATATTATTTTTGGCTTGGATATGGATGCATCTTTTATCTCTAAGCTCCAAACAGAAACACTGTGGATTTGTATTGTGATGACGATTATCTTTATTATTTTTGGGGTTATTGTCGCTTACTTTATTAGTATCGGCATTACAAAGCCGATTAAAAAAATGACCCATTATGTGGAGAAGGTAGCACAGGGAGATTTAGTGGTAGAGCCGCTTCAAATTCATGGCAACAATGAAATTGCACAGCTAGCAACAGGCATTGAAGAGATGACTCAGGACTTACGTGCTCTTATTGAACAAATAGCCCAAAATGCTGAACAAGTAGCTGCCATGTCTGAAGAATTAACAGCAAGCTCTGAGCAAACAAGTGCATCCATTCAGCAAATTACCTCCTCCATGCAAGAGGTGGCAGCAGGATCAGAAAAGCAAACAGCTGCTATCGAAGATGTGGAAAGTCATATTACAGAGATTTCTAGCAAAATGACAGAGGTTGTGACAAGCGTTAATGATGTGACAGATAAAGCATTCCAAACATCTGCTATTTCAGAGAAGGGCAATGCAACCATTCAAGAAGCAACAGAAAAAATGTCCATCACCTCTCAAGCGATTCAGGAATCAAGCTCGGTTGTAGAACGCTTAAGCATTTATACAAATGAAATTGGTGATATTGTCACACTAATTACCCAAATTACAGATCAAACAAATTTACTTGCTTTAAATGCTTCCATTGAGGCAGCCCGTGCAGGCGAACATGGGAAAGGCTTTGCCGTTGTTGCCGAAGAAGTTCGGAAGCTAGCCGATCAATCGTTAGCAGCCACAAATAGTATTCGCACGCGCATTGAAACGATTAAAGATGAATCCGCACAAGCTGTTAAATCAATGGCTATTAGCAGTGACAACCTTGCTGAAAGCTCAGCAACCTTCCATGCATCAGGCGAAGCATTTAGTAATATTTATGCTCAAATTACAGCACTTACAGAGGAAATGGATCATGTCAATACGATTATGACCACTATGAATAAAGGTATTGGTGGCATCGCTACTTCCGTAGAGCAGGTTGGCATTGTCGCAGCACAAGCTTCTGGCAATATTCAAAATGTAGCAGCTGCCTCCGAGGAACAATCTGCAAGCATTGAAGAAATCACCGCCTCCTCTAACAATTTAGCGGAGATGGCACAGCAGCTTCGCCATATTATCCACAAATTTAAGTTATAAATGCAAATCCGCTATGCTACAAGAAAGCATAGCAGATTTCATTTTTCTATCCGTCAGTTTTGCTGTTTTATCCGTCACCTTGAGCTGGCTATCCGTCACTTTTGTTATGCTATCCACTACATTAAGAAAAAATGGCTTTATATAAGACTTTTCACCACTTTTGACATAACAGCCCCATCAGCTTGACCTGCTAGCAACGGTTTAGCAATTTTCATAGCCTCGCCCATATTCATGCCCTTACTAACACCAGCAGCAGCTAATTTCTCAGCAATTTCCTCTTCCGATAATTGCTTTGGTAAGAAGGACTTTAAGAGCGTTAATTTCGCTTCTTCTTTTTCAATTAAATCTGCCCGTCCAGCCGTTTGAGCACCCTCTAAAGCCTGATTGGTTTGCTTTACTTCACGGTTAATAACCGCCATTTCTTCCTCAGCAGTGAGTGCCTCGCCTTTGTCCTTTTCAGCCGCATCTAACGCCGATTTTAATAGCGATAATACGCCCTTCGCTAAAGCATCCTTCTCCTTCATAGCTGTTTTTAATTGTTCAAATACCTTTGTTTTTAACAATGCTTTCACTCCTTTTTGTCATCGATTATACCATATAAGCATCGGATAATTTTACTTGATACAATAGCATCCCTTTTAGTTCGCCCTGATAAGAAAAAACACCCTGCTGAATCAGTTGTTGAATACGATATTCAATCCATTCCGCTTCCCTATACTGCTCCATATGCCCTAGCACTTCTCCAACAATCCTAGCTGTGTGTTGATAATCATGCCTCTCCTGCTCATGATGCAGGCGCTTAGCATAGGCAATAATCAAGGCATCATCTTTTGCTTCATCATTGCTATGCCAAAGCTCATGATACTCCCATGTATGAATACAATGAAAATCATCTACTAGCATATGTAAACCTTCCTGACACAAAGTCTGTCGTAATGCTGTTTTGACAGGACGTTCTTGATAATGCTCATAAAAATATAATAAATCCTCTGCTCTAACCTCTCCTGATGACCTTGGATAATGCTCCTCTACTAGCTGTGGATATGTATACATTTCATGGAATAATTGAAAGGTATCAAATACGTAAATATCATTGATGTTATCTTCTAATATCGCCAATATAAGCCGAAGCCCTATTTGTTCATGGGCATTTTGACAAGTCCAAATAATAATATCGAGATGTGGTGGGCTATTTTTAATGTGCTCTATCGCTTCCATTGTTTGACGCTGCACGAGTTCTAAGTCATCAGTGTTCATACTATAGCGCTCTTGAAGCCATTGAAAACGAGCCTCAATCCCTGCAGCTGTATGTATAGCCTTTAAGGGACCGATAGAAAAATTACCCGGTATTACAATCACTTCATCTGTCTTATTATAGCTTGTGTTGCGAAATGCTGCTTTTAAACTGCCTCCTGGTGAATCACCAAAAACAATATGGACTGTTTGCTTAGCTGAAACAGAGGGTTCTTCTGTTTGCTGTAATAAAAACTGCTGTATGCTATCTCTGGATTGCTTATTTATAAGAGTTGGAAAAAGCATGGACTTTGCTTCATCTTCACTTAATTGTTTAATCGCCTTTTTTAATTGCTTTATCTCTGCCATTCACTATCCTCCTTAATCGCTTGTAAGAAATACTTTCCCTTTATTAGCATCAGAGGTTTCAACCGCTTGGATAGCCTTATGAATAGCTAGCAATGGATAGTGAGCGTTAACCTTCATCATTGTTAATAAACCGCTCTGTACGAGGCTAATAAGCTGTTGCATCGTTTGCTGCCACTTATCAACAGGCGTCTGGCGCTGCCAATGTCGTAAATGAAATAAATTAGCCTGTACATGTGCTTTATTCACAATACTTGTCCAATCCACCTGCACGCCTGATAAAAGACCAATCGCTAAAAAATGTCCACTAGACTTTACACAGAAAGCTAGCTCTGTGCCCGCCTCCCCTCCAATGGAATCAATCGCTGCATCTGCCCCTCTACCATTTGTAAGTGTCATCACTGTTTCCTTTAACGGCATTTGTGACGTATCAATCACATAGCTAGCACCAAGCTGCTGCAATGTTTTAGTATGTTGACCATTGCGCACCACTGCAATAAGCTGAAAACCGAGCAGCTTTGCCAATTGTGCAAAAATATGACCGATAGCAGAGCCACATGCATTTACAAGTAAAGTATGATTTGGCTGCAATTTCAAAACCTCTGTACATGTGACAAAAGCTGTTATGGGGTTAATATACATTTGTGCCGCTGTAAAATCATCCATGTTATCAGGAATAGCTACAGCGAATTCAACCTGTGTTTTCACCATTTCCTGCCATGTTCCCTCTCCACGCAATGGCAATACACGCTGACCAATAAGCTGTGGTGACACAAGTGGTCCCACTTGTTCAACAATGCCAACTCCCTCATAGCCAGGAATGGTTGGTAAAGGAATGCGATGTGCATATTTTCCTCGTATCGGTATTAAATCAGAAGGATTAATCGGTCTTACTAACATACGCACAACAATTTCTTGTTGCTGTGGAGGTGTAATCGTTTTATTTTCAAGACGCAGCACCTCTGTTGGGTTGCCAAATTCATAGATTTTCAAACATTTTGCTTTCAATAATTTTAGCTCCCTTCATAAAGTCCTTTCGCATTCCAGCCCGTTGTTTGGTGCAATGCTATATATTCCTCTTTTGTAGAATTAAAGGTACTGCTTGTATACATCGTGTATCCCCTGCAATTACATTCGTCAACTTTGTAGAAACTCTGCCAAGCTAATTTGCCTTTTTTCATAGTCCGCACCAATCGCTTTAAGCTCTTGTTCTATTTGCTGGGCAGTCGCTTCTATTCCCTTATAAATTAAGAAAGGAACATTCTCTAATGATTTTTTTGCTTGTACATAGTCACAAGATAATCGTTTCTTTAGTAATAATAATGTTCTCACTTTATCGTTCCCTGTGCCTGTTATATACAGCGCAAAATAATGGAGGGGAAAATCCTCAGCTATTTCTTCCTCAAAGTTAGGTGGAATAAGCACACTTTCAAGAAACATTACTAAATTGTCATAGGCTAATGAAAAATCCCAGCTACCCATTCCATGCTGGGCAGTAAAAATCGCCGTATCCCCTCTTGCTAAATCTAAACAATAAGGATCACCCTCATCCGAAGCAATAACCAAATAATGTTGCGGCCAATCTTCGATAACCTCATTTGTCACCGAGTTAAACTGATAGCCATCCTGCCCTCGCAGCAAGTCATCTGCACTATAAATCCAAAGATTGATATAGTCACCCGTACTCCATGTCACCCCTTCCACAGCGTAATGCTGTAAAAAGTATATATACTCATCAGGTAATTGCCATTGACGATGAATAAAATGACGACTATCATTTTCCATAGTGTGCTGAAAAACCATCGGAGGTTGAGAATTTTGCATTTCCACCATAAACATTCGCATATTTTCGATCACAAGGTCTAGTTCTTTTTTTAGCTGTTTCAATGAATCAACCCCCTTCAGTATAAATTACTTATTCTTTCTATTATAAACCGATAAAGGAGAATAGAAATATGGAAAATATCATCATCCGACGCCCTCTGCCAACGGATAAAGAAGTATTACATCAGTTCTTTTTTCTTGTGATTCAGGATACGTTTGCCAAAGAGGGCCTGGCAGCATTAGCTGGAGACCAACATAATGAATGGGAAATGAAAAAGCATTATTTAGCAATGGATTTCGCAAGCCAAGGTCAACAGCGATTTTTTTGGGTAGCTGTGGAGCCAAAAACAGGAGAAATAATTGGCACAATTGAATATGGCGAGGCAAATGCACTTATCCAGCAAACAATACAAGAGGATTTAACAAACTGTCCAGAAATCGGAACCGTTTATGTTCATCCAAGCTATCAGCAGCGCGGTATTGGCACGATGCTATTTCGACATATGCTTACTACACTCGAAACACAGCAAATACCGAGCTTTTGCTTGGATAGCGGCTATCGACAAGCTCAAATAGTTTGGCAGAAAAAACTGGGCAAGCCAGATTTTTGTCTGAAGCATTTTTGGGGAACAAATATTCCTCATATGATTTGGAAACGTTCAATACCATTTTGAGAAAGTGAATCTTCAATCAGTGTAGTTTTCGCATATCCTCCACTGTTTGAACGTTTCACCCACCTTTGTTTTTACAGGCTAAATGTACAAGTACATCATTACAATGTCAATCCTCCACTTTAGGAATAGAATATTGTCAAAAGGTTATTACAATGAATATTTTAATAAAGTTGACGTATTTAACCTTTAAGCCTTACCATTATTTTATAAATGACACAGAGGATAATAAAAGGAACACTGCCAATAAAAGATTATTATAGGCAAGTATCTTTCTTACTTGTATTTCTATATTTTTTATCACCTATCACTAGCCGAATTTTGGCAAATTAATTCCATCAGTCCGCTATATTGGAGCGGACGATTTCTCCTATTTCAGCCCTGCTATTTATCTAAATAGTCACTATAATATGTTCTACTTTTTTATTAATGTAGGAATGCTCTATATTACTTTAGCCATTAGTAAAAAACGTTTCTAAAAATCATTTGAAGTGTTGATTGAGATCTATTTTTTATGTTTGGAGGGAAGTAAAATGTTTAAATTCATGGATGATTTAGCAGGTGCGGTTTTCGATGTTTTTATGTTATTTTGTTATTTCTTGACAGGTGTTATCATCGTAGGAGTTCCCCTTTTTCTATTGGCTAAATTGTTCTTATTATTTTATTAAAACTGGAGATAACAGTCAAAAGGAACCACAATCTAGCCGTGATTCCTTTTGTTTTATTGAATATTCATAATGAGGAGCCGATAAACACTTATCTAGTAAAAGATTATTAACTAATCAGCTTGAATAAGATATATTTTTAAATAATATTATCTTATTAGTCTAAAATCTTGTTCGTGGATACCCGAAATCTAAAGAATCACTCAGCAGAAAATTCCATCCTTCTAGTCAAAAGATAGTGCACGAAATTTAATGCTTCATGTGTACATATCCTAAAAGTGATGCGTCTTTCATTATAGATAAAATTTTTAGTTAAGATGGGTTCTTCTGTTTATCCTCTATATGCTCGTGCTACATAATAAGCTATCGATCCACTTCCAGAGTTGCAACGAATGCTTAATTTGATACCATTTTTCTCAGCTTCCCAAAACTGTTTATTCTGTTTTGTAGTCATTTCGGCAACGGTACTCGCACTTTCATCTATAGCACAATAACAATTATTATCCGTATAGATACCCGTTAAAGGACATTCTACACCGAAAGAAAGCTTCGTGTCTGTACCTCCATACTGCATGGTAAATCCGTATTGTGTGCCTACTAAAGCGTTCTCTCTCTTTTCTGTGGCAATCAATCCTGATACTGGATATGTACCCACTTCAGGAATCACAACAGCTTCAGGAATTGGCGTTGTCATTAACATTGGTTTACCATGAACATTATGATCTGATACAAAAGTAAGTGGTTTGTCCAGTTCATTAATTAACAACACAATCGCATTTGCTGGCTTTGCCATAAAATAAATAATTGGGATGATAATAGCCACAATTACTAGAGCAGCAATGGCTACAACTGCACCAACTGAAGCAACTGTAACACCAGCAAAAGCTGCGACTGCTTCAGCTGCTCCAACTGCCAATTTTGCAATAACAGTAGAGGTTGATAATAGGCCAATCCCTAATGCACCCGAAACAAGAATTTGTGCAGTAACAAGACCAGCATCATCATCTTCCATTCCTTGCAATCGATTTAAACCATCAATCAGTACATGGAGTTGTTTTTTAATATCATCACCAGTAGCATTTATAAGAATTTTATACATATCTTGTTTCAGTGGAATGGGTGCAGTCTGATCGCTTGCCTCTAGCTCGGATATATCCTTGCCTAGCGCTTCCGCCAAAATTTGTTTTCTTTCCTCTATAAATTCAGCCTGAAATCTATTAATTTCTTCTTGTGAAGTTGCTTTCTCTAGTTTTGTTGCATAATCAGGGAATAAAGAACGAAATCCTTCTTTTAATTTAAAATCAATATCAAGTGTAGTATGCATATATTACTAGCCTCCCATTAATTATAATCTGTATTAGCTATAGCTAATAGTTCCCCTCGAGTTATTTATATCCTATCACTTCCAAAATAACCATACAACGGTTAATTCACGCCAATATTTTGCGTTTCCCCCGCCATTTTTTGGCGGATTAAAGGTCCATTCTCATACTATACGCCAATTCACATATAATTGTTTTTTCATGAAATAATACTTGTCACAAAATTGTCAAATTTGTTATGTGTGAAATAAAAAGTAACCAGCTCGGCTATATAAAAAAATTACCTAAAGAATATTTAGACGATACTCTTGTTCGATTGGCTCACCATTCATCGGCACTTGAAGGAAATACGATTACATTAGCCGAAACATTATTTTGCACAACCAAGTGTCAAGCAATCGTAGTATCGATTTACGTGAAGTATATGAAATCAAAAATCATGAACAAGCCTTTCAATACTTAATACAAGAACTTGAACAAGATGCACCGCTCCATTTGCAAACAATCAAGGAAATTCACACTTTATTAATGGATCGCCTGCAATATTTAAATCGATAGACAATGCCATACTAGGGACTGATTTCATGACAGCCAGTGTGCAAGAAACACCGCTTCCTATGCAGCAATGGGTCGATAATTTGAACTTCCGTTTAGATGTAGCTGCTACTGAAGACGAAAAAATCGTTAGCATTGTGGAAGCACATATTGCATTTGAACGTATTCATCCTTTTGCAGATGGCAATGGACGCACAGGGCGTATGGTCCTTAATTATTCTTTATTACAACATGGCTTTGCTCCACTTATTATTAACAGCAAAGAGAAAGCGACTTACTTACGCTATCTTGCTGAACAAGATGCAATAGGCTTTAGCAAGTTTATTGAATCCGCATTGACAGAAGAACAGCAACGCTTACAACGCTTCGTGAATAAAGAACAACACCAAATATCTCTTGCCCCATTGGATTGAGATATTAATTAATTTGCAAATTAATTAAAAATGAGCAAGATTGCCGTCTTGCTCTTCTTTTTCCAGAAAGGAGAATCATATAGGAAAACGCTTAAAAAAAGAGAAGTAGTAGAGGTTCAATAAGACTAAGAGGGCGCAAATGATACTGCTCCTTTGCGCTCCCAGCCCGAAAAGGAGAGAACCGAAAAAGAATAGAGCGTGTTGGTGGGAATACTCAAGCAGAAGCAGAAATTGCACTCACAACCGCATTTGCTGAATATGATGATACTGGACGTTTTTTTGAATCTTCAAAGTCATCACTCGAAGATTATATGTGGTATTGGTTTGAAGAATATTGCCTAATCAACTTGAAATACAATACACAGGAGAACTATCGTAGAGTTATAAAAAACACATTGCTCCCCCAATCGATCATTATGCTCTGCATGATCTTACACCAACAATATTGCAAAAATGGATTAATGGCAAACATCGTGAGGGATTTTCTAGGAAATCATTATCCATCTTTTATAGTGTCCTTAAAACACGCTGTACATCCGTGGGACTTTTAAAGGACAACCCTATGCAATATGTGTCAATGCCAAAACATCCACGTAGAAAGACGTCAAAAGAAGATTTAAAGATTATTAAACGAGAGGATTTAATAAGTATTATGGAATACTTAAAGCCAGACATGCCGCTATATATGCCATTCCATATCGGGCTACACATAGGCTTGCGTGTTAGCGAAGTATGCGGTTCGCGTTGGAGAGATATTAATTTTGATTAAAATACATTAACTGTTGAACGCGCAATGGTCAATATCAACAGAAAATGGGTGCTCGATACAACAAAAACGGCATCGAGCGAAAGAACGATACCGTTAGAACCTACTATTGTCAAACTATTAAAAGAGCATCATCTTTGGATTAAGAAAAACAAATTGTTCTATGGTGAATATTATCCCAAAACAGATCATGTATGCGTCAAGGAAAATGGCGAACCGCTAACACCTAGTAGCACAAAATATAATACAAGAAAATTAACAGAAACACTCAAAATTCCATTTAACTTCCATTCATTGCAACATACGCACGCTACAATGCTAATGGAAAACAACGCAAAAACAAAAGACATCCAGACTTGTCTTGGTCATAGCCGGTCAGCTATTACTATCGACACCTATTCACATCTTACGGAAAAGATGCAAAAGGAATCCGTCGATATTTTTGAACGAGCACTGGATGATATTAAATAAAAACTTGCCGATCAGTTGCCGCTGGTCGGCAAGTTTTTTTCGCAAGCAAAATTGTTTCGCAAGCAATTCGCAAGCAAAACGGGTATTGGTACTTTTATCCAACACCACCAACCCTTGATACGCCTACTATTTGCTATCGTCCATCTTCAATACCGCCATGAATGCCTCCTGAGGAACTTCAACGGAGCCTACTTGCTTCATACGTTTTTTACCTTCTTTTTGTTTATCAAGAAGTTTACGCTTACGTGAAATATCGCCTCCATAACATTTCGCTAAAACGTTTTTACGGATAGCCTTAATTGTAGAGCGGGCGACAATTTTTTGACCAATCGCTGCTTGGATTGGTACTTCAAATTGTTGACGTGGGATTAATTCTTTTAGCTTTTCTACAATTACCTTACCACGCTCGTAAGCAAAGTCACGGTGTACAATAAAGCTTAGTGCATCGACTTGCTCACCATTTAATAAAATATCCATTTTCACTAATTTCGATGGCTGGTAACCAATAAGTTCATAGTCGAATGATGCATAGCCCTTTGTATTGGATTTTAAATAGTCAAAGAAATCATAGACAATTTCTGATAATGGCATTTCATAAATAATACTTACACGCGATGTATCAATATAATCCATTGTCATAAAATTACCACGCTTCATTTGACAAAGTTCCATAACCGCTCCCACATAATCATTTGGCACCATAATAGTCGCTTTTACATATGGCTCCTCCACACGATCAATTTTTTGTGGATCTGGCATAAAGGATGGATTATCTACTTTGATGGCAGTGCCATCCGTCATATGGACATCATAGATTACGGAAGGCGCTGTTGTAATTAAATCAATATTAAATTCACGCTCAATACGCTCTTGGATAATCTCCATATGCAATAGACCTAAAAAGCCACAGCGGAAGCCAAATCCAAGGGCTTGTGATGTTTCTGGTTCATATTGTAAAGCAGAGTCATTTAACTCTAGCTTTTCTAATGCCTCACGCAAATCATTATATTTTGCTGTATCAATTGGATATAAGCCACAGTATACCATTGGGTTTAAGCGACGATACCCTGCTAATGGCTCGGCTGCTGGGCGATTCGCAAAGGTTACAGTGTCCCCTACACGTGTATCACTTACATTTTTAATCGACGCAGTTAAATAACCAACATCTCCTACTGTTAATTCAGCTTGCGGCACAGCCTTTGGTGTATGTACCCCAACTTCAATAACCTCAAATTCCGCGCCAGTTGCCATCATACGAATTTTATCGCCAGGCTTTACTGTACCGTTGATAATACGGATTGAAATAATCACGCCTTTATAGGCATCATAGACAGAATCAAAAATTAAAGCTTGTAGCGGTGCATCAGGATCACCTGTTGGCGCTGGAACCTTCTCCACAATTTGCTCTAAAATATCCTCAATCCCAATACCTGCTTTTGCAGAAGCTAGCACTGCTTCAGAGGCATCTAAGCCAATAACATCCTCTACTTCCTGACGTACTCGCTCAGGATCAGCCGCTGGTAAATCAATTTTATTAATAACAGGTAAAATTTCTAGGTCATTATCAAGCGCTAAATAAACATTTGCTAATGTTTGTGCTTCAATCCCTTGTGCAGCATCTACCACTAAAATAGCGCCCTCACAAGCAGCTAAACTACGTGATACTTCATATGTGAAATCGACATGTCCTGGTGTGTCGATTAAATGGAATGTATACACTTCGCCATCTTTTGCTTCATACTTTAATTGAACTGCATTTAATTTAATCGTAATGCCTCGCTCACGCTCTAAATCCATCGAGTCAAGGAGCTGTGCTTTCATTTCACGGGACGTTAATGACTTTGTTTGCTCTAAAATACGGTCAGCAAGCGTTGATTTCCCGTGGTCGATATGTGCAATAATAGAGAAATTTCGGATATTCTCTTGTCGTTTTAAACGTGCTTCTCGGTTCATCTTTTCCACTCCTAATTAAACTATACTGAATTATACTATGAACGTTATGTAAAGTACAACAGCAACTCCATGACAAAGCCTCTACTATCAATGCCTCACATCTATTAGAACATTTTCGATTTTTTGCTCTTATGGACAGCTCAACATGTATCTATCTGTAATATCGCATAACAAAACCGCATGACTTGCATTTCATGCGGTCCAGTTATTTGATTAGGTTACAGACAGCAATATTATGATAGGTAATCAATCGCTACTTTTTTGTATCATTAACAAATGCTTTGGCAATTGCTTTTCCTAAAACGGCAATTGTACGATTGACCTCTTCCTCTGTGTTACCAATGCCACCGATTTCTACAATCATCATTTGCTTTGCTAAATCTTGATTGTAGCGGCCATCAACGCCATCACCACTTTTGGAAATAACGCCTTTTGATATTTTTGGCACAATGGCATTTAATGTGGATGATAGGCTTTCAGCATAGGCAGTATTCCAGCGGAAATTTGCATGCTCTGCACCAACAACGATTGCAATTTTCGCGTAGTTTTCACCATTATACCCAACTGTTGTAAGATCATGTTTTAATGAATCACGATGTAAATCTAGTATTAAATCATAGCTATTTGTTTCTAAATGCTTACTTAAATGTGGTCGCATCACATTATAGGATTCATGATAGCCCTTGCCTGCTTGCTTTAACTCTTTCATCACATCTACATTTAATACGTCCGTTTTCAAGCCATTGACATTAAAATGATTCACAATCTTATCCTGCATGCTTAAAATATTAATTGTTTCATGAGAGGTCGCTATCTTACCACTTGCAGCTTTCACGATTGGCTCATATGCTTCATGTGAATGCGTAAACAACACTAACACTTTAAAGGGATCAGCATCTGCTTCAGGCTCTTTTGTTTGTTCAAGCGCATTTTGTTCAGCTAAATTGGTAGCGGCAAACACGACTTGTTTATCTTCTGGTTGTTTCGTCGGAGTCGATGCTTGCTTGTTGAACGGAAGTTGCCCAGCAATGACAGGTAATACGAAAAAGAACAATAATATACCAAATGACCATTGTAGTTTTTTTAGCAAAGTCACACCCTCCTCCCCTTATCGTATGGAGGGGGTGTGGCGTTTAGAACGAAAAAATTTTTCTTGTTTTTCGCATAAATTATAGTAGCTTTAGACGATTGTTGTTATAAATCGCTTGCCCAATTCATTAGCATAGAAGCGACTAATTTTGCATAGCGATCAACCCAATAATCTGCTTCTTTTGGCGTTACCATTAGCTGCATACGTGTGCCTGCAAAGGTTTCTTCAAACAGTTGCTGACGTTCTTCTCTTGACCATGTTGCCCATTCTCCAAAAATAGGCTGTACTAAGGACATGTCCACCTCCTGCTGAATATCTGGCTGCCAAGAGGATAAGGATAGCTTTGAAGAGGGTTTATTGCGCTCAGCTACACGAGCAGCTATTGAGCGCAGCATTGTTTCTACAGCATCCGCAATTAAAACAGGTGCATCTACCACTGTTGGGATACCAATGGCTGTCACAGGAATACCAAGCATCTCATAGGAAATTTCTTGTCGTTGATTACCTACCCCTGAGCCTGGATGGATGCCTGTATCGGTTAATTGAATTGTTTTACATAATCGATCACTTGCTCTTGTAGCAAGTGCATCCACTACAATAATTAGCTTTGGTTGTAAACGTTCGGCAATAGCCGCGACAAACTCCCCTGTTTCATAGCCTGTTTGCCCTGTTACTCCCGGCGCATACATAACAAATTTATCGTCAATGACATCTAAGCTATGCAGATGGTCAATCAAATAGGGACCTATTGCATCGGGTGTGATGGTACGATTTCCTAAACCAACGATTAAAATTTTATCGTCTTCTTGCCAAGCAAGTGCATCATGCATTTTTTTGAAATTCACAAGCAATTCCTGCTCAAGTTGTGCAAAGCCATCTTGATCTTCTAATGTCAGTGTCGGGACAGAAAGTGTAATATATTGACCTTCTTTTTTGCCAATTTGCTGTTCACCTTCCGCATCCACCAGCACATCTGTAACTTTAACACGACCAGCATTCCGATCTTCTATTTGAATGCCACTCGATTGTTTAAGCTTATCTTTTTGCTCTTTCGTCTGATGGACAACGACCTCTTCTGATTCATCAATTAAATCTGTTCGTTGCCAGTTTACATTTTTCATACAGCTCACCTCAAGCTGTAGTTTGTTCAAACTGTCAAGTAAATATTCTTTGCATTTATCTATTGCAATTTGGTCAGGCGTTTGTTAAAATGATTTTTGTTGTATTGACACAAGAAATCAATGAGAAGTTATCATCTCGTACCTAATTTAGGAGGTGAAATAGATGCCAAACATTAAATCTGCCATTAAACGCGTAAAAGTGAACGAAAAAGCTAACATTGCTAATTCTCAAGCTAAGTCTGCAATGCGTACTACAGTGAAAAAAGCTGAAAATGCTATTGCTACTGACGCTGAAAACAAACAAGAACTTTTACAAGCAGCTTACAAATCTTTAGATAAAGCAGCTTCAAAAGGACTTATCCACAAAAATGCGGCGGCTCGTAAAAAGTCTCGCCTTGCTAAAAAAGCATAATCATGTAAAAGACCAACTACTTGAAAAAAGTAGCTGGTCTTTTTTATCTTGGTTCAGTAAATTCATTTTGGATCGAAAGCGAAGCGTCAGCGTAATTAATTAAAGCTGACGCAATAAAAAAAGTTCTAAATAGCGCTCACGATTACCACCTGTCGATTTAAGCTGTAAATCAACCTCAGCCAATTGATACAATGCCCTTAGTAAGCTTTCTTCTGAGGGCCGATGACGCTGCTCAACCATTAGCTTAACACGGTATGGATGGATTTTTAAATTTTTCGCAATTTGCTGTGGATGGTAGCCCTTTTTTAATAAGTAAAATACATTCGACATCGTTCGAACATTGGAGGCTAGCAATCCTACAAGCATAATTGGCTCTTGCTTTTGGCGCAATAAATCATGATAAATCGTTAAAGCACCGACAGCATCATTTGCTAAATAAGCATTGAGCATTTTAAAGGCATCCTCTTCCAATGTTTTTGCTACTAACTCCTCCACTAGTGGGGTCGTAATTTCGCCACCCTCCCCTAAATAGAGTGTTAGCTTATCAATTTCCATTTGTAATTGCAGCATATTTGTCCCAACCATTGCCACAAGCTGTTCAATCGCATCCTGTCTAATCGTATTACCCGCTGCCTTGACAATACTCTGAATCCAAACAGCTAAATCCTGCTCCTTAGGCGTTTCTGCTTGAACATATAGAGCATGTGCCTTCATCATTTTTGTGACTTTTTTTCGTTCATCCAATTTTTCATAGGGGGCAATAAACACGGTAACGGAAAAATCTGATGGATTGGTTAGCCATGCTTCTAGTCGCTTCACATCATGATCTATTTTTTCCTTGCCCTTCTCTGCTGCCTTTAAAAACGAAGCATTTTTAGCAATAATAAGCTTGCGTTCGGAGAAAAAAGGAATGGTATCTGCTTCATCTATTACGACATCAACAGGCACCTCATCCAAATCGAATATTGTCATTTCCAGCTCTTCCTCTGGCCCCAGTGCTTCCTTTAAACGTTTGATTGTTTCATCTATAAAATAGCTTTCTTCACCGACAAGTAAATAGACTGGTGCAAGCTCTCTTTTTTTGATTGTATTCCAAACCGTTGAAATCATAATTTTCCCTCCATCTAGCAATATTATCAGTATACATGATTTTATCGTTTTTGTGACTTTGACCGAATTGTGTCGATTCATTGCTAGACATTGAAATCTCCTTTTCAATATAGCTTTTATGCACAGGTTGTCTTATAATAAATAACAGAATTGGAGGGATATCAATGAATCCATTTGAAGGAAAAAACATTCAATGTCGACGTAACGATGCAATTGATTCTGGTGTTGGCTTCGGCGTATCATTTGGCGTTTTTACAGTTATGTTTATTATTGCAATTATCGTAGAATTTGTATCACAATAAACAAACTTATCCGTGAAGAAAAAGGCCTTTGTCATTGGACAAGGTCTTTTTCTTTCGCTGTCACATGCCATTGATTATCACGAATGCGAATTTCAATCGTACCATCAATACCCGTTGTTAATGTTGCTAAATTTCGACTCACAAAGCGCTCGACTATGTCTGGATGAGGATGACCATAGCGATTATGAAGCCCTGCACTAAATATCGTTAATTGAGGCTGTAATAGCTCAATAAAAGACTCAGAACTCGATGTTTTACTACCATGATGGCCTGCCTTTAACAATGTTATCCGACGTATTCGCTGACCATAGTGTTGTATAAGCCGCTGCTCACCCTCTGCCTCTAAATCACCTGTCAGCAATGCTGTAAAACCTTTTTGTCGCATCAATAGCACAAGGGAATCATTATTTCCCTCATACATAGTATCTTCTGGCCATAAATAAGAAAAATTTGTTTCCCCTTGCTGCCAGCCCATACCCTGCATCCTCTCCTTTACAGCAACACGCTGCTTTTTAGCTTCCTTCAATAAATCTGCCATAATAGGCTCGGTAAGAGAGCTCGGTGTTACATGGATTTCATTCATAGCAATCTCTTGTAATATTTCCTCTGCCCCTTCCACATGGTCTGCATCAGCATGTGTCACAATAAAAATATCAATCGTTCGAATACCTTTGCCCTTTAAAAATGGTACAACAACCTGCTTCCCTATCTCATAAGGCTGATCTGCCTTTTTCCACTGCTCTTGCTCAAAGCGCAGTACACCACCAGCATCAATGACATAGACCGCTTTGCGAAAAGGTAGCTCAATCACAATGCTATCTCCTTGCCCAACATTTAAAAATGTAATTTTCGTATCTTTGTATAGCATAGGAAATAGCTGAATTCCTATAATTGGAATTGCCAATGTACTAATGAATTTTCTATACTGCTTTGTTTCTAAAAAATAAAAGCCCATAAGTACACTTAACATGGCTAAAGCAATAAGCCAGATAGGTGGTCTACCCGGCGACCATAACTGAAATGGTAGCTCCTGTATAGCAAAAATCATCTTGGTTAGCCATGTGCGTAATGGCTCATAGACAGCAAATAGTCTATTGGCTAGTGGCAACGATACATACGTTACACCTAATGCCACAATATTCAAAGGCAAGATCACAAAGGAAAACAGTGGGACAAAGATAATATTCACTAACAATGACGAAATGGAAAGCTCATAAAAATGATAGAGCAATAGGGGATAAACAAGAAGCTGACAAACAAATGTAATAAGGAAGGAGCGTATAAGCCAGTTCCTTATCTCCTTTAAAATAACACCTGAATAAATAAGACTAACTGTTGCTAAATAGGAAAGCTGAAAGCCAATTTGAAAAATAACACCCGGCTCAAGCAAAACAAAGCCTATAAAGCTGATGGCAAGTGCATCATCCATAGCAATTGCCCAGTTGATAGCGCGCAATATCATGATTAATTCAACAACAGAAACCGCACGCCATACAGAGGGTGCACCTCCTGCAAGAACTCCGTAAAGAGGCAAGAGCACCATTAATGCAATTGTTGCTAGTTCTTTGCGCACACCTAATCGCAACAAGCTTTCAAAAAACAACCAAGATAACAAGGCTACATGAAGCCCTGAAATTGCAAATAAATGAGTAATACCAAGCTTCTGATAGGCACGTTGCAAGTCCTCATCCACCTGATCTTGTAAGCCAATCAACAATGCCTGTGCCTCCGCTACAAGTGATGCAGGAAAAGTTCTTTCAATATGCATGTTAATGCTATGTCTAAGTGTGGCAAGAGATGTACGAATGGAACGCTGTTTCTCTATATACGTCCACTCGTGAATGTCAACAATACCCGTTGCTCCTTTACTCACTAAATAGTCCGTCATTGAAAATGCATAAGCATGTGCAGGAGGATTAGGCTCAGATAGCTCACCCTTTGCAAGAAAGGTCATACCTGCTAATGATAGCTGCTCATAAAAGGCTTTCTCCTGCGCTGACGTAAATGTATAAACAATATAAAGCTTGTCGCCATTAGCTGTTGTAGCAAAACCGCGCAGCTTTTGACCTTTTATTTTATAGTCGCTTGTCCATGTTAAAGGGAAGGTTGACGGAAGAGGGGAAGATTTTTGTAACTGATAGGTTACAAAAAATAGATAGGCTAGTAAACCACTTATAATGACCAATAGAGCAAGAAAACGGCTTTCTTCCTTCCATATAAGCCATAATGCTAAAAGAAGTAACAAGATAAGTAGCCCTGCTGCCTTGTGTGCCGCTATGGACGCTACAAGTACAGCAAGTGCTACAAATATCCATTTATGCTTTAATGCCTTTACCAAATAATGCACTCACCCTTTGCTCATAGGGCAACAATTTTTCTGCTGACACACCACTCTCACGTAGCTCTTGTAGCATATCTGTATACAAGGCTAGTTTTTCATCGCTTAAAAAATCAATTTTGCGCTCGTCAAATGGGACATGTACAACCTCTACCCCTGCTTTTGCCAATAGCTCTTGAGCATATGGATTATTTTTATAATCTGTTGCATAATACACACGCTCAATCCCAGCTTGAATAATTGATTTTGTACATGGCAAACAAGGAAAATGCGTCACATATAAATCTGCCCCTCTTGTTGGCGTACCATATTTAGCACATTGCAGTAATGCATTCATTTCAGCATGTACTGTACGCACACAGTGATTATCCACCACATAGCAGCCCTTTTCAATACAATGCTCATCGCCTGTAATAGAGCCATTATAGCCGCCTGCAATAATACGTTTATCACGCACTACTGTTGCGCCTACTGCTAGCCTTGTACATGTGCTACGTAATGCGAGTAAATGGCTTTGTGCCATAAAAAATTGATCCCAAGTAATTCGCTCCATATGACTACCTCCGAAAATATCCAAGTTAAGTGCTTGTTTTCTACTCTAGTGTAGCCCTTTTGGAAAAGACGCGTCAATATCACTCGTTACTTTACGGTAATCAAATCCTTGAGCTTTTCAAAGGTTTTATCACCAATGCCACTAATGTTCTTCATATCCTCAATCGTTTGGAAGCTACCATTTTCCTCTCGATAAGCGAGAATGCTTTGAGCTTTAGACGGACCGATGCCAGGCAATGTTGTTAATGCTACTGCATCTGCTTGATTGATATTGATTTTTTGCTCCTTACTATTACTCTCCGTCTGTGCTGTTCCATGTACAGGCATTGTTAAAATAGCAGAAGCAATGTCATCTAGCTTCTCACCCTTTATTGGTATATAAATAACCATTTCATCCTGTACTTTTTGCGCGTGATTAATAAGCTGGGTGTCAGCATCCTGTGTGTAGCCACCTGCAAGCTGTACAGCGTCGATAATGCGCTGATCTGGCTGTAGCTCGTAAACACCTGGATGCATGACAGCGCCCTTTATATCTACAAATACCTGCTGCTCAACCGCTTCCTCAGCAGGTTCAGTATCCTTGATTTCTTCAATAGGTTGGATTTGTTCGATAAGCTCTTCTTGGGGAGGTGAAGAGTTAACATTTGAAAAATAGAAGTAAAAAATGCCACTGACTACTAGTACGCTGGGGAATAGCATACTTTTTCTATACTTTTGCCATAAGGTTTGGAACATCGTACCATCCTTTCATTGCAAAAGGTAATCATATGGAGTTAACTCCATCATACACGATCATGTGTTTGTTGAAAAGATGTCATGATCGTCTTTATTGAGCGAATTTTTGTCATGCTATCCGTCACTTTGCTCTCTCTATCCGTCTACAAAATAAAAAGCCACACTGCACCATCACAGTGTGACCACTTCTCTTCTTATTTCACTGCACGAATAAAAATGCGCTCGCTGTCATCTTCGGGTGCATCAGCCGTAAAGTCTGCTGTTATTTCCACATCGCTAAAGCCAATTGCACGAAGCCAAGTCATATATTGTGTGACTGGGAAAGTTCGCTGAATATGCTCCTCATCAAAGCGTTCGTATAAATCACTGGCAGACTCTCGTACATAAAAGGTCATTTGATGAATCACAGAATGCTCAACATCACCAGGCTCTGTATGCCATACATAGCTAATATCACCATCATCATATGTAAACGGCCCATCTAAAAAGATTTCAGTCATTTTAAATAATGAGTGGACATCGAAAAATAGCTGACCCCCATCTCGTAAAGCATTATAAATACGCGCTAATGTTGTATAAACAGCCTGCTCCTCCACAATATAATTGAGGGAGTCAATCGCAATTGTCACAACATCCAGCGCCTCAAAGCCTTCTAACTCATCCATTGACATACAATACAGCGGCACACTATATCCTACATTTGCAAAGCGCGCTGCTGCAATGGATAGCATTTCCTCTGATAAATCAAGTCCGCTGACCTGATAGCCAGCCTGTGCAAATAACAAGCTTAGTACACCCGTACCACAACCAATATCTAATAATGTCGGATATTGATCGCTTGGTGCATGCTGTACAACCCAATCTACATAACGATTGTAAGGAATATCAGTTTGTAGCTTATCATAAACATATGCAAAGCGTTCGTAACTACTCACACTTAAGCCTCTGGCATGTCTAGTTGCGGTGCATCGCCCCATAGACGCTCTAAATTATAATAAACACGCTCATCCTTATGGAATATATGCGCTACTACATCGCCTAAGTCTACAAGCACCCAACGAGCTGCATCAAAGCCCTCTATACGGCGGATTTCATAGCCTTGCTGTTCAGCGATATCTTGTAATTCACGAGCAATTGCTTGCACTTGGCGATCTGAATTACCATGTGCAATGATAAAATAATCCGCTAAAAGAGAAATGCCCTGCATATTTAATACGACAATATCCTCACCATGTTTATCGTCGATTGCTTTGTACGTTGCTTGTAATAAAGTTGAAGTCATCCTTCACTATCCTCTCTGTTCATTATATCGTTATAACATTCTATTGATAACGGATAAATGGGCTGCTTTGTGTCAATTAAAAAAGCCAATGTATGGCGTACACATGCACTAACCGCCTTATCCAAATTTTTTTTCGCCTTTTTTCGCAAACGATCAACACCATCAAATCGACGGTTTGGTTCAATCATATCTGCGACAAAAATAATTTTTTCTAAACGGCTCATATGAGCGCGTCCTGTTGTATGGAAACGAATAGCATTCAACAGCTCTTCGTCTGTGATACCAAACTCACTTTGTGCGATATATGCACCCACTGGACCGTGTAGTAATTCACTACCCCAGCCAAGGAGTCTTGCATCTAAATGTTGATCACGAACGATATTCTCCATCCATTCAATGTCTGCATATTTCGCAATATCATGGAGGATTGCGGCTGTTTCGGCTTTTTTCACATCTTCGCCATACTTTTGTGCTAACTCGATTGCGGTTTCCATTACACCGATTGTATGAATATAACGTTTTTCAGGCATTCTTGGCTTAATCGCTGCTAAATACTGCTCGCGTCCCATAAAGACCTTCCTCTCGTATATAAGCTTCCACTGCTTCTGGTAGTAACAATGTGACGGTTCCACCAGTTGCAAGACGTTGACGAATCAGTGTGGACGATAAATCGATTTGAGGCACTTCCACCATACATATAGGATACGCCGTTTTAGCAGCTGTCCCTGGACGCTTTACACCAACAAATTGCACAAGCTTTACTAACTCATCGATACAATACCAGGTATGAAGTGAATCAATCATATCGCCACCAATAATAAAGTAAAACTGCACATGTGGCTCTCGCCTGCACAATGCTGACAGCGTTTTATAAGAATAGGATACGCCGCCCTTTTCCACCTCATACGCCTCTATTGAAAAATAAGGGAATGGCTGAATGGCACGCTTTAGCATTTCCAGCCGTTCGATATTGCCAGCATCATTGTGGATGTGCTTATGTGGTGGGATGGCATTGGGCATAAAGCGGATTTCGTCAAGCTCTAGCGCATGGTAAACCTCATTTGCCATCAATAAATGCCCCATATGCGGTGGATTAAATGTGCCCCCTAATAAACCGACCCGTTTCATTGCTTCACCTTACTTTGCTGCTTTTGGTAAGACAATCTTTTTATGATTGCGTGATTCTTTATATAAAACAACTGTAAGACCAATTAATTGGACAAGCTCTGCATGTGCGCCCTTTGCAAGCGCTTCTGCAACAGCATGTTTATCTTCTTCACAGTTATCTAAAATACGCACTTTAATTAGCTCACGTACTTCTAATGCCTCACGAATTTGCTTTGTCATTTCATCATTAACGCCGCCTTTTCCCACTTGGAAAATAGGTGTTAAATGGTGTGCTTCCGCACGTAAAAAACGTTTTTGTTTACCTGTTAACATAAAAATTAGTTTCCTCCTAATTGCGCCTTTAACTGCACAATCATTGAATTTGTATTTGGATAGCTTCCTAGCCAGTGCTCAAAGGCAATTGCTCCCTGATGCACAAACATGCCTAAGCCTGTGACAATTGTTGCTCCCTGTTCTTCTGCCGCTTGTAAAAAAGGCGTCATTAATGGATTATACACAATATCTGCAACAATTGCTTCTGTTGTAAGCCGATCTAACGAAAATGGCATTGAAAAATTGCCCGTAGCAAGACCAGCCGATGTCATTTGCACAATAATGCTGAAATCAGCTAATGTTTCCTCCGCTTCTTGTAATGACATTGCACGGCCCATTTCCATCTCATCCACAATCGCTTGTGCATTTGCCACTGTGCGATTAGCAATTGTTAAATCGCAATAGCCTTGCTGCTGCATTGCAAAGGCAATGCCACGCGCAGCACCGCCAGCACCAACAAGCAGCACAGGTCTATTTTTATGGTCTGTACCAACAGCCTCCTCTAATGAGCGTACAAAGCCTATTCCATCTGTATTATAGCCTTTCAGCTTGCCTTCTTGTGTACGCACCACCGTATTAACAGCACCCATTTTTTGTGCCAGCTCATCCAGCTCATCTAAATAGGGAATAATCGCTGTTTTATGCGGGATTGTAACATTCCAGCCGCTTGCCCCTAATGTTTTTAAACCTGCAACGGCTGATGCTAGCTGGTGAGGCGATACATGGATAGGAATATATGTTGCATCAATACCCATCTCCTCAAACCAGGCATTGTGCATAGCTGGTGATTTAGAATGTTCAATCGGATCACCAATAACTGCAAACCATTTTTTCATGCTCTAACTCCTTTGCTCTCTTTAAATAAGTGAAGGACGAATGGACACTTGCACACCTTTTGGCGCATACGCTGCAACAACAACATTGGCATGCTGAACAGTAATCCAGCCTAACCCAGAAATCACCACATCCGTTTTAGCTTCTTTAATGGAAAATTCATGGCGCACAAGTGGTGGTAGCTGGGCAATAAAATCGGCTGTTGGTGGTGCTAGCAGCTCTCCTTTATGCTCTGCATACAATGTATCTGCTTTCTCAAGCTTTGTCCGATGAATTGGCAAATCATTGGCTACATGTACAGTAAATGCAGAGCGATCTCCCTGAATAAAATCAAATCTCGCCAATGCCCCAATAAATAAGGTTTGTCCTGCATTTTGCTGGTAGACCTTTGGCTTAATTTCTTTTTTCGGCATAATATATTTTAATTCACTAGCATCAATATGATGAGCCATTTGATGGTGATTAATAATACCAGGTGTATCATATAATGCACTACCATCATCCAATGGAATCTCAATCATATCTAAAGTCGTGCCTGGGAAATGGGATGTTGTAATCACTTCACCCTCCCCTGTAGCCTGTTTAATAATACGATTAATAAATGTGGATTTCCCAACATTTGTACAGCCAACAACATAAACATTGCGTCCTTGACGGTACTCGTCGATAGCTTCCATTGCTTCCACCATGCCTTTGCCTTTATGGGCACTGACTAATAGGACATCTACAGGCTGAAGCCCTAGCGCCTTTGCTTCACGCTTTAGCCAGTTAATCACCTTTTTCGGCTTTACAGACTTTGGCAATAAATCAGCTTTATTGGCAATTAATAAGACAGGATTTTTACCGACAAATCGGTGTAACCCAGGTAGCCAGCTTCCATTAAAATCAAAAATATCAACAATTTTTACGATTAAGCCCTGCTGTGTACCAAGACCATTTAAAATACGTAAAAAGTCATCATCTGTTAATGACACTGGTTGAATTTCATTATAATTTTTCAAACGGAAGCAACGCTGGCAAATGACCACATCCTTTTCTAATGATGATGGGGGTGCATACCCAACTGCTGTTTGATCTTCTGTTTGAATCGTTGTACCACAGCCAATACAATTTGGCATTTCAATCATTCTTGTTCCTCCCAAGTTATTATTCCTTTACGTTTTAAATCATTAAACACGCGACGTTCGACAAAGCGATTAAACTTTGTCACAAGCCCGTCCGATTGTGCAACAGGCTTCACTAATACGGTATATAATCCTAAGCGATTGGCACCCATCACATCTGTAAGCAGCTGATCGCCCACCATCACAATTTCATTAGGACGTAAGCCTAATTGAATAATGGCACTATAAAAAGCATTGCGAAGCGGCTTTTTGGCTTTATGAATATACGGGATGCCTAATGGCTCAGCAAAATGTTTCACACGCGCCTCATTGTTATTCGATGCAATAATAACACGAATACCTGATTCTTTCATAATGCGCAGCCAGATCGTCAGCTCCTCTGTTGCATCTGCGCGATCCCATTCTACAAGCGTATTGTCTAAATCTGTAATGATGCCTTTAATCCCTAATTCTTGTAGTTTTTCTGGTGTAATAGCAAAAATATTTGTGACAAATTCATTTGGTAATAAAAAATTGTACAAAATAGCGACCCCTAATCTTAACGTATTATTCGACCATTATAGCATATTTGCGAAGGCTTCACCCATTCGAATTGGGCTTCCTTGCACAACATTATCTGTAAACTCAATCGCACCTTTTTCAAATAACATCACAACGGTTGAGCCAAATGAAAAATAACCAACTTCCTGCCCCTTACGCCATTTGGATGTGGTATTTGTTAGCACAATGGAATTCACAAACGTAGCACCCACTTTGATAAAGGCAACATGCTGATTGTTGGTAGCTTTCAACTCTGTTACTAAACGGTAATTATGCGAAATTGGTTTTTTACCGTATGTAAGACCTAATTGATTTACAGGATACGATTTTTGCCCTAGTGTATATTGACGAATAACCTCCCCATCAATTGGGCTATGGATGCGATGATAATCAGCAGGACTTAAATAAAAGACAATAAAATGACCATCCGCATATTGCGCAGCACGTTCTGTATTGCCAAGTAAATCCTGTAATGCATAGGGCTTACCTTTTACAAGAAATGTCATATCCCATTCAATACGTCCAAAGGATTCCACTTTGGCATCTACAGGACTAGCATAGATCATTGGATTTTCTTCAATTGGTCGAGCATCCTCCAGCAGCTCTCTTGTAAAAAAATCGTGTAAACATGAAAATTGTTGTGGTTTTTTTGAAACTTCTTCAAGGTTAATATCGTATAGTTTCATATAGCTTGGAATAATGCGTTTACTCCACCTTGCCTTTGCAATTGCTTGCAAAAGATGAGAGGATTGCTTACCATTCGTTAGTTCTATTAAGCTTTGGTATAGTTTTTCTTTCATATCTGTAAAACCCCTATCTATTAATTTAGACTGTCAATTTTTTTGCATTCGAAGTATAATGGTATAATATCTTAAGTCAAAGGAGTGATCCCCCTTGTTTTTTTATCACAAGTTGGTGGATACCACGGTTAAGAAAATGAAATCGCACGCAGCTAACTTCATCACAATTAGTAATATGTCCTTTGGAGGAGCGGCTATTATGGCCACTTTACATGAATATTATAGCTATAGTGTCTTGTTTATCTTTATTGCAGCGCTTCTTGATCGCTACGATGGTAAGGTAGCGAGAGCGCTTGGACAAGTGTCTGAGTTAGGTAAACAATTAGATTCTATGAGTGATATTATATCATTTGGTGTGGCGCCTGCATTATTAATGTATGAAGTTGTTTTAGTTGATTTTGGTTTTGTCGGTATGATGATGACCATCTTATTTATTGTCTGTGGTGCAATGCGGTTAGCTCGCTTTAATATTAGCGATACAAACGGCTATTTCACAGGCTTACCAATTACAGCTGCAGGTACGTTCTTAACATTAACGTATTTTGCAGTAGGTACGTTCCACCCGGCATTTTATCTTTTCCTTTTTCCCATTTTAGCTTTATTGATGATCAGTACATTTACACTAAAAAAAGTGTAACAGCACATTTGCTGTTGCACTTTTTTTCATTTCCCGCTGCTTTTAAACATATACTGTCGAAAAATGGGGAAAGGATGACATCATTCAATGAGCGGAATTTTTACATCTATGTTGCAGTTATGGTTTGAGCTTCCTGCATTACTTGGCTATTTAAAGGGGCAAACATTCCATAAACCCTTTTCAAAAGAAGAGGAAGCTGCTTGTATTGAACGATTTTTAGGTGGTGATGAGCAGGCACGTCTTGACCTAATAGAGCGTAATATGAGGCTTGTTGCGCATGTCGTAAAAAAATTCCATCCAAAGCATGAGCAGCTTGATGATTATATTTCAATTGGCACAATTGGTCTTATGAAGGCTGTAGAAAGCTATACGCCTGATAAAAAAACAAGGCTTGCCACATATGCCGCACGCTGTATTGAAAATGAAATATTAATGCATCTACGCACACAGAAAAAAGTACAAAAAGATGTTTCATTGTTTGAACCAATTGGTACGGATAAAGACGGCAATGCTTTGCAAATTCGAGATTTACTACAATGTGATGAGGAAAGTGCTACAGAAAAGCTTGAGCATAAGGAGCATGTTGCACAGCTCTATCGCTATTTAGATATGCTTGATGAACGTGAACTCGAAATTGTCACACTTCGCTATGGTTTAAATCAGCAGGACGCACTTACACAAAAGGAAATTGCTGCCCGCTTAAATATTTCTCGTAGCTATGTATCTCGTATTGAAAAGCGAGCGCTTATCAAACTCTATCAATTATATAAACGCGATCAAAAATCGATTGAATAGCCCGCATATAAAAAGCTCCCTTGCAACCATCACAAGGGAGCCTTTCTTATTCTACATCGTTCTAGTGCGTTGATTCTGTTAATTCCACTGAAATCAGTGAGCCGATTAAGGCTGTAATAATCACAACACCCGCTGTTAAAAATAACATACTAACTACCTCCCATAAAGAGATTCCTTGCTAATAGTGTAGCATGTATCATTTCGATAAACTGTGATTTTTCTCACAGAGAAAACAGCACATTTTGACTATTTTGTGTAGTTTATAAAGCGGTAATGGCCTTTAGCACGACCTGTGTTGAATGCTTTGCAGCAATTGGTAAAAATTCATCAAAGCTAATATTTGATTCCTTCCCTGCAATATCTGATAGCGCGCGAATAACAACAAAAGGTGTCGCGAATTGATAGCATACTTGTGCAACCGCAGCCGCTTCCATTTCTACAGCTTTCATTTGAGGAAAATGACGACGTACAGTTTCTACGTGCACAGGATCATGCATAAACGTATCCCCTGAGCAGATTAAACCAATGCCATACTGACGCTCGCCTACAGCCTTTACAGCCTCCTCAGCAACCTTTATTAAGCCCTCATCTGATGGATAGGCTGCTGGCATCCCTGCCATTTGTCCAATTTCATAGCCAAATATTGTAACATCTACATCATGATGACGTACTTCATCCGAAATAACGACTGCACCAACCTCAAGATTCTCATCATAGCCACCTGCAGAGCCTGTATTAATGACAACATCAGGCTTAAATTCATGTAAAAGTATTGTCGTGGACATAGCAGCATTTACTTTACCAATACCACTTTTCAATAAGACAACTTCCTTACCCTCATATGTACCTGTTGTATATTCACTGCCTGCAATCGTTGTACTTTGCGCATCGTTTAATGCTGCACGTAGTAGCTCTACTTCTTCTTCCATTGCGCCAATTACTGCTATTTTCATGTTTTTATTTCTTCCCTTCTTTATTATGCTTTTGTTATCAATTATGCCTCGACAACATTGCATGCGCCAGAGGCTTTAACCTATTCAGTAAACGGCAAAGCATTCACTGAATAAGTTAAAAGTAAGCAAAGACATGATTTTCGTTAATAGGCGCCTTCTAATGTATTGAGTTGCTCAAGCTTTACAGGCAACCAGCCTTCATTATCTACCCATTCCATGCTCACACGATATATTTGCGATTTATCATTTGTGGAAACAACAGCCAATGTTGAATTAGGACCACCATTATTTTGCATACGCCAAATAATCATATTGCTTTCATCAATGCCTGTTACCGTTGTTACGGTTGCCACCTTTTCAGCCCAGTCCACAGATTTATCATCATAAGAAGATACATGCTGTCCTGTTTGTGTTGTAGGCGTTGGTTGCCAATGTTTACTTGTAATCACCTTATCAACGATTGGGTCATCCGATGTAGATTCTTCTAGTGTATCTTGCTTATCCTGAGGTGCTTCAGGCTCTACCTCTGATTCCTCCTCTAGAGGTTCTTCATCTACCGCAATATCTTGATCGTCCTCTTTAATAGGCTCTTCATCAACATCCTTCTGGTCTTCTTTATCACCGCTCTTTGCCTCTTGTTGCGGTTCATCCTTTGTTGCTTGTTCTGCATCATCTTGCCATTTAAACACATAGGTTGCCGTTAGTATAATTAGTACGACTACAATACCAATTAAAACATTTAATAGTTTATCTAGCTTTTTATTACGAGATGGCTGCAAATGACGACTACTACGAGTTTGTCGTTCACTCATAATATTTCCCCCTCTCTAGCCAATATTCTATCAAGTTCGACAGCACTTGCAAAATAATTATACCCATAATTTCAATCCTGCCAATGAAAGCATATAAAAAGCAGCCAGCCTTTCTAACAAAAGAAAGACCAACCGCTTGTACATCTACATCATTATTTAATAGAAAGAATTTTTACTTTCATTTCGCCACCAGGTGTTTGGATTGCTACTTCTTCACCTTCACCACGCCCAAGCAGACCTTTAGCAATTGGAGATTCATTAGAAATACGGAATTCCATCGGGTCCGCTTCTGCTGAACCTACAATTGTGTATGATTCTTCCTCTGTTGATGGCTTACCATTAATAATTTCAACAAATGTAACCGTTTTCCCTAATGATACAACACTGTTATCTGTTTCATCCTCAGAAATAATTACAGCATTACGAATCATTGATTTTAATGTAGAGATACGTCCTTCTAAAAAGGCTTGCTCCTCTTTTGCTGAATCGTACTCAGCATTTTCAGAAAGGTCACCGAAATCACGTGCTATTTTAATACGTTCTACGATTTCCTTACGTGTTTCCGTTTCTAATTTCACTAATTCTTCTTCTAATTTACGCTTTCCCTCAGCTGTCATTGGGTATTGTTTTTCATTTGCCAAAGTCCTTCACTCCTTATTTCTTCAATATAAAAACATAAAACTCGACTAAATGCTATAGGAGAGCATTTAATCGAATTTTATTATTTTTAAACGTTTTTCAAATTACGCTTTGACCTAATAGTATGCATAGCCTTTTTAAATATGCATGAAAATATTGTCAACACCACTCTATCTTATTACAATACGTTATCAGTTTCAAGAATAGTTTTAATTTTCGTTACCATTAAATCAATCGCAACTTCATTATCCCCACCTTCAGGAATAATAATATCAGCATAACGTTTCGTTGGTTCAATAAATAAATTATGCATTGGACGAACAGCTGTTAAGTATTGTTCAATCACAGAATCCGTTGTACGTCCACGCTCTTTAATATCGCGCATTAAACGGCGAATAATGCGTAAATCCGCATCCGTATCTACAAATAATTTAATATCCATTAAATCTCGTAAACCTGCATCCTCTAACACAAGAATACCTTCTAAAATAATCACATCTACTGGGTCGACATGAATAACGTCCTGCGCTCTTGTATGTTGCACATAATCATAAACAGGCTTGTCGATTGGCTGACGTGCTAATAATTTTTTTATATGCTCAATCAATAAATCATTATCAAAAGCTAATGGATGGTCGTAGTTTGTGCCTAAACGTTCTTCAAATGTTAAATGACTTTGATCTTTATAATAAAAATCTTGTTCAATGACAACTACGGAATGGTTACGGAAAACATCATAAATGGCATGCGTTACACTCGTTTTACCTGAGCATGAGCCTCCCGCAATACCAATAACAACAGGACGCTTCACTACCATTTAGCGATTCTCCTTTCGCATCATGTTATGCGGCTTTAAAGGTGTGTCGCATTTGAATTTCACAATTTGTAATGGATGGCGAGCTGCATCTAAGCTATTCCCATCCTCATCCCATATTTCACCCATTGTAAAGCGGAAGTTGTCGATTTCAGGACCAAAGAACTCCACCTCATCACCAGGTTTAAAATAATTTCGTTGCTGCATTGTAACGATTTTTGTTTCTGGGTCATGATTTAAAATTAAACCAGCAAACTCATAGGTTGTTTTACGACCATGCACACCAAACATTTGCTCCTCAAAGCCAGGTGCATCATGGAAGAATGCTTCCGCTGTATCACGGTTAGCACATTTGTCTAGCTCCTCTAACCACTCACGTTTAATTGTAAAGTTGTCAGGGTCAGCACAATAAGCATCAATCACTTTACGATAAACAGAAACAACTGTTGCCACATAGTGAATCGATTTCATACGACCTTCGATTTTTAACGAATCAATACCAAGCTCAATCATATGAGGAATGGCTTCGATTAATTTTAAATCTTTCGGGCTCATTGCAAAAGGTGCATGATTATCATCGAAAAGCGCTTTCTCTTCGCCCTCTTCCAGCTCATATAAATCATAGTCCCAACGGCATGATTGACAGCAGCCACCACGATTCGAGTCACGAGCTGTCATATGATTGGATAGCACACAGCGACCTGAATAAGCGATACACATCGCACCATGAACAAAAGCCTCGATTTCAATATCGACGTTTTCCTTCATTAGCTTCATTTCTTCGCCACCTACTTCACGCGCTAGTACAACGCGGTGTAAGCCCTCTTCCTTCCAGTATTGCACAGCCTTCCAGTTCGATAATGATTGCTGTGTAGAAAGATGAATTTCAAGCTTAGGTGCTGCTGTACGGCATGTTTCGATAATTAATGGATCTGCTACAATAATACCTGTTACACCGGCAGATTCAATATCTTTTAAGTAATCTTCTAAGCCTGCCATATTTTCGTTGTGTGCAAAAATATTTGTTGTGACATAAATTTTTGCACCATATCGATTAGCAAACTCCACACCTTCACGCATCTCTTCAATCGTAAAGTTATCTGCATTGGAGCGTAAACCAAACTCTTGTCCACCGATAAAAACAGCATCTGCTCCATAATGAACCGCTACTTTTAATTTTTCTAAGCTACCTGCTGGGGCAAGTAGCTCTGGTTTTTTTGTAATGACACGTTTACCGTCGACAATCTCACGGATTTTGTCATTTTGTTCTAATGCTAATGCCATGTTATTGCCTCCTCCTAGTAAACTGTTTCTTTAAAGATAAAGCCTGTATCTAAAGGTCTGATAGCTGGCTGAATCGCTTCAATTTTTGCCAATAACTCATCCTTTATCTCTTCATACGCTTCTTCTGATTCATCAAAATAAGTATCAATAGCTTGACGATAAGCTGCTGTTACTGTGACCACATATTCTGGTGTTTGTAAAACGCCCTCAATTTTTAGCGCATCAATGCCACCTTCAAATAATTCACCAAGCTCATCAATGACGCACATATCATTTGGACTGAAAATGTGTGTGCCATTGACATCCTCATAGATTGGATATTTATTATTGCGCTCATCATCATGCAGGAACATATTGCGATTTTCATGGCGATTCTCAATTTCCATTACTTTATCTTGATATAAGAAATAATGTCCTAGTAATGGGCGTTTTGATTGGAACATACATGTCATCCCATGTACCTGCACTTCAATTTCGACTTCCGCATTTTCCTTAATTTCTAATATTTCATCCAGTGAAAGCTCACGGGCTAAAACGGCACGAGTCGCACCACGCTTGCCCCAATAATTAGCTGTAAACCAGTTCGTAGCAATTGTTTCTGGATTCCAATGTAGTGGAATTGTAACACCTTGCTCACGACGAAGTATTAGAACGGCTGGATCACCATAAATTAAACGATCCACACCGATACGTTGCATTTCTTTTAAATAATTCGCAAGAGCTTCTAGCTTGTCATTATGGAACAGTGCATTGACTGCCACATATACTTTTTTACCTGCTGCATGAATAAGCTTTGTCGCTTCTTCCACTTCATCAACAGAGAATTCTCCTGCTAGTCGTAGACCAAATTGTTGTTCACCAATAACAAAAGCATCTGCTCCAGCATTTAAAAGTGCTTTTATATGTTCTATTGATTGTGGTGTTACAAGCAATTCTGGTTTTTTCATAGTAGTCACCTCTTCAAACATAATAATAAACCATCACCGACTGGTAAAAAAGCACTTGTATAATCGGGGTGCTGCATAATCCATTCTGTGAAGTTTTTTAAATTGCGAATCATTGTACGCTTACGACGTGGTACATCCTTTAACTCTAAATCTGATAAGCCATGCATATACATATTGTCGATATATAGAACACCACCTGATGCTACGAGAGGCGCATATTTTTCAAAAAAGCGCTGATATTGTCCCTTTGCGGCATCAATAAAAACAGCATCAAATGTTGTGTGAATGGCTTGATCATCCACCTCTAAAGCATCTCCCTCAATGACCGTAATGCGATCTGCTACAGCTGAGCGTTCAATATACGCTTTTGCTGCTGTGACACGCTCTGTATCACGCTCAATTGTAACAATTTGCACATTTGGCAATGCCTCTGCCATTCTGATTGCAGAATACCCAATTGCTGTGCCTATTTCTAAAATCTTTGACGGATTTTGAATACGTAACAGCTGATTTAATGCATCAATAGCTGCTAGCTGCATAATTGGTACATGATGCTCCTCCGCATATGCTTCCATTTCTAAAAGCAATGTATTACGTGGCTGGATAAATGATTGTATATATGCATCTGATAATTCCATTGTTTCACCCTCATTTAAAAGGCAACGTGCATTTTGCCGTTGTCTGTACTTCATCATTTAACAAAAAGAAAAAGACCAAACATAAAGTCTTGGTACTTACCCATACAAAAATGAGCAATTGTTTGGATGATGCTCAAACAATTGCCACCACGCATATTTATTCCACATAGCAATGCAGATTGATCAAAAATCACACTTTATAATAGCACGAAAATAGAAGGAAAGCTATTTTTCTTTCCTTCTATCGCATGTTGTCGAAAAACAATTATGTCAATAGCACAACAATGCCTTTTTATAAGGCAAGAGGTTGACCTCCATTATGACCGTGTGGTGTCCGCTAAGCTGCTAGGAGTCACGCAGTCTTCTCTCCAATCAACCATTTTACATAAGCATCCGCTACTTTTTTATAAAAAACAATTGGTCACTGCTATTTCGGTAACAATGACATAGCTACCTCACTTTATTGTCAGTTCAACCATACTGTCATGGTTACTTTACTTTCGTATAGAGCATTTTTCTAGGCAAAAGCGAAGTAAAGCTTAAAACGAAACTTCAATCTACATCATCACACTATATGTTTGTGTTTACTCTGCTTGGCGTAAATATTTTTCAACCTTTTGTAAATGCTCATCATATGTTTTCGAGAAGTGGTTGACACCCTCTTTATCTGCCAAGAAGTAGTAATACTCTGTTTCACTTGGGTTTAATGTTGCCTCAATCGATGTTTTCCCAGCGCCTGCTATAGGGCCAGGTGGTAAGCCTTTATTTTTATAAGTGTTGTAGGCATTATCTACCTCTAAATCTTCATAAAGCACACGATCTTTATGATCGCCAAGTGCATATAAAACAGTCGGGTCTGTTTGCAGTGGCATATCTGTATTCATACGATTATAGAAGACACTTGCAATTGTTTCTCGGTCTGTTTGAGCAGTCGCCTCTTCTTCCAATAATGAAGCAAATGTTAATAACTGATGCACAGACATTTGTTTTTCCGCTAAAATATCATTGTAATTTTTCACCACATTATTCATAGCCGCTACCATTTCTTCTACAATCGCCTCTAAAGATGGCTTTTCTTCATAATAAGAGTAGGTTGCTGGGTATAAATAGCCCTCTAAGTCATAGCGAATATTTTCCGCTAACACAGCCTCTGTCACAAGTTCTGGGTAATTTGCCATCATTTGCTGAACAAATGTATCACTTGTCACTAAATCCATAAATTCCTGCTGTGTATATGGTGTTTTCTTTTCAATAATTTGTCCAATCTGTTCAAGCGTTAACCCTTCAGGAATTGTCATTGTAAAGACAGGCTTACGATATACTTTCCCTGTTTTTAAGCTTTCAATAAGCTCATCAAATGTCATGGCTTGTGTTAAATCATAATTTCCAGCTTGAAATTGAGATTCATTTTTAAATTTTGCATAATATTTAAAGACACGTGCATCTTTAATAACACCTTTTTTCTCTAATAGCGTTGAAATAGAGCTTAAACCAGAACCGATTGGTACCTCAACCGCAATTGTTTTTGTGGCATCAGGATCAAGTGGCTTCAATGCACTTTTAACATAATTGTAGCCAAGTAAGCCACCGATCCCTATAATCAGTACAAAAACAATAGCAGTAATTGCAACGATTTTTCTCACTATTTTTACCTCAGATTTTCTTTCTTGCATTTTTGCAAACATTTCTTGTTTTTTTGAACCGTTATCCACGGGTTTCCCCCCTATCACTATTCAATATCATACTAGAAATCAACTTTCACGACAAACGGAAATCGTCAATTCAGGAGAATTTGCATATGTAAAAAATCTGCCAACAACTTTCGTTAGCAGATTTTTGGGCTTTTATAGAATTTGTTTAAACTATAAAGTGTTTAATACTTCTTCAACAAAATCCCACTCTTCATCTGACTCAATCGGCAATAGCTCTTCAATATGCCCATTTGTTCCAGCAATATATTGTGCAGCAAATACATCTCGTTGATCAATCGGCTCATCCGTTGCTGGTGTATATAAAACATAAGACTTAGCAAATTGCTCAGATGAAAATGTATGCATTACCTCACAAACCTGCTCTGTGCCATCTTCATCTGTTATAGTAATAAACTGTGGCTCTTCCTCAAATTCATCAAGAAGCGTTAAGACAACCTCATTAATCATTTCCCATTCTAAGTCTGTTTCCACAGGTCGTAAATTTATCATTTCCCCAGTATTGTCATCATAATCAAATGTCATTGCGGAAAGGTCCCCTGGCATTTCCTGACCATTGTCATCCAAAATCGAAAATAAAACATAGGATTTTTCCTCAGCATCAAATGTTAATACAACACGACATTGCTGCTTCTTACCATCCTCACTGATAATTGTAAACTCTTGTGCTTCTTCATTCATTTCCGTTCCTCCTTTATTGAATTGAGTGGTTCCTCGCATTTTATGAGCGCTTCCTCTCACTTTTGAGGGGTTTCCCTAGAGCTTCTCCATAAAAAAGGAACAAGGACTGCAAGCTGCGATCCTTGTTCCAAGCCTTAAAATAAAGAAGATTAATCTTCGTATTCGTCCTCTAAAGCGTTTAAAACATCCTCTACCATATCCCACTCGGCTTCTGTTTCGATTGGTGTTAATTCACCATCTTCACCATTTTCAGATGGTACAAATGAAGATACAAAAATTTCAACTGAGCCATCTTCATCTTCCTCTGCGCCTACCATTGAGTAAAATACGTATGATTTGCCGAACTCTGGAGATTCATGAACGTGAATTACTTCACAAAGCTGCTCATTTCCGTTCTCGTCAATCACTGTAATGTGTTGAACATGTAGTTCTTCTTCATGGTTATGCTCGTGTGCCATGCATTGTCACCTCATCAATTAATTTTTGCTATCTAAGTAGCCTTGTAAAATCATCACAGCCGCCATTTTATCAATGACCTGCTTACGCTTTTTGCGACTCACGTCCGCTTCAATTAGCATACGTTCAGCTGCCATTGTTGTTAAACGTTCATCCCATAATGTAACCGGTAGAGAAAAATGTTCTTCTAATAGTTTTTTATAGTGCTCAGAAGCCTCTCCACGTGGTCCAACCGTATTATTCATGTTTTTAGGATATCCTACAACAAATTCTGTAATAGCATACTCCTTTACTAACTGGGCTATACGTTCAATGCCGAATTCTTCGTTAGCTTCATCAATTTTTACGGTTTCAATACCTTGGGCAGTCCACCCTAATGCATCGCTAACAGCAACGCCAACGGTTTTTGACCCAACGTCTAATCCCATAATTCTCATTTCTAGTCCTCGTTATTCTTTTTAATATAAAATTTAACAAGCTCTTCTAAAATTTCATCACGTTCAAGCTTGCGAATTAAATTACGAGCATCCTGATGGCGAGGAATATACGCCGGATCACCAGAAAGTAAGTAACCAACAATCTGATTGATAGGATTATATCCCTTTTCCTCTAATGAAGAATGTACTTTCAACATTACCTGCTTGACTTCCTGTTCCATTGATTCTTCTGGAAAATTAAATTTCATCGTTTGATCAAATGAACTCATGACCAGCACCTCGCTTTCAGAAATAAGGAGATGTGCAAACAAAGCTCATCTCCAATTTCTCTTTATTATAACATGTTTTGGTGAATTAATTAAATGGATTTAACATAATCATACACAGAAAGTAGTGCTTCATCAAGTTTTGATGCATCTTTTGCGCCTGCCATCGCCATATCTGGACGACCGCCGCCTTTACCACCACAAGCTTCAGCTACCATTTTCACAATATTTCCTGCATGATAATTGCCACCAACTAAATCTTTTGATATGCCTGCACATAGCATAACTTTGTCACCATCAACTGCTCCAAGGACAATTACGGCTTTTGGCATTTTCGCTTTTAAGTCATCCATCATTTGACGCAGTTGATTATTATCCTTTGCCTCTACCTTTGTAGCTAGCACTGTCACATCACCAAATGTTTGAGCTGCATCAACAATTGCACCAGCTTGCGCATTGGCAATTTTTTGAGATAATGCTTCATTTTCACGTTGCAATTCTTTATAGTCAGCTTGTAACGCTTGTACTTTTGTCACAATATCTTTCGGATTTGCCTTTAATAATGCTGCTGCATCATTTAATAATGCTTCTTCCTCTTTTATTGTTTCATAAGCCACTTTACCTGTTACTGCTTCAATACGGCGCGTACCTGCACCGATACCACCCTCTGACACAATTTTAAAGAAGCCAATTTCAGAAGAGCGTTTAACATGAATACCACCACATAGCTCAATTGAATACTCTCCAATGGATACAACACGTACAATATCGCCATATTTTTCACCGAATAATGCCATTGCGCCTTTTGCCTTTGCTTCGTCAATGCCCATTTCTTCAATTACGATCTCTATATCATCCCACACTTTTTCATTGACAATACGTTCAATTTGCTGTAATTCCTCTTTTGTTACTTGCCCGAAGTGTGAGAAGTCAAAGCGTAAACGATCAGGCCCTACATATGAACCAGCTTGATTGACATGGTCGCCTAATACATCTTTTAATGCGCGCTGCATAATATGTGTTGCTGTATGGTTTTTAATAATTAAATTGCGGTCATCACGATTGACAACGGCTATGACTGCATCTTCCACATGCATTTCGCCAGATTCAACAACTACAGTATGAAGCGGCTGTCCATTTGGTGCCTTTTGTACATCCTTCACAACAGCTGTAAAGCTATCGTTAGAAATAGTACCACTATCAGCAATTTGACCACCCATTTCAGCATAGAATGGTGTTTCTGCTAAAATAACAAGCGCTTCCTGACCCTCTGAGGCAACTTTTGCTACTTGACCATCAACAATCAACGCCGCGATTTCTGTATTTGCTGTTAATGTATCATAACCAACAAATTCACTTGCAACCGTTAAGTTTGCTAATACTTCATTTTGCACTTGCATCGAATCAACATCTTGGCGAGCTGCACGCGCACGTTCACGTTGTTCCTCCATTGCTGCCTCAAAGCCTTCATGGTCGACCTTCATGCCTACTTCTTCTGCATACTCCTCCGTTAATTCAATTGGGAAGCCATACGTATCATATAAACGGAAAGCATCTGCACCTGGAATATAATCATGTCCAGCTGCTTTTTGTGATTCTACAACCTCATTAAAAATGGCAAGACCACCGTCTAATGTTTCATGGAAGCGAATTTCTTCATTTTTAATAACACGTTGAATAAATTCACATTTTTCCGTTACCTCTGGATAGAAGTCTTCCATAATTTTACCCACAGTTGGCACTAGTTCAAACATAAATGGCTTTTCAATACCGATTTGTTTTGCATAACGAACAGCGCGGCGTAATAAGCGACGCAATACATAGCCACGGCCTTCATTGGATGGAAGCGCACCATCCCCAATCGCAAACGCCACTGTACGAATATGGTCTGCAATCACTTTAAATGGTGTATTAATATCCTCTTCTGAGCCAAAGATTTCATTTAAATCTACTTCATCTGGACGCTTATATTGACGGTTAGCAAATTCCTCAATTTTTTCAATAATCGGCATAAATAAATCCGTATCAAAGTTTGTTGGTACATTTTGCACAACGGATACAATACGCTCTAAGCCCATACCAGTATCAATATTTTGCTTTGGTAGTGGCGTGTAAGTGCCATCAGGATTGTGGTTAAATTGTGAGAACACTAGGTTCCAAATTTCAAGATAGCGCTCATTTTCTCCACCGGGATACATTTCTGGATCATTTTCATCTGAACCATATTCTTCGCCACGGTCATAAAAAATCTCCGAGTTTGGACCTGATGGACCTTCACCAATATCCCAAAAGTTTCCTTCTAAACGAATTAAACGCTCTTCTGGAATGCCAATTTCCTTATGCCAAACATCGTAAGCTTCCTGATCCTCAGGATGAAGTGTAATGGATAATAGCTCAGGGTCAAAGCCCATCCACTTTTTATCCGTTAAAAACTCCCAAGCATAGTGAATTGCTTCCTTTTTGAAATAATCGCCAATCGAAAAATTCCCTAGCATTTCAAAAAATGTATGGTGACGCGCTGTTTTCCCTACGTTTTCAATATCATTTGTACGAATGGATTTTTGCGCATTGGTAATACGTGGATTATCAGGAATCACACGTCCATCAAAATATGGCTTTAATGTAGCAACACCTGAGTTAATCCACAGCAATGATGGATCATTAATGGGCACAAGCGGTGCTGATGGCTCATGATGATGCCCTTTTTCTTTAAAGAATTCTAAATACATACGACGAATATCTACTGCTTTCATGAAAAAAATTCCTCCTAAAATGTTTTGTAAAAATACGATAGATATGCAAAAAAGCCCTCATCCCAATAAAGGGACGAGGACTTGTAACAATCTCGCGGTACCACCCTAGTTGTAAGCATGCAAAAATGCTTACCTCTCTAGCACTTGTAACGTCAGTGAACGGCAGGGATTAGCTGCACTCTGGAGTAGCTTTCGGTATTTGCTATTGTGAGGATTTTTTCAGCCAAGAAATCCCTTTCTTCTACACGCACAAATACGTACTTGTTCCATCATCGTTTTTACTATAGCTCTACCGAAAATTATAAAAAAAATAAGTTCCACTGTCAATCAGCACAATGATAATGAATGCTTCTATATCTTGAGCAATTAATCGCTGTTTAAAAAATCCTCTACTCTTTGCACTAAATGCATACGATTATAGGTTTGATAAAGCATAGATGATAAACGAACAGGATCGCCAAAGAAAAAGCGTTCATACAATGTTTGTCTTGTACCAAAGCTACTCATTGTTAAATCCCAAGCTAAACGGAATTTTTGAACCCGCTTCTCCCCATCATCCTGAAATGATTGTAAGTAGTGTGCAAGATTACCCTCATCCTTGGCAAATGCTTGTGCACTTGGTATAGACATTAAGCCACTTGCGCCAAGTAATTGAATGATTTCCGTAAAGGTCGGATATGCTTTCGGAAAAATTTGAATAGCAACTTGAAGTGTCGCTAGGTTTGGTCGAACAAACCCAAATTGATCTCGCTGTGCTTCGATTTCAGATTTTATTAGCAATGCTTTCATCGTTTCAAGCGTGACGATAATATCGACCACTTTTTGCTGTACATGCTGATAATCGCCAATATTAATGGTATCGACAATGGACTGCACAACGCCTAGCACAAATTCCGTTTTCGCAATTTGACGAGAAAGCACCTGATGTAATGTATAGGCTTTAAAGCCGCTAACATCCATAAAATGATTTGCAACATCCACATTTTCATAATAAAAAACACGTTCCCAAGGGACAACAACATTATCAAATACAACAATGGCATCCATTTCTTCAAAACGAGCACTCAATGGATGATCAAAGATCGAATCCCCACCAACAAAAGATTGTCGACATAAAAACTTTAGACCTTCCGTATTACTTGGTATAGAAAAGCCAAAAGCTTTCCATTCATCATAGCCATTTGTTGATAAGACAAGCAGTTCATCGGTAATTCCGCCTTGTGTTGCAAGCAACCTTGCCCCTTTTATCACTAATCCCTTGCTTGTTTTGCCAACAATTTTAGCAGCAATGGTTACTTCTTCATCTTCAAAATAAAGCCGTTTACGATTAACCTGAGGCTCTATAAAGGTATGTGTCATTGTTAAATCATGCTCACGAGCATCCTCATAAAACTGTTGTAAATGCTCTGGAAAACAATTTGGCTTATCTTTTAAAAAGTCGGATGCTGAGGCTAATGCCATTAATGTTGTATTCATATAATCAGGACTTCTGCCCATAAAACCATGTGAACATAAGGCCCATTCTTGTGCAGCATAACGCCTTTTTACAAGGTCTTCTGGCGTTATCACTTGAAGAAAGGACATCCCGACTCTCTCTTTACTAGTTGGCGATTCATAGGTCATTGTTTCAAGCAGCTCCTGCTGATGTTGTAAATCAAAGAGCTTCGCTTGACTTTGCATAACCCCTTTAAAGGCTGGATGCTCTGACACCTTCCCTGTTATAACGTCCCCATCAATTGAAATATACGACTTTAAAGCATCAATACGGTCAATATATTGCTGTCCTGTTCGAATTGGCATGCTGTCACCCCTAAATAGTTCTATGTTTTTGTACTCATGTAGTATATGAAATAACTAAATAGTAGGTGAATTGCAAAACCCGATCAGCTATATGCTAATCGGGTTTATCTTAAAACAATGTTAGTCATCTAAAAAATCATAGGGTGATACATGATCCATACCAATCATTGGATGAATAGAAGGGGCAGTTTCGACAGTAAGCCTATAGTCCGCGGATGCTGGCTCCTTTCGATCTATACCCTCTACAGCAATAGCCTCTACTGTCACTACCTCTTCCGTTATATCCATTGGATTGAGTCGTGCACGCAAGGATGTAAAGCGCTGAAGGTCATCTGTACGCTGTAAGCCATCTGCCAGCACATCAGGCTCCCCACATAAAATCAAGAAATTTTTCGCTCTTGTAATACCTGTATATAAAAGATTGCGGCGTAGCATTTTCGAATAGCCTCTGACAACAGGCATAATCACAGTCTGAAACTCAGAGCCCTGCGATTTATGGATAGAGCAGCAATAAGCGAGTGTTAGCTGATTCAAATCACTGCGCTGGTAAGTAACCTCGATGCCATCAAAGGATACAACAAGTAAATCCTGCTTCTCAATCGTTTCTTTGGCTTTAATAATACTAACAACTTCTCCCATATCTCCATTAAAAACATTGCTTTCTGGCTGATTGACAAGCTGTAGCACTTTGTCTTTGATGCGATAGGTTGTATCGCCAAAAATAAGCTCTTTGCGTGTACCTGTATCATTAGGATTAATCAGCTCTTGAATCATTTTATTTAAATTATCAATGCCAGCTGGTCCCTTATACATAGGCGCAAGCACTTGAATATTACGAATTTCTTGTCCTTTTGCAACAGCGCTTTTGACCACTTGCGTAACGACATTTGCCACTTGATCGGCTGATGCTTTAATAAATGAACGATCCGTTGTTTTCACCGTTAAATTATTAGGAATCGTACCTTTTTTTATTTGATGGGCTAGTTCAATAATCGTTGAGCCTTCTGCCTGCCTATAAACATCCGTTAATTCAACCGTTGGTAATTGTTGCGATGCTAATAAATCCTTTAGCACCTGCCCAGGACCTACTGGTGGGAGCTGATCTTGATCGCCAACAAAGACAACCTGTACATCCTCATGTAAGGCTTTTAATAGCTGATGGGCAAGCCATGTATCAACCATTGACATCTCATCCACAATAATGAGCTTCCCCGTCACTTCCCGCTCTGTTTCTTCTTCTTTTTCTTGCCCTGTAAAGCCTAGTAAACGATGGATGGTCATTGCAGGAAGCTCTGTTGATTCAGCTAAGCGTTTTGCAGCACGTCCTGTTGGTGCACAAAGAATAATGGGAAAAGGCTGTTCCTTTTGTGCATATTCTTTTGGATTTAATGATAACCCATGCAGCTTTGCATAGACTTCAACAATGCCTCGTACGACCGTTGTTTTCCCAGTGCCAGGTCCACCTGTTAAAATCATTACAGCTGAATTTAATGCCTGCTCAATAGCATTCGCTTGTGTTTCAGCGTAGGTGACATTGAGTAGCTCCTCTGTTTCACCAATTGCTTTGCGAATTTCATCCTTACTAAAATGTTCTGCCTTCCGATTCCGTTCAATAAGCGTTATTATTTTGGATGCAATACCTACCTCTGAAAAATAAAGAGAGGGTAAATACAATCTTGTTTCTTCGCCGCATATCTTGCCTTCCTCTCGTAGCTCAATACATGCCTGTGAAATAGCCTCAAATGGAATTTCCTGCTGTTGACTTTGCTCCAGCATTTCTTTCACAAGAGGTAAAACATGTTCTGCATCCAAATAAACATGTCCATCCGATAAAGCGGCTGTATTTAATATATGCAAAATAGCTGCCTTGACACGATCAGGATGATTTCCTGTAATCCCCAACTTCGCTCCTAGCTCATCTGCTCGAAAGAAGCCAATCCCTTCAATATCTTCAATAAGACGATATGGATTTTCCATCAGTAGCTCTATTGCCTCTGTACGATAGGTTTGATAAATTTTCATGCCAAGCTGTGGACCAAAGCCCCACTCATTGAGCTGAATCATAACACGCTCTAAACCAAGATTTTGCTCAATCGTGCTACGAATCACTTCTTTTTTCTCTGCTGATAAGCGTGGCACAGCATCTAATGCATTAGGGTCCTCCAAAATTAGCCTTAATGCATTGGCTCCAAGCTTATCAACAATTGTTTCGGCTGTCTTTTTACCAATGCCAACAAATAAATCACTCGATAAATAATGGACAATCCCTTGCTCAGTTGCTGGTACTTCCTTTGTAAATGTTTCAATTTGAAATTGCACACCATATTTGGGATGCTGTTTTAAGTTACCTGTAAAACGGTATTGCTCATCCATTTGTAGCGGTGGAAAATAACCAACAACAATTATTTCTTTATCTTCATATTGCAAATTTGTTTCTTGAATTTTCACACGCACAATCGAATACATATTTTGTGCATTATGAAAGATGGAAACAATTGGACGTCCGAGTATAAAAAACTTATTAATTTCAAATAAATCGAATTGGTCTGTCATGTTCGGTTCGTCCTTTCGTATCATTTTCAATCCTTTTATTTTACCATAGGCTTTACAAAATAGTGGTGTGAAAAATATTTTCGCTCTATTATCCTCAGATTATTTCGATAAATGACAATTCTCTGCTTTTATAATTCTTTCCATGCTATGATAAAATAAATAAGAATTTGCATGGAAGGATTGTGGAGCAATTGGAATTTAGACCTTGCATCGATTTACACGATGGCAAAGTAAAACAAATTGTTGGAAGTACGCTCGGTTATACAAACCAAGCAGTCGTGGAAAATTTTATTTCTAATTATGATGCTAGCTATTATGCTCAAATGTTTGCAAACGATCAGTTAACAGGTGGACATGTAATTATGCTTGGTTCAGGTAATGAGGAAGCTGCTCTATCTGCCTTAGCCGCCTATCCCCAAGGCCTCCAAATTGGTGGTGGTATTACAACTGAAAATGCACAGCGCTATATTGATGCAGGTGCTTCACATGTTATTGTCACTTCCTATATTTTTCATGATGGTCAGCTAGATATAGCGCGTTTACAGCAACTATGCCAGCTAATTGGCAAAGAACATCTGGTGATTGATTTAAGCTGTAAAATGCGGGACGGCAAGTGGTTTGTCATGACTGATAAATGGACAAAATTTAGTAATTTCGAAGTAAATGCTGACTCCATTGCCTATATTGAAAATTTTTGTGATGAATTGTTGATTCATGCGGTAGATGTGGAAGGAAAAAAGGGTGGCATGCAAGAAAGCTTAGTGCATGATTTAGCTGCTTGGACATCGATCCCCACAACCTATGCAGGCGGTGTGCGTTCACTGGAGGATTTAGAAAAATTTCATGAGTTAGCACAGGGTAAGCTTCATGTTACAATTGGTAGTGCTCTCTCCATTTTTGGTGGAGATTTACCTTATACAGATGTAGTGGAATATTGTAAAAAAGGCGGGATACTATGAATCTGATTTATAAAGACTATGTTTTTCCTTTTCAAGAAACAAATTTAGAGCGCATTATTGATGGCAAGTATTTTAAAGTAAATAAAAAAGATGACTCCCTTGCTATACAAATTCAGCTTGATAATGAGCAAATGCTGTTGGAGTTTTCTAAATCGTTAAAAGCAACATGTGGCTTGTTACGCGATCAAGAAACAGAACCTTATATTGAAACATCTATTGATTTACAAATATTTGTGGAGGAATTTAATAAACGCTATAACTTAAATGCTAAAATTATTGCTTAAAGCAAAGGGCTACCTTCTCCCTTTGCTTCCTCCTCTCCTTTTTAACCGAAACCTTTTCCTCATGAATATAGTTATATAAAGGACATCTCCTTATTAAATCATATAAAATTTTCCAATTTTCAGCTAATTTATTGCGATTTATAGCATCTCTACATACAATAAAATTAAGAAGAGATATGCTTAGAGGAAAGGATGAATCAATCAATGAAAACCGAACATGAGGTAGCATCTTTCGCATCCGTTCAAACAGAACTAACTCGCTTCTTTTTAGCTTATAAATTTGCTTTACAAGAAGTGGAAACAAAAATTAATATTTTACAAGAAGAATTTAAGCTTATTCATGAATACAATCCAATCGAGCATGTTTCAACACGTATGAAATCACCTAAAAGTATTCTAGCTAAAATTATGAAAAGAGGCATTCATCCATCACTAGAAGCTGTTCGCGAAAATATTCGTGATATAGCAGGCGCTCGTATTACATGTTCCTTTGTAGAAGATATTTATAAAGTTAGTGCTATGTTACAGGCACAAAATGATATTGAAATTGTAGAGATCAAAGACTATATTGCCAATCCAAAAGAAAATGGCTATCAAAGCTTACACCTGATTATAAAAGTCCCAATTTTTATGTCTGATCGCATGGAAAAGGTGTACACAGAAATTCAAATTCGCACCATTGCCATGGATTTTTGGGCAAGCCTTGAGCATAAAATTTATTATAAATACAACAAAGAAGTACCAGAGCATATTCGTAGAGAACTAAAGGAAGCCGCTCTACAAGCAGCGGAACTGGATCGTAAAATGGAACGACTAAATAAGGAAATTAATATTTTAAAGGAAAATGAAGCTGAATCAACTGTCCTAGACAGCACCCCCATATCCCATCTGGCTAAATATTTAACACAGCTACCGATTGATAGATAAAGCCATTACGCTGGGGCGTAATGGCTTTCAGATTTTTCGAGTTCACTCGAAAAGCTTCTCTCCAAAATTCGCCTTACTATATGCAAAAAAGCACAAACCATAAAACAAGGGTTTGTGCTTTTTTTGCAGAAGTTATGCAGATTCTACCTAAGCTCTTTCGATTTTGTGGCGATAAAGAAGGAGAAAATAAGAGCACAAATGGCAAATACAAAAGCTGTAATATAAACATAGCTAACACCATTCGCAATCGTTTCCTTTAAAAAGCTTACTTCGTCAATGCTAAAGCCGCCTTTCGCGAATTCACCATTTAATTGAATTTCGCCCTTCTCTAAAGAAGCTATTTTTTCACTTGTTGCTAGGTTAAAAATCATCCCAAATAATGCTGCACCTACCGCTTGGCTAAATGTATTTGTAAAAGAATTCAAACCAATGGATATACCAAGCTGCTTTGGATGAGCTACCTTTTGAATAGAAATCATCAGCATCGGCATAATAAAGCCCATACCAAGCCCAATTAATGAAGATCCAATATAAACGCTGTAATCACTAGAGCCTGCAGATAATCTTGCGAGCAAAATCGCTCCTACTATGAGTAAAATCGTCCCCATTTGAATAATGCGCTTATTCGTTAAACGTCCGATTAAATAACCTGCTGTAATGGAGTTGACCGTCCAAAAAACAGACATTGGTGTTAATAATAAACCTGCCTGCGTCGCATTTTTGCCAAGAACACTTTGGGCAAATATTGGAATATAAACAGTTACGCCAATTACAATCGACATAGCACTTAATGTTAATGCATTAATCACCATAAGACGACCATTTTTAAACAACGTTAATGGAATAATTGGCTCCTCTGCTCGAAGCTCCACCCATACAAAAATGCTTAAAAAAACAATGGCAATACCGAACATTAACAGTGATTGGCTTGATAACCAAGCTTGTGTTTTACTATTGTCAATAATCACATATAAAAGGGCCACCATACCAATTGTAAATAATGTCGCACCGAGATAATCAATTTTACGCTTCACGGCCTCTATCTGCTCTTGATAATGTTTAACAATCAAATAAATAGAAGCTAAACCGAATGGTACATTAATAAAAAAGATAAAATGCCATGATACTTGGTCAACAATAAAGCCGCCAAATAACGGTCCGACAACACCCGATACGCCCCATACCATGCTTAAATAGCTTTGTCCTTTTGCTCGTGCTTTTTCAGTCTGGAATAGCTCGCCAACCATTGTTAATGTAATAGGTAAAATCGAACCTGCACCAATTCCCTGAATTGCGCGAAAGACAATTAGTTGCTCCATTGATTGTGCTAAACCACATAACATGGAGCCGATTAAAAAAATAATAATACCTATAATAATCATCCGCTTACGCCCAAATAAATCGGCTAGCTTACCAAAAATAATCGCTGCAATGGCAGAGGCTAATAAGTAAGCAGAATAAATCCAGCTTATTAAGTCTACACCTAATAAATCAGCTGTAATACTTGGAATAGCGGTACTAACAATTGTTCCTTCAATTGCTGCAAGCGCTGTTACCAATAATAGTGCAATAAATACTTTATTCATGTTGTCACCTTGTTCCTTTCCTGCATGTCATACATTAACAAGTTTGAAGAGAAAATAAAAGAGGAAAGAATTGAACCTTCAATTAGTGGAGGTGTCTTACAGCCTATTAATGTGGGATAAAAAACAGCAAGTCCACCAAGTGATACTTGCTGCTTTTTCTATAGTTAGTTAAAACGCTGAGCAATCATATCGTAAATATAACGTGCTTGGTCATATTCAGGTTGTAGTGTAAATGCCTGCTTCAAATGATACATGGCATCCTCTGTTTGCTCCGTGGATACAGCATAAAGCACACCTAAATTATAGTGGGCATCTGCATTATTCCAATCCTGCTCGATTAATAAATCCAGCTCCTTTTTCCCTTCCTGAAACATTTCAAGCGCACATAATACAATGGCATAGGCTAAACGAATTTGTGTATCGTCAGGAGCAAGTTCTACCGCACGCTGTAAATATGGTAGTGCTAATTTTGGATTTTCCATGCGCTCAAAGCATTTTCCCAACATATAATAAACATCTGCACCTTCGATTTGATAGGTTAGTGCTTGTTCATACAGCTTCGCCGCCTCTGCATAACGCTCTGCATTATAATACAAATTAGCTAAGCCATAATAAGCAGTAGCTGCCGTTTCATCAACAGTAATCGCCTTTTGGAAAAAACGCTCTGCACGCTCTGTATCCTCTAACACAGCTAATAAATTCCCAAAATTAATATAGCCAATAGCATTATCAGGCGCTGCTTCGATTGCCTTTGTAAACAATTGGGCAGCATCCTCATAACGCTTTTCTTGAAATGCTTGAATACCTTGTTCATTATAATCCATTTATTTATTCACCTCTATGTAGCGAAAGACTGCTTTTATGCATAAAAGCAGTCTAAACGCAAACTATCCAACATATGTTAGCTTTTCGTTATGTTTAAAGACCTCATCAATTGTGCCGCCACCAAGACATTCTTCTCCATGATAGAGTACAACAGCTTGCCCTGGTGTAATCGCACGTACAGGCTCTGCAAATGTAATATGTGCACGTCCATCTGGTAAAATCTCCACTTCCACAGGTGTATCTGTTTGACGGTAGCGGAATTTTGCTGTACAAGAAAATTTCCCAGGCAATGCTTTTGTTGATGTATAGCTCATTTTAACAGCTGTTAATGAGGAAGAATATAAATACTCATTATGGAAGCCTTGTCCTACAAGAAGAACATTACGCTCTAAATCTTTTCCTAAAACAAACCATGGCTCACCATCTCCACCAATACCAAGACCATGACGTTGACCAAGTGTATAGTACATTAAGCCATCATGCTGCCCCATTACAACACCATCCATGGTTTCCATTTTACCAGGCTGTGCAGGTAAATACTGACTTAAAAATTCTTTAAAATTACGTTCACCAATAAAGCAAATACCTGTTGAATCCTTTTTCTTAGCTGTTGCAAGGCCTGCTTCTTCAGCAATTTTACGCACTTCTTTTTTCTCAATATCACCAATTGGGAACATAACATGTGCTAACTGCTCCTGTGATAGCTGATTTAAGAAATACGTTTGGTCTTTATTATCATCAACACCGCGCAACATTTTGACCTCGCCATCACTGCTACGATCAATACGTGCATAGTGACCTGTTGCTAAATAATCTGCCCCAAGGCTCATGGCATGCTCTAAAAAGGCTTTAAATTTAATCTCTTTATTGCACATCACATCAGGGTTTGGTGTACGTCCCGCCTTATATTCTTCTAAAAAATAGGAGAATACTTTATCCCAATATTGTTTTTCAAAGTTAACAGCATAATATGGAATGCCAATTTGATTACATACTTTGATCACATCATCATAATCTTCTGTTGCTGTACAAACACCATTTTCGTCTGTATCATCCCAGTTTTTCATAAAAATCCCGATTACTTCATACCCTTGTTGTTTTAAAAGATATGCAGCAACTGAGGAATCTACCCCACCCGACATGCCAACGACAACACGAATTTGTGAGGGGTCACGTGTTTCTTTCATTGTGGTCACCTTTTCTTTTATCTAATTGCTATAATACTTTATGATTATTTTTTCGCTAGTCTTTGTACGATTTTAGCCGTTTTTTCAGCTGCCTTTCGTACATCCTCCGTTGTTAAATCCTGCCCAAAGCTAAAGCGAATAGAATTGCGAAGTTCCTCCGCACCCTGACCAAACATCGCAACTAGCACATGGGATGGATCAATGGAGCCTGCTGTGCATGCTGAGCCACTGGATGCACAAATGCCAGCCATATCAAGATTCACTAAAAAGGATTCCACTTCCATGCCTTCAAAGCTAATATTTAAAATATGCGGCAGTGAAGCATCCTGATTTCCATTTATATGGAATGTTAAGTTTTCCTTTGAAAAAACATCAAGCATTATTTGCTTAAAGTGATTGTATAGTGAACGCTTTTCTTCACGCAACTTATTTGCAACTTGCATGGCTGCTGCAAAGCCAATAATAGCAGGAATATTCTCTGTCCCTGCACGGCGTTTCTTCTCTTGTGCGCCCCCTAATGCATAGCTTGCTAAAGGCGTTCCTGCTTTTTGATACAGGAAGCCAATACCTTTAGGACCATTTATTTTATGGGCAGTCACGCTTAATAAATCTACCTGTAATGCAGCTACATCTATGACCTCTAAGCCATAAGCCTGTACCGCATCTGTATGAAATGTAGCTGTATGATCACGTAAAAGCTCGCCAATTTCCGCAATCGGCTGAATAGTGCCAACTTCATTGTTCCCATACATAATCGTCACTAAAATTGTATCTTCACGCAGCGCCTTTTGAACATCGCTGGTAGCTACACGCCCCGTTTTATCCACTGGTAAATATGTTACCTCAAAGCCATCACGTTCAAGTTTTTCACAAGTATGCAACACCGCATGATGCTCAATTTGTGTTGTAATAATATGCTTGCCTTCTTTAGCACGAGCATAGGCAGTTCCTAAAATAGCTGTATTATCAGCCTCTGTACCACCACTTGTAAAGATAATTTCTCCCGCCTTGGCACCAATGGACTGAGCGAATACCTCACGCGCATCATCTAAATATTTACGTGCCTCTCGACCAGCCCCATGAATACTTGAGGCATTGCCAAACACTTGCTGCATTGCCGTCGTCATCGCTTCAATGACTTGCTCATTCATCGGGGATGTGGCTGCATGATCGAGATAAATATATGAATTCATATTGAAAACTCCTTTGAATTAAAAAGCGCTAAAGCTCATATTGCTAAAGACAACATAGCATATTATGAGCAACGCCTTCACTTAAACATTTTAAATATAGAACATGTAGCCTTCCACTACATTTTCCTCCGTATATTGTGCTAAATCTTCAATTGTTGTTGTATCTAACACATTTTTTACAGCATCACGAATGCGTAGCCATAGCTCTCGTTGCGGTGCTTCTTCATTTTCAATACCCTCTACTGGTTGAATTGGTCCCTCTAATACACTAATGACATGTGCTGCTGAGATTTCGCTAGGTGGATTTGCTAGCATATAGCCACCATAAGCACCACGTACGCTTTTTACTAAGCCTGAATTACGAAGCGGTGATACCAATTGCTCTAAATATGCCTCAGAAAGCTCCTTTTCAGCCGCAATTTTACGCAAAGGAATAGGACCTTCCCCGTAATGTTTTGCTAATTCAATCATAATTGTTAGCCCATAACGGCCCTTTGTTGAAATTTTCATTTTATCACCCTCAATTAGTCTAGTCAAAAATACTATCAACAGTATATCATAATCTCCTCTTGAATAACTCGGAAATACACCTCGAAGGATATGATATACTAATAAATGTTGCTTCAATAGCTATATGAGCCGTACAAGAGCTGAAAGGAGAAATGATTGTGCACAATGAACCACTCGCTTTTCGCATGCGTCCCTTAACCCTTGATGAGGTTGTAGGTCATCAGGATTTCATTGGACCCAATACAGCGCTTTATAAAATGATTCATAATGGACATGTACCCTCTATGTTGCTTTATGGTGAACCAGGCATCGGTAAAACATCGATTGCTAATGCCATCGCAGGCAGCTCAAAGCTTCCCTTCTTTGCCCTTAATGCCACACGAGCTGGTAAAAAGGATGTTGAGGATATTGTACAAGAAGCTAGAATCTCAGGAAAAGTCCTGCTGTTTTTAGATGAAATTCATCGCTTCAATAAATTACAGCAAGATACATTACTGCCACATGTTGAAAATGGCTCGATTGTATTAATTGGTGCTACAACAGAAAACCCTTATCATGATGTAAATCCAGCGATTCGTTCACGCTGCGGAGAAATTTATCAGCTAAAGCGACTGACAAAGGACAATATTATTGAGCTGATTCAAAAAGCACTTGCTGATGATAGGCGTGGATTAGGGAAATATCACTTTGGCTTAACAACAGCACAAATCGAGCTAATTGCTGGAGCAGCAAACGGAGATGCACGAAAAGCATTAACATTGCTAGAGTCCATTTACTATGCAAGTGATGAAGTGGACGGTCAAACGGTTGTAGCAGATCATATTATTGAGCATCTAAGTAGCCGAATTGGTGTTTATGGCGATAAAAAGGGCTCACATTTTTATAATCTGCTCTCTGCCTTGCAAAAATCTGTACGTGGTAGTGATACAAACGCTGCCCTATATTACTTAGCACATTTATTAGAAATAGGCGATTTAGTGGCTGTTAGTAGACGCTTACTTGTCATGGCATATGAGGATATTGGGCTTGCGAATCCTACGGTTGGACCTCATGTGTTAGCTGCTGTCCAAGCAGCCGAACGCCTCGGATTACCAGAAGCACGGATACCGCTTGCTAATGCTGTGATTGAAATGTGTCTAGCCTCAAAATCGAATTCAGCCATTGCAGCAATTGATGCAGCCATTGCTGCGATTCATGAAGGCAAAACAGGTGATATTCCTCATCATTTACGTGATGCTCATTACGAAGGGTCAAAAGATTTAGGACATGTCGGCTATCAATATCCACATAATACACCCATCGGCACATTTGGAGGCTGGGTAGACCAGCAATACTTACCAGATGAACTTGAGGGCATAGAATTTTATAAACCTGTTATTGCAGGTGAAGAAAAGCGCATGGCAGGCATCTACGAAAAGCTAAAATCCTTTCATAAAAAGTAACATCGCTTGCAGGAAGTGATGTTACTTTTTATACAAAAAAACAGGATAAGCTGTTTAAGCAATTATCCTGTAAAGCTAGGGTTATTTGTTGTGTAGCGCTCTTGATAAAATCGATTTAATGTTTCTGCTATATTGCGAAGTGAGGGCAAAATTGGTTTTTCCCCACCTTCTTCATTTACTTTATTATGCAAAAATGCAATCAATTTATACGATTGATACAAAAGACTTGTAAATTCTTGTGTATGTTCCCGCACTTCAAAGCGAATAGCTTTAACCGCAACAGCCTGTGCCACTTTTTGCTCTCTTGTTTCAAAACATTGCTCTTGACGTACTTCATCATCACTCACTCGATAGAGCAACCTTAGTGTACTATAGACCTCTTGATTATCACGAAAACGCTCCTTCAGCCACTGCAACACAAATTGTAAAAGAATGACCGCATACATAAAGGAAAGGCATTCGTCACCGCGTGATTTTTTTGCTAAACGTTGGAAATACTCTGCCTGTGTCACTAATTCAAATAAAATTAAACGAACCGGATACAACATGGCATGACCGCTATTGACATATAATTTTTCTCGATCTCTGTACATTGCTAGCCAAATATCCTTTACCAATGAAATGGATTTCCTTGTAGAGAGTGCTAATTGACATTGAATAAGCTGATGCTCAATCGTTGGCTGTAGTAGTCGTTGAAATAAAAGCTCATCTTCCTCACTCACAAGTAATAGTGGTTTTTCCAAATTTGCTACATCTATTTCGATACCATTTACAAGCATTGCCTAGCCCCCTTCATTCCAAGTTTACAGACTCACACTATACAAATTACCTGTTTTTAACTATAATTCGACAAAAAATTATAAATACCTTTTCCAAAACATAGCTTTTTACTTTCTGTACAATCAATTACGCTCCAGTGTAATTGTACCTGTCACCAATGCTTTCGATACATAAAGAATTTGCTAAACCAAGATAAAAAAAGAATCTATGAAACTTCATCCATCCTATTTTTCAACAGCAAATGTTGTAGAAAAACAAAATATCATTGTAGAAGTCATATAGATTCTAAACGTATAAGCTATTTTCAAAGCAAAAGTTGGTTGTATTGTTTACGCAGATATTTCATGATCGACAAATACTTTAAGCTGAAGAAGACATTGCTTTATGTCACCTTGCTGTGCAAGAACTTCATTGCGTATCACTGCCACTTTTTCTTTATCCTCTAGAACTTCCATCATAAGGTCAAAAATAGCCGTTAGTAATTGTTCATTCTCTTCCTGTACAATATTTGGCAGCGAATAGGCAGCTACTTTTAATAAATGCTCCACCTGTTCAGGCGTTTTTTGTAGGGCATTCGATGAATAATAGGTTGCTTCTGCTAAAAAATAGCATAGCTTTGCATAGCAGTCGACGAATAAATGCCAATACGTATTCGCATTCGGTAACTCCCCTGCTCGTTTATCAATATACTCTTTATAAAAAGTTGTTGCTTGTCTATATAAAGGATTTAACTCTCTCATCGCCTTTGGGTAATTATTAGAAGTATCCAAATAATCAAATACAATATCATTCATTTTCTCTTGAAGCTTTACAATATCTAGATGGTCACGAATTACTTGAATTTCCATTTTTCTCACTCTCCCATATCATTTGTTATTTTAACGTCATGGCTATTCACTGAGTAGCTTTGAACATCCCAAACAATTGATTATCCATTGGTATTACTCAAATTATAGCAATAAACCAAATAGATAAGGGAGTACATGAAAAAAATAAGACAATTTCGTGAATTATTAGCATTTTATATACATAACGCGAACTATTTTGATAAAATTATATTTTTTGTACATAGTCGTCAAAAAGACCTAAGTCCTTTGCCTGATCAATGATTTCGAGAATGCTTCCCTGTGCATATTTTATGATGCGCTGTTTTGGACGATAAAAATAGGCTTTGTTCTGTATTAACCATTCATTAAGCGTTATATCACTAGCGGTTTGCTGATTTGTTAATATTCGTTTATGTCGAAGTATATCTGCCATTTGATAAAAACCATCTGATGGCTCATAGGCAGATACATCAAAGTTAAAAATCGGGCTAACAACCTGTCCAATATCAAAAATATGGATCGTTTGCTGCTGTTCATCTATCGCCAACTCTACTGTACTAATTTCATCGAAAAGATTTAAGCCTTTATACTCCATTTGATAAATTTTCTCCATTTACAAACGCCCCCCTTTACAGTGCCCTTATTGTAACATACAAAAAATAGCTGCCTCACAATGAGAAAGGCAACTATTTTTCAATACGATTAACCTTGTACACGTGTAATTTTTACATCTTGTAAAATAGTGTTCACAACCCAGCTTGCCGCAATTAAGCCTGCCACTGAAGGTACAAAGGCATTGGAAGAAGGCGGCATTTTTGCTTTACGAATTGCTGCATCAGGCTTTCCTACATGCTCCACAACATCTGGACGCACAACAATTGGGCTTTCATCTGAAAAGACAACTGTTACACCTTTATGAATTCCTTCTTTGCGTAGCTTTGTACGTATGATTTTAGCTAGAGGGTCTGTATGTGTTTTTGATATATCAGCAATTTGGAAGCGAGTAGGGTCCATTTTATTTGCCGCACCCATACTAGAGATAATCGGGATATTACGCTTTAGACATTCTTTCATAATATGAATTTTATACATCACTGTATCACTAGCATCAATCACATAATCAATGCCTTGTGCAAAAAATTCTTCATATGTTTCTTCTGTGTAAAACATATGCATATCAATCACTTCACATGCTGGATTAATATCGGCAATACGTTCCTTCATAATCGCTGATTTAGACTTACCGATTGTAGAAAGATACGCCACTAATTGTCTATTAACATTGGTAATATCTACATTGTCCTTATCCACTAAAATAATGCGACCGATGCCACTTCTTGCACATGCTTCAGCGGCAAATGACCCAACACCACCTACACCAAGAATGGCTACTGTTGTATTTTTTAATTTCTCAAGCCCCTCTGTTCCTATAGCGAGCTCGTTACGTGAAAATTGATGTAACATCCTGACACTCTCCATCTATGAAATTTTATTAGTAAACCTAGTTAAATGCTAAGATAAAGCAAGCCTATCTTACATTTTCTCAAGGTATTTAGCAAGTAAAAATTTAAAAGGGATAAATAGATTTCTTAGCAAATCCATTTACCCCCATAAGTTCTATTATAATAAATTAAGTAGGTCGTGCCCTCATTTGAGCGCTTGTCCGCTGTTATTGAGCGAAATCTACTCTACATTGAGCAATTTTCTCCAGCAATTAGCATTCTTCTCCGATTGCCTTCGATACGATTAGCTCTGTTACTGTTTGCAATAATTTTTCAGCATCTGGTCCATTAGCTGTAATTTCTACTACACTACCTGGTGTTACTCCTAAGGACATCACACCCATAATAGATTTTAAATTAACAGACCTGTTATTATGCTTTAATTCAACATCACTTTCAAATGGTGTTACGGCAGCTACAAGTAATGCTGCTGGTCTTGCATGAACGCCTTCTGATGTCGTAATTTTATACGTTTTTTTCATTTATAATGCCTCCATTTTCATGTAAATTTAATGCGATGTTGATATTTGGCAATCATCCGTTCATTATAAGATCCATCTGCATCAACATTATTGCTAATAAAGACAGGTAATGCTGTTGATGATTGTGCCATTTGCTCAATAACTTCACTAAACAACGCATTTAATAAAAGCGAGCCAATAACGGTTGAGGCAGGTGCATATTGCATATGATGCCAATGCAATATACCATCACCAATTGGTATATGTGTATTTAGCACAAGGTCAACAACCTCCTCTAAGCGTTGGCCGCTCTGATGGTGTGCTGACTGTTCGCTATAGGCAAGTGATTGCAGGGAGAGGACAAATACGCCTGCATCCTTTGCTAATAATGCCGCATCAATAGGAGCTGCATTTCTTCCTGAGGTTGAAATCACAATACATGTGTCGTGTTCATGAAAGTCAAATTGCTCCTTATACCGTTCAATAATCGTTGGGTCTTTTTCATTTTCAGATGAGGCTAAGGCTCCTGCCTGTAATGTTAAAGGTTCAATAAAAATTGGTCGCACAGGCACTAAACCACCAGCACGATAAAAAGCCTCCTGTGCTAAAAGGTAAGAATGACCACAGCCAAATAATTGAATAATGCCACCCTTCTGAAGGCGTTGTATTATAATTTGTGCTGCTTCCTGAATACAAGCAGCCTCCTGTTTCTTGACAATCTCGATTAACTTTTCGATTTCAGAAAAATATGCATGCATATAATCACCTTTTAATTTCACTTGTAAATTTATAGCGATCCGCTCGGTACGTACTACGCACAAGCTCAAATGGCTTACCGTCTGATAAATAACTAGTCCGTTTAATAATTAACACAGGCGCTGTTGGATGAATTTGCAATAATTTACTATCCTCTTTAGAAACGATGGCTGCCTCCATTTGTTGAATCGCATTGCCAATTTTTTGGTGAGATGCTGTTTCAATTAATGCATAAAGAGAGCCCATTAATTGTTGTTCATCTAATTTTGGATAAATTTTAACAGGAATATACGTTCTTTCAATAGCCATTGGTTGTGCATCAGCATTTCGAATTCGCACAACAAAGAAGACTTCTTCTTTAGGCGATATCATTAAATCCTTTGCAATATCCACTGGCGGCATTATTTTTTCAAAACGCAACACCTTACTGCTCGGCTCCATCCCTCTTGCACGCATATCCTCGGTAAAGCTTGTTAACCCTTGCAATGGCTGCTCTAATTTCGGATTCGCTACATATGTTCCTCTTCCTTTTTCTCGATACAACAAACCGCTATTCACAAGATTTGTAATCGCTTGACGAACAGTCATTCTACTAACATTAAACTGTAATGATAGCTCTCGCTCGGAAGGAATTGTTTCACCAATTCTATATTCCTCTAAATCAATCCGTTGCTTAATAATTTCTTCTATTTGTATATAAATAGGTATAGGAGAATTCTTCTCTACCAACGCTTGCACCATCCTTATTGCCTCATATAATGTTGGTGATAACAATAACGATAAAACGCTATTATAATGAGGGTTTAAAGCGTATTTTAATCTATTCCAATTATAGGCTACTTTCACGAAAATAAAAAGGAATCGCTTGCTATTCTCTCAATTTTTCTGCTTGCAACAATAAAAAAAGAGCTTGCACCTAGCATCGCTCTCTTTTTGCTTATGTATAGGACGAATCCCGATTGTGCCGTAATGCCAAAAAACATTCGTTTTGAACCCGCAATTCGCAGGTGGGTGCCCGCTTTATAGCTTTAAACGTCCCCTTAAATAGGGGCATGTTTGCCGCTACAAAATAAAGGCTCCCGATTCAATAATGTTCGGTCAAAACTGTGAAGTAGCGTTAGCAGTTAGACAAACACATCAGGATTCGTATTACAGATATCATACCATCCCTTTTCTGATAATTCAAACGATTTTCTCTTATAAACTTTGTTTTTTATAAAAACGCAAAAAATACCTAGATTCCCAGCAATTTTTGCTAGAAAATCCAGGTATTTTGTAATATTGATTATTTTCTAAATGCTTTAATTGCCAAGCTTAGCTCACTTAATTGGTCAGGTGATACTTCACTTGGTGCTTCTGTTAGCAAGCAGCTTGCACTTGCTGTTTTCGGAAATGCAATGGTATCACGTAAATTTGTACGACCTGCTAATAGCATCACAAAACGGTCAAGACCAAAAGCAAGGCCCGCATGTGGTGGTACACCATATTCAAACGCCTCTAATAAGAAGCCAAATTGTGCTTGTGCCTCTTCTTCTGAGAAGCCAAGTAATTCAAACATTTTTTCTTGTAGATCACGTTCGTAAATACGTAATGAGCCACCACCAAGTTCGTAGCCGTTTAAGACGATATCATATGCTTGTGCTCGTACTGCTGAAGGATCTGTATCCATTAATGGGATATCTTCATCAAATGGTCGTGTAAATGGATGATGCGCTGCATAGTAGCGTCCATCTTCCTCCGAGTATTCAAATAATGGCCAGTCAGTAATCCATAGGAAAGCAAATTGTGATTCATCGATTAAGTTTAAGTCTTGCCCTAATTTTGTACGAAGTGCTCCCAATGCAGCGGCTACAACAGATGCTTTGTCCGCTACAAATACTAAAATATCGCCAACTTCTGCTCCCATACGTTCAATTAATGCTGTTGTTAATGCTTCATCAAAGAATTTTGCAATTGGGCCATTCAAGCCTTCTTCTGTTACCTTTAACCAAGCAAGACCTTTTGCACCATAGATGCCAACGAATTTTGTTAGCTCGTCCATATCCTTACGAGAATAGTTATCCGCTGCTCCTTTAATATTAATACCTTTTACTTGTTTGCCTTGTGCTACAGTATCCGCAAACACTTTAAAGCTACAGCCATCAAAAATATCATTTAATGCCACTAACTCTAAGCCAAAGCGTACATCTGGCTTATCTGAACCATAACGATCCATCGCCTCTTGATATTTCATGCGCTGGAATGGTGCAGGAATATCAATGCCTTTTACTTCTTTCATAACCGCCTGAATTAAGCGCTCGTTCATTTCTAATACTTCTTCCTGCGTCAAGAAGCTTGTTTCAATATCAACCTGTGTAAACTCTGGCTGACGGTCAGCACGTAAGTCTTCATCACGGAAGCAGCGCGCAATTTGGAAGTATTTTTCAAAGCCAGCAACCATTAATAATTGCTTAAATAATTGAGGTGATTGTGGCAATGCATAAAATTCACCTTCATGAACACGTGATGGCACTAGATAGTCACGAGCGCCCTCTGGTGTAGATTTAGTTAAAATTGGTGTTTCTACCTCTAAAAAGCCTTCGTTTTGTAGGAAGTTACGAATTGTACGCGTAACATCTGAACGCATTTTAAATGTATCGAACATCACTGGACGACGAAGGTCAAGATAACGATATTTTAAACGTAGGTCCTCTGATACATCTGTGCGATCTTCAATTTGGAATGGTGTTGTTTTTGCTGTATTAATGACAACTAATTTTGTCGCTTCTACTTCGATTTTACCATTTGGTACATTTGGATTAATTTGATCCTCAGCGCGAAGCAGCACTGTTCCTTCTACTTCAATCACATATTCATTGCGCACTTTATCCGCTAATGCATGTGCTTCTGCAACATCAGGACTAAACACAACTTGTGTAATACCAGTACGATCACGTAAATCAATAAAAATCAACCCACCAAGGTCACGACGACGCTGCACCCATCCTTTTAATACAACTTTTTCACCCTGTAACGCTTCCGATAGTTCGTTACTAGCATGTGTTCTTGTAGCCATAGTTAATTCCTCCAAAATCTCTTCAATTCGGTTTTATGATTGTTGTAATAGGTAATTTACTAATTCTGAAAATGCAACTTTTTGTTGTTCTCCAGATTCCATCTGTTTCACTGTTGCCGCCTGCTCCTCAAGCTCTGTTTCACCAAGAACAAGCGTATATTTTGCACCTAGGCGGTCTGCAGATTTCATTTGTGCTTTCATTTTACGGTCTAAATAGTCCATTTCTGTCGCAAGACCCTTCGCACGGAATGTACTTGTTAATTCTACAGCCTTTTGTTTCGCTTCATCGCCCATTGCAATAACATAAACATCTAGCCCTGATGCTGTATCTAATTCAACACCCTCTGCTTCAAGTGCTAATAATAAGCGTTCAATACTTAAAGCAAAACCAATCCCCGGTACATCTGGACCACCAATCTCTTGGACTAAGCCATTATAGCGTCCGCCACCACAAAGCGTTGTAATCGCACCAAAGCCTGACGCTGTAGACATAATTTCAAATGTTGTATGATTGTAATAATCAAGCCCTCTTACAAGGTTTGGATCAACCTCATATGTAATGCCAAGTGTATCTAAATATGTTTTTACTTGTGCAAAATAAGCGGCTGATTCTTCAGTCAGGAAGTCTGTTAATGCTGGAGCTGTTTGCATTAATGGATGCTCACGGTCCACCTTACAATCTAAAATACGTAATGGATTTTTCTGTAAACGATTTTGACAATCTGTGCAGAACTCATGGATATGCGGCTCAAAATGTTGTAATAGAGCTGTGCGGTGTGTATCACGTGTCACTTTATCACCAAGGGAGTTAATCACTAATTTTAAATCCTTTAAGCCTACTGATTCATAAATATCCATGGCAAGAGCAATAACTTCTGCATCTATTGCAGGGTCTGCTGAACCAATGGCTTCTACACCAAATTGGACAAACTGACGATAGCGCCCAGCTTGTTGTCGTTCATAGCGGAACATTGGTCCTAAATAAGAAAGTTTTACTGGTTGATCAGGCGCACCAAACATTTTATGCTCGACATAGGCACGTACAACACCTGCTGTATTTTCTGGACGTAATGTTAATGAACGTCCCCCACGATCCTCAAATGTATACATTTCTTTTTGCACAACATCCGTTGTTTCACCAACACCACGTGCAAATAACTCCGTTTGCTCAAAAATAGGTGTACGGATTTCGTTATAACGGTACACACGGCAAATATCACGAATAATTGCTTCAACCTTTTGCCATTTTTCAGACTGCCCCGGCAAAATATCTTGTGTCCCTCGTGGCACTTTAAAACTCATGTAATTCCCTCCTGTATAGATTGCTTATGATGTAGCAGGGGACCTTGGAATTAAGTGACTCTTCACTACTTTTGAGCGAGTTTCCTTTTAAATTTGAGTGGTTCCCCACTGCTTTAGAGCAAATTCTCCCTTGCATTGAGTGGTTCTTTATCACTTTTGAGCGAATGCTCATCCAAATTGAGTGAATCAAAAAAAGCTCCCGTCACCTTGCAATTGCAAGGGACGAGAGCTGTATTAGCTTCCGCGGTTCCACCCTAGTTGACACAAATAATAGCATGTGTCCTCCTCATAATCGGATAACGGCCGATTCCGTTTTTTCCTACTAAGTCATACCTTTCAGAAAAAAGCCTCTCAAGTGTTATTCGCGCTATACGTTTTTGTAGGAAAGATTGCAGCCTAAGTCTTTCCCTCTCTTTTCCAATAGAGGTATACGCTACTTGCTTGGTCATAAGCGATTAATCATTTTTCGATTACTCTTTATGTTAGTCACTAGGTAAGCTAATGTCAACTATTTTTGTATTTTTCATAAAACAGTTACGAAAATAGCAAATTCCATTACCTTTTTACCACGAATTCTCGTATAAAAGCATGATAAAATAACACAAGGAATAGGAGGAATCTGATGAGGAAAAAAATTTTACATAGTATCATTATCTTTATACTCATGGTAACAATTACGTTTCCAAATAAGGGCTATATTCAAAACGCATTTGCTGATACTAGTGACTTGAAAGTAGCTGGGACGATTCTTCATTTACGTGAGGGACCCGGATTATCCTATCCCATTATTACGACGTTAGAAGAAGGTGACCCACTAACCTCTATTGGTCGTGAAGGTGATTGGATTCAAGTAAAAGCTGGGAGCTATGAAGGTTGGGTTGCCTCTTGGCTCACAACATCGACAAATGCTACACAAAGCATTCATAAAACTGTTATCGCACAGGTGGATCGTTTAAATATTCGAACAGAGCCAGACATTTCTTCAGCTGTTCTTGGGCAGCTTTCTACAGGAAATCAAGCAAATCTGCTAAAAGAAAATGATGGCTGGGCTAAAATTGATTGGAATGGGCTAACAGGCTGGGTTTCTAAAGATTATGTAACGATTAACGACAGCTCCCCTGAACAAGAACAAGAGCAAAAACAAGAACCTGAATCCAAAGAGGACACTGTAGAAGTATCTACACCAACTATTAATAAAGATACGACCTTTACCATTTTAGTAGACACCCTCAATGTTCGTAAAAAGCCAGACTTAAATGCTAAAAAAGTTGGCACTGTTACAAAAGGTCAGGCCTTTAAGGTGCTTGCACATGAGCATAATTGGGTACAAATTCAATATGATAAGAAAAAAACAGGATGGGTCTATAGCTTTTATGGTACATTTTCAAATCAGGTAAAAAGCACATCGAAAGCCTCCTCTTCAAAAGAAGTAGAGTCCGTTACAATTATCTACAATGGGACAAACTTGCGTACAGATGCCTCAACAGCCTCTGATGTAGTGGAGCGTGTCGATGCGGGTAAAACCTATCCAATTGTAGGCGTTAAAAATGATTTTTATGAAATACAATTGGATGACGGAACAGCCTTTGTTGCGAATTCGGTTGTCACAACAAGTGCCGATAAAACAACTGTCTCTCAAAAAGAACAGACAACGCCTCGTAAAAAAGGAACATTAAACGGACTAACGATCGTGGTGGATGCTGGTCATGGAGGAAATGACCATGGCACAACGGGTCAACGTGGTACAGAGGAAAAGGATATTACGTTAAAAACAGCCACGCTTCTTGCTTCCAAGTTGAGTGCTGCTGGTGCAAATGTGGTCATGACAAGGGAATCTGATGAATATGTAGCATTAAGAAAGCGTGTATCCATTGCCCATCAATATGAGGCAGATGCATTTATTAGCATTCATTATGATGCAACTGACGATAGCTCAATTAATGGCTTTACTTCCTACTATATGAATAGCAATCAAAAAGGGCTTGCAGAAGCGATTCATGATGGACTTGCTAGTAAGGTTGATTTAAGAGATCGTGGCACACAACAAGGCAATTTTTTAGTGCTACGAGAAAATCGCCAAAAAGCTGTTCTTGTTGAGCTAGGCTTCCTGAGTAATTCAAGTGAGGAACGAGTAATTACAACGGCTAAATTCCGTGAGCAAGCAACACTTGGTCTTTATCAAGGCATTTTAAACTATTTTAATAATGAAGAATAATCAAAAGCTTTCGCACAGATAAACATTTTTGTTGCTGTCGCTTCGCTTTCGCACAGAAAACATTTTGTTGCTGTCGCTTCGCTTTCGCACAGATAAACATTTTTGTTGCTGTCGCTTCGCTTTCGCACAGAAAACATTTTGTTGCTGTCGCTTCGCTTTCGCACAGATAAACATTTT
>NZ_JBIWBA010000011.1:108110-108340 GCF_044760715.1 Lysinibacillus sp. NPDC098008
GTTTGTTGCTGTCGCTTCGCTTTCGCACAGAAAACATTTTGTTGCTGTCGCTTCGCTTTCGCACAGAAAACATTTTGTTGCTGTCGCTTCGCTTTCGCACAGAAAAGGGGAGTTCAAAAATTATTTGAACTCCCCTCAGACTGTAGACAAACTCAATGAATTTTGAGTTTGCCTACAGTCTTTTTTCTTTTACAATAAAATAAAGTAAAGCCGTTGATTTCCACTACGGG